>NZ_JAFIBZ010000003.1:0-308803 GCF_017832375.1 Methylocaldum sp. RMAD-M | reverse complement strand
GTTCTTGGTGGCTATGAGCACCCAAGCGAAAAAAGGGGCACTGAGGCCGGCTTGATCCCATTTACTGCCCCGGAAGTCCGCCGCTTGCTGGTCCACGTGCTCTGGACCCGGCGTCCCGAGGCGGCGCATGTGCTGGCCTGGTCACTCTGGCGGCGCCGTCATCAGTGGCGCGCCAGGCAGTGCCATTACCGACGCCGCTGTCGTGGTCGTCCACCATAACTGCGACTGTAGTACTAAGACCACCCATGGCCTCACGGCAAACTTCATTTGTCGCTTTCGGCTCCCGGCGAATTTGTACCCATCCCGCTGCGCCATCAGGGGAAAGACTCGGTAGCTTCTTCAAGGAAGCCGTGAACAGATGGATTCCGCTCATGCCCCTTCGACAGGCTCAGGAGAGCGTTCGACAAGCCTGTCCTGAGCCAAGTCGAAGGGCCTGTCCTAAGCCGAGTCGAAGGGCTCACCACGAACGGAATCGATACGTTACCGTTCGTCCTGAACCTGTCGAAGGGCCCAATCAGAGCTCCCTTAAGCTCTCACCAGTTCTCGTCATCGTCCTTGTAAGGCTTTGGCTTGACCGAATCGGGGATCTTGGGCTTTTTCGCGGTTCGAAGCAGAATCATCAGATTACCGAGAATAATGGCAACCACCAGCACTATCGTGATCCAAAACATTCCCATAAAAATCACATCTTCACAAATGCATGAGTCAGACTCTAGGATAAGCCGGAAACGCGCCCGCCCCCAACCACTCTTACCGTTTCGACACCGATGCCGGGAAAATTGCTCAACCATCAACCCTCGATAAAATCCGAACGGCAGAACATCTGCGCCAAAGGCTACGCCCCATGATCAAAACAACCTGGCACATAGGCCAATTGTTAAATGCCGTTCAGAGTACCTTCATCGGCGTACTGCGCGTTTTGTCGATCCCGATCGTCCTGCTGCTCAGCGTTGCAGAGGGATACAACACCTGCTATGGCCTCAGCTATTTCATTCCTCAGTGGATCGCGCTGATCATGACGATCGCCGTGCAATCCATGATCGTGATTTGTACTTTGGAACTGGCCGGCATGCGCTGGCGCGCCAATCGCTTGCGCTATCTCAGCGTGGTGCTGTCGCTGTTAGTGGCTCTGACCATATCGATATCGTTCGCCTATTTCAGGTTTTACGAATTTTCCCAGCGCGATGCCATCCTGCTCGAACGACAGACCAGCGTAGTCCATGACGCGAACCGCTATATCGAAAGCGTGGTCGGTCTCAAGAGCCAGCTCACGGCGGCTCAACAGAAGCGCGTCGAGCAGGCGTCGGAGGATGCCACCCGGGCTTACCTGGGCACTCATCCGGGCATGCAGGGACAGATAGGCAAGGGCAAAGTCTGGGGTTTTTACAACGAGATTCTGCAAAGCGAACAAGCCAGGCTGAAACAACTGAACACGTATTCCGAGAACCTGGAAAAGCGTTTGTCCGAGGTGAGAGGCTCCCTACAGGAATTTTCGCTCCAGGTAAACAATTCCGAGGCCTACGAAAGGCTGGTCCGAAACTTCCAGAGTCTGCAAGGAGAAGCGGAAATCCTGGCCGCGACCTATGGTACGCCACCCATCGAGGCACCCCGGTTCGGCTCCTATGCCGAGTTTTCCCTCGGCATCACGCCGTCCTTTGCCATGTGGAAGAACATCTCTTGGTTTACCCTGGCCTGCGCCGCCATGGTGGACTTCTTCATCCTGTTCCTCTCCTACCGGCTGGAATCCACCGCGCCCGGCCCGCTTACCGAAGAGGAAAAGGAACTGGCCTATCTGGGACTACGCCAGTTCGGCGAATTCACCATCAACAAGAATGACGAATTGGAATTCGTGATCGAGAAAACCGAGCTGGAACGTGCCCGCCGTTATTCCGACTGGACGCGGATGTTTTCCGTGGCGTTTCTATTGAATCGGGGTTATCTTCGTAAGATAAACGATAAATCGGTGGAGTTCGCCCCGAATCTCTACCCGATCATCGCCGAGCGCATCAGGCCCCGGCAGACAACCGAAACTCCCGGGGAACCGGCCAACGAGAGCGAGCTCAAAGACACCCTGACGAGGAAAGGTTATGTTTGAGGACAACCCACTCGACTCCAACTCGCATTGGGAAGCGGGTTTCGAAGGCGACCGCCGCATCGTCGTCTCCGTTCTCGGCCCTTACCGCCGCGTGTTTCCTCGTCCAAACCGCTTTATCCGGCGTTTTTACCACCGTGTATACGAGCTGAAAATCGAAGATTGGCAGATCCCTCTGGAACCTCTGAGGCTGGGAACCCTTTGCACCATCGAAGCCGAGTTGTCGATCCGCTTCCAGCCAACCATTAAATACGCACACGAGCATCTCGACCACATTGCGAACCTCGGCGCCTATATCCGAGCCAATTATCTAACGCTGTTGCAGGATGCGGCGGAACACGAGTTGCGACAATTGGAACAGACGGAATTCGAGGATAACCACGCTCTAATGGAGCGCCGCATCGAAAACATCGCCAACGAACTGCTGGCCATGCGCGAAATTCAATGCCGCACACGCTGCACGATCCGAACTGTTTTCGCCGAGCTGGATAATATCGAGGAGTATGCCGAAACCGTCGACGCCAAGCACAACGGCATCTATCTCGAGTTGGTCCGGCGCCGCCGTCAGCTCAACGAAAGGCTGGCGAGGGAGCACTACGAACGCGAGACGAACGAACGCAAACTTAAGCTCGAGCACGAAGAACGAATGCTCGAATTGATTCGGCGCGAGGCCGAACTGCGCAAGGCGCAACGGGATCATGAGACCGAGCACGTCCGCGCCGAATTGACGACGGAAGAAGCCCGCGCGGCCGAGCAGTATGACAGCGAAGTGCGTCTCCGCGAGGCGCGCATTCACCACGAGACACGTTTGAAGCAGTTGGAACTGGAGGCCGACCTGGCCGAAAAAACCCGCCGGGCAGGAGCCTTGGATGATGTCGAAAATCAGCTCAAGCGGGAAATCGAGTTGCTCGCTTTGGAACGCCAGCGCCTACTCCTGGAAGAGGAAATACACGACGTCAAGATCGCCAAAGCCAAAGGCTGGGTCATCAACGCCAAGCGTCGGTTCCCTTTGGGTGAAAACTCCAAAACGCTGAATTCGCAGGATTCCGGCGTCGCACAAAACCCCGGCAGCGACTAAGTCTCGCTGTCGCGCATTCCCAACACTGGCCGCCATGCGTTCGATCCGACGAGCACTGATTCTTTTTTTTGCCGTTCCCGGCGCTATTCTCGCTAATCCCTGGGCGGAGGTTCCCGGCCCGATCAAAGGCCCTCCGCGCGCAATCGGCGAAACCAACAACGGCTGCGTCAGCGGGGCGGCCGCTCTGCCCACGGAAGGCGATGGCTATCTCGTCATGCACTTGGAGCGGAAGCGCTACTTCGGCCATCCTTCGTTGATCCGGACGATTCAGACCTTGGGCAAGCGCGCCCACGAAACTATCGGGGTGATTCAGGTCGGCGATCTCTCTCAAGCGCGGGGGGGACCCATGCCTTTCGGCCACCGCAGCCATCAGACCGGCCTCGACGCCGACGTCTGGTTCAACCTCGATCCCGGCCTCTATTCGAATGCGGACGGATGGCGCGCCAACATTCCCGCCCCGAGCCTGTTGAATCGCGCCGGGAACGGGTTGGATCGCCGGCTTTGGAGTACGCAGCACGCGCGGCTGTTGAAACTGACGGCGACTATTCCCGAGATCGATCGGGTCTTCGTAAATGCGCACATCAAGCGCGAACTTTGCCGAACGGTTCGGGGAGACCGCAGCTGGTTACGAAAAATCCGCCCCTGGTACGGCCACCACGACCATTTCCACCTTCGCCTCACCTGCCCCGCCGAGAGCCCCGAATGCGTCCGGCAGCCCCCCTTACCGGCCGGTGACGGCTGCGATTCAAGCCTTTCCTGGTGGTTTCAAAAACACCCGCCGGGCCCGACCAAGCCGGAGCCGCCGAAGCCCCCGATGCCTGGCGCCTGCCAAATGCTCCTGAACGGCGATTAAGGCGCCGGCACTCGATCATTTTCCAAAAGAACCGGCGGTGAGTGGAACGCCGAATATCGTTCCCTATCGGGGAGGAGCCACGGTGTTGAAATCCCGAGGGTCCTCCATGGACGCAACGAGCGCGGAATAATTTATAGGTGTTTAGAGCCTATTCCAGTCGTCACAAAACCCTCCGACAGGCTTAGGGCGAACGGCCTACTGGGCCTACTGAGATAGGCTCTTAGAACTCTTTCCATTGCTGAGCTTAGGTCTTAAGCCCGGTGCCGCGCCGGAGCAAGACGAGGCTCCAGGCTACGAGGATCGAAATCGAGCCGCCGATGATCAGGAAAGCAGTCCGGATATCCACGTCGGAGATCCCTACGAATCCGTAACGAAAGGCGTTGACCATATAGAGAATCGGATTCGCCAGGGACACCTTCCGCCACAATTCGGGCAACAGCTCGATGGAATAGAAGACGCCGCCCAAGTAAACCAGCGGCGTGAGAACGAAATTCGGGACGATAGAGATGTCGTCGAAGCTGTTGGCGTAAACCGCATTGATGAACCCCGCCAGCGAAAACAGCGCCGCGGTCATGAAGAACACGCCCGCGATGAGACCGGGATGAGCCGGCCGTACATCGGTGAAAAACATCCCGACGATGGCCACCACGCCGCCCACCGCCAACCCGCGGGCTATCCCCCCGCCGACGTAGCCTGCCAGAATGATCCAGTTGGGTATCGGCGAGATCAACAACTCCTCGATATTCCGCTGGAACTTGGTGGAGTAAAACGACGCCACGACGTTGCCGTAGGCATTGGTGATGACCGACATCAGTATGACGCCCGGCACGATATAGTCCATGTAGGACATCCCGGCCATCGGCCCTACCCGCCCGCCGATCAAGGTCCCGAAAATCAGGAAATAAAGCGAGGTGGTGATCGCCGACGGCAGGATGGTCTGCGGCCAGATGCGGACGAAACGGTGAATTTCCTTGAAAAGAATCGTTTTAAATGCAATGAGGTGATGCATGTGATTGATGTATGTCGGACAACTCGGTCAGGCGGTTTTTCGCGCCGGGTCTATACGCTGGTTTTCCACCAAATCAATGAATAGCTGCTCCAAGCGATTCGCCGCATTGCGCAGACTGACCACTTCCATGCCCTGCGCGGCCAACTGATCGAGCAAGCCGTGCAACCCCAGATCCATGGGCACGTCCACGGCCAAGGTATGGTCTTCGAGCGGCTCCAGATGGTAGCCTTCGACCGTGGGAGCGAACGGCGCGGGGTTTCTCAGCTCGAGGATATAACGATTGGTGTGAAGCTTTCTCAATAGATCCGCCATCGCATTGTGCTCGACAATGTGTCCGTGATTGATGATGGCGATGTGGCGGCACAGATTTTCCGCTTCTTCCAGGTAGTGGGTCGTCAGGATGATCGTGGTGCCTTCCTGGTTGATTTTCCGCAGGAACTCCCACATCGAGCGGCGAATCTCGATATCCACGCCAGCCGTGGGCTCGTCGAGAATGAGAAGTTTCGGCGAATGGACCAGGGCCCGGGCGATCATCAGGCGCCGTTTCATGCCCCCCGAAAGATGGCGCGACACACTGTTCCGTTTGTCCCATAGGCTGAGCTGAGTCAAGCATTCTTCCGCGCGCTGCAACGCCTCTTTCCGGCGAATGCCGTAGTATCCGGCTTGGTTGACGACGATATCCAAAACCTTTTCAAACTGATTGAAATTGACTTCCTGCGGCACAAGGCCGATGCAGCGCTTGGCGGCCTCCCGCTCTTTATCCAGATCATGACCGAAGACTTCGACCGTTCCGCTGGTCTTTCTGACCAAGGAACTGACGATGCCGATCGTAGTCGACTTCCCGGCGCCGTTGGGCCCCAAAAGCGCGAAGAAATCTCCGGCTTTCACATCGAGATCGATGCCTTTCAGGGCTTCAAAGCCGTTCTTATAAGTTTTCCGCAGATTACGAATGGAAAGGGCGTTCATTTCTGGCTGTTTTTGCCGGCAATATTTGTAAAAATACGGCTGCGACGCGAGAATCCCCGACTTTGAAATCACGCGCCGGGCCTCTCGATAACCGCAAGATTGTAACAAATACCACCCCTCTTAAATTCTCCTCTTACCCTTCCTACGGTTCCATGAGTCAATCGCAAAAACACCCTCCCGAGCACGTCGCAGCCGTGGACCTCGGTTCCAACAGTTTTCACATGGTCGTCGCGAAGCTCCGGGCCGGAGAGCTGATCGTCGTCGATCGGCTTCGGGAGATGGTCAGGCTCGGCGCGGGGCTCAACGCCCAGCGTCATCTGACCCAAGACGCGCAGCAGCGGGCGCTGGCATGTCTCGATCGTTTCGGCCAGAGGCTTCGGGATCTGCCGCCGGGATGCGTTCGAGCGGTGGGCACCAATACCTTGCGTACGGCGCGCAATGCCGGCCAGTTTCTGATCCAAGCCGAAAAAGTGCTGGGATATCCGATCGACATCATATCCGGTATCGAGGAAGCGCGGCTGATCTACGAAGGCGTCGCACAAAGCCTGGCGACGGACGGCAAGCGGCGGCTGGTGATGGACATCGGCGGTGGCAGCACCGAATACATCATCGGCGTGGACAAGGTCCCGCTTCGCAAGGAAAGCCTGCGGATGGGCTGCGTATCCATGAGCCTCGCTCACTTCTCCGACGGCAAGATCACCAGCAAGCGCTTCAAAAATGCGGTCATCGCGGCTCAACATGAACTGGAGCCGTTTGAATATACCTTTCACAAGGACCATTGGGACGAAGCCGTAGGCGCCTCCGGAACTTCGCGGGCGATCCGAAAAATATTGGTCGGCCGCGGGTGGAGCAAGGACGGCATTACTCGGGATGGGCTAGACCGGCTGGTCGATACGCTCTTGAGTCTCGGACGGGTCGACAAATCAGGATTCCCGGACCTCAACCCGGACCGTTATCCGATCTTCGCCGGTGGCCTCGCCATCTTGCATGCGACTTTCAAAACGCTGGGCATCCAGCAGATGCAAGTTTCCGATGGCGCCTTGAGGGAAGGCTTGCTGTACGATCTCCTCGGCCGGATTTACAACGACGATATTCGGAGTCGAACGGTGGCGGCGCTCGCGACCCGCTATCACGTGGACCTGCAGCAGGTCGGCCGTGTTCAGGAGACGCTGAAATCGTTTCTGGACCAGATTCCATCGATCGGCGGCATTGATCGGGAAGCGGCCGAACAATGGTTGAATTGGGCGGCGAGCTTGCACGAAATCGGCCTCGATATCGCTCATAGCCAATATCACAAGCATAGCGCCTACATCATCGAAAACGCCGACTTACCCGGCTTTTCCCGCCAGGATCAGGTGCTGCTGGCCACCCTGGTGCGTGTCCACCGGCGGAAATTCCACCTCAAGTATTTCAAGGAATTGACTCCACCGTGGAATGAGGCCGCACGGCCTCTGGCGGTGCTGCTGCGGCTCGCCATCGTTCTGAACCGCAGCCGGCACGGCAATCCGCCTCCCGATATCGCATTCGGCTTCAGCGATTCCAGAGTCGATCTACGATTCCCGAGCCAATGGCTGGAGAATCACCCCCTAACCGCCGCCGACCTGGAGCAGGAAGCCGGCAATCTGGGCGCTGCCGGGATCGAACTGACTTATCTCTGAGAGGGTGTGCGAGACGCGTCACGAGTGCCCCGAGGACAAGCCTGTCCTGAGCTTATTCCATTCGGCTTTCGAGTGAACATTAATTGTAGGGTGGGTTAGGCGCGCACCGCCACGAACCGTTCCGTGACCGCAGGGCTCTCTACGCGCCGTAACCCACCGGTTCCGCGGCCTTGCCCGGTGGGTTACGGCGCGCGGAAACGCCGAAGGAACTTTGCCGGTTCCGTGTAATGCGCGCCTAACCCACCCTACAAAATTTAATATTGAAAGCGATTTGGAATCAGTCCTCTTTCAACTCACTTTCTTCAATTGCTCCAGCAAAACGGACTGCGCTTGAATACCGCGCGGATTATCGGGCTGCGGGCGCTGATAGCTTCCGTCGGAAGCCAGCAACCAAGCTTGGCTGTCGTCCCGGAGATAAAGGTCTAAATCGGCCCGAATGCGGTCGGCCAGTTTTTTGTTCTCGATGGGAAAACAGATCTCGACGCGACGGAACATGTTGCGAGGCAGAAAATCGGCGCTCGTGAGATACACTTCCGGATGCCCGCCGTTCTCGAACCAGTAGACCCGGCTGTGCTCCAGAAATCGCCCGATAATCGAGCGGACTTCGATGTTTTCCGAGACGCCCGGAATTCCAGGGCGAAGACAGCAGATTCCGCGGACGATCAACTTGATCTCCACCCCGGCCATGGAAGCGCGGTAAAGCGCCTGGATCAACTGCGGCTCCGCCACCGAATTCACCTTGATGATGATGCGAGCGGGACGGCCGGCCAACGCATGCTCGATTTCGCGGTCGATTTTCTTGAGCAGGGTCTGATGCAAAGTGAACGGCGATTGCAACAGCTTGTTGAGCCTCCCGACTTTGCCCAGACTGGTGAGCTGGACGAACACCCGGCGGATGTCCTCGCCAAGTTCCTGGTCGGCGGTCAATAGCCCATAGTCGGTATAGAGCCGGGTCGTGCGCGGGTGATAATTGCCCGTAGAGAGATGGGTGTAATAACGCAGGTGCCGCCCCTCGCGCCTGAGGATCAGCAACATCTTCGCGTGCGTCTTGTATCCGACGATGCCGTAGACCACCTGCACGCCCGCCTCCTGCAAGCGCGTTGCCAGCGAAATATTGGCCTTCTCGTCGAAACGCGCCCTAAGTTCCACCACTACGGTGACTTCCTTGCCGGCGCGGGCGGCTTTGAGGAGAACGTCCACAATCGGCGAATTCGGACCTGTACGGTACAGGGTCTGCTTGATGGCGACCACATGCGGATCGTCGGCGGCCTGCCGGATCAGTTCGATGACGGGCGTGAAAGATTCGTAAGGATGATGCAGCAGGATGTCCTGTTTCTTGATCGCCTCGAAGATATCCCGTCCTCCGGCGAGCTGGCCCGGGAATCCGGCCGTGAACAGGGGATATTTGAGATCAGGCCGATCGATCAAATCGTAGACTTCACGGGTGCGACTGAGGTTGACCGGGCCGTCCACCCGGTAAAGCCGATCCTCGGTGAGTCCGAACTGGCTCAGCAAAAACTCGACGATCTCATCCGGACAATTGTCGGCCACTTCCAACCGCACTTCGTCTCCGTAATTGCGGGTGCTCAGTTCGCCTTCCAAGGCGCGGAGCAAATCGTCGACTTCTTCCTCGTCCAGGTACATTTCGCTGTTGCGCGTCACCCGAAACTGATAGCAGCCGCGCACCTTCATGCCGTAGAACAGATCGTCGACGAAGGCATGAATGATGGACGAAAGAAACACGAAATCGTACGGGCCGCTCTCGGTTTCGCCTTGCGGCAGCTGAATGATACGAGGCAAGGCTCTCGGCGCTTGCACTATGGCGAGCGTGATATCGCGCCCGAAAGCGTCCTTGCCGGATAACGGCACGATGAAGTTCAGGCTCTTGTTCAGGATGCGCGGAAACGGATGCGCCGGGTCCAGGCCGATAGGACTCAGGATCGGAAGCAGTTCCTCCTCGAAATACTTCTTGAGCCAAGCGTGCTGGGAGGGATTCCATTCGCTCCTGCGGACGAATCGGATGCCCTGTTCCGCCAACAAAGGCAACATCACCTGATTCAATACCCGATACTGCTCGGCCACCAGCTCGTGGGCGCGCGCGCTGATCGCGGCCAATGTTTCCTGGGGCGCGAGACTATCGGGCTCGGTTTGGGTCGCCCCCAAATCGGCGAGCTGAATCAAACCGGCGGTGCGCACCTCGAAGAATTCATCCAGATTCGAGCAGGAAATGGAAAGAAAATTCAGGCGCTCCAAAAGCGGCGTGTGTTCGACCTTGGCTTGTTCGAGCACACGCCGGTTGAACTCCAAAAAGCTCAGCTCACGATTGATATAAAGCTGGCCATCGGATAAATCGATGGAACCGACAGCGCCCTCGCCCTCGCTCCCGGCCTCGGCCGAACCTTCCGCGCGTTTGTCCAGCAGTCTTCGGGCGCCGCTCGCCTTTTCCATGTCGCCCACCAGATACTTGGCCGCCCGAATCATGCGCATGGCCTTGGCTTTATTGAATCCCGCCATTTTGACCAATTGCTCGGCATCGGCGTTCGCCAATTCTTCGACCGAAAATATTCCGTGCTCGGCCAAGATGGTTCGAGTGGACTTAGTAATGCCTTTTACTTGGTTGATGATCAAACGTGTATCCCCTAATTGTTCTGATTCGGCAATCATAGCGCACCGCGGTCCGCTCAAAGTTGGGAAAACGCGGCGAATTGAAAACACATATGGCATGTACCGGTCGACTGCCGTTACGACCGGTTCTTGGAACGAGAACGAAAATACGCGGCGATTTAGCGGCTAAATCGGTCTCGACAAGCCAGACCCGTCAGCTTTTTTTGTTTGGTCACTTCGTCTTTTCGAAAAGAGCCCGGTACTCCCCGTAGCCTTCTTTTTCCAAATCTTCCTTGGGGATGAACCGCAAAGCCGCCGAATTCATGCAGAAGCGCTTTCCGGTGGGCGGCGGACCGTCATCGAACACATGACCGAGGTGCGAATCGGCGTGCTTGCTGCGCACTTCGTTGCGAACCATGAACCAGGATCGGTCCTGCCGGTAAGCGATGTTGCTCGGCTCCAACGGCTTGGTGAAGCTCGGCCACCCGGTGCCGGAATCGAACTTGTCGAGAGAACTGAAGAGGGGTTCGCCCGACACGACATCGACATAGATGCCTTCTCGGTGATTGTCCCAATACTCGTTCTTGAACGCTCTCTCGGTGCCATCTTCCTGAGTCACTTTGAACTGTTCGCTCGTCAGCTTCTTGCGGAGTTCCTCCTTGCTCTCGTTTTTGAACTGTGACGAATCCCACGACATGGCCAGGCCTCCATAAGACAACAAGGTAAGCAATAATAACAAGGCTTTCATGATGTTCCTGCGTCCGCTTTCAAAAATACCGGCGCGCTTCTCTTTCTGGTTTTTCTTATGTGTCAGCCGATTTCGACCTCTATGACAAACAAAATCGGTCGAAAAATCCTTTGACGTAAAACACCGAGGCATCCGATCCGTCTAACTTTATCTCGCCAACCGAATGGAATTTCCGGGAGGGCAAGATGCGACCGGAGTCAAGGAAAATCCCAGCAAGAACGGCCGATGCGCTATTGATGCTGATGGCCGTCTTATTCTCCAGATCGATTTTGGCGACGGGCGACGAGCTCGCCATGGTCGTAGGCTCTCATTCTTTATTGAGACCTCCAGCCATGATAGCCGTCAAGAAAGGCGCGATCCTGCACGGGCTGGACGCCAGAATGTATTCGGCCATTCATAAAGCCCGCCGGGTTTGGACGCGGCACGGAAAAACCCTGGTCGTGACGTCGGGCTTGGACGGCCGGCACAAAAAGGGGAGCCTGCATTATGCGGGCTTGGCTGTCGATCTCCGTTCCAGATATTTCGTTCCCTCTACCCGCAAGAAGGTCACTCGCGAATTGCGGAGGAGTCTGGGCGACGGCTTTCAAGTGATCGGCGAAAAACATCATATCCACGTAGAATACGACCCGTGAAACGAGATGTGGCAAGCTTATAAGTTCCTTTCAATATTCACTGCGTTTCTCGTCATCGCCCTTGATTTCACATGACGGGCCGAGTTTTCGAGTCCGCAGTTTGCGATAATTCCCATTTTCAAGCGCGCCGCGGTCCTGCAAGGGTTCGTCATTCGTGAAACGCGCTCATTTGCCGCGGTCTTTGAAATTCCAAGGCAAGATTAATTCAAACCCAGTCCAACCGGGGGGATTCGGCCATGGCCGACGAGACTTCCAATCTAATCGATCTTCAAGCACTCCGAACGAAGCGACTCGCGGAACGGAGGAAAGACAAATCACGCCTTCAGGAAAGATTCGGGCGGGAGTTTCTCCTGGATCTTTTTTGGTACGAACACGAACGAGAACCCGCCTCCGCTGCCGAGTTAGAGCAATTCCTCGAGGCAAGGGGCCTGCCCACCATGACGGACTCGGCGCTTTTTCGCGGATGGCTGATGCGCCGCCTCCGAGAAGATGCCTAAGTCGGCGTGGTCCGCGTCGAGCGGGGCTCAACGACTCCAGCCAAAAGCTCCCTCATATAAATAGCTCGCCGCGATCTCTCAGCCCGTTTTATTCGTCGCCTATTGTGTGCAATTATCCGGTTTGTGAACCAAGACGGCCGCGATGCCATTGCGCCTTCGGTTCTCGTCTTCCAGCCAGGCACGGACGGTGCCTTGTCGAGTGCCCGGCTATTCAAACACGAACTTAGGAGGAGTTTGATTATGAGATCTTGTTCCGCAACAGCCGTTAAATCGGCATGGGGCATTATCGCCTGTTGTCTGCTTATCGCTGGCGCGCATACGGCACGCGCCGAGGGACCATACAAAGTCGAAGGCAACAAGGTCGATAAAGCGACCTTCGAAGGCTGGAAAATCTACAAACGGCAACGCTGCGAAACCTGCCATGGCCCCACCGGCGAGGGCGGCCCCGCTTTTCCCAATCTGCTCAACAGCATGAAGAATCTCTCGAAGGAACAATTCCAGCAAGTCGTTTTGGAAGGCCGGAAGAATATGCCTGCCTACAAAGGCAATAAGGCGGTCGTCGATAACATGGACGGCCTTTACGCCTATCTAAAAGGCCGCTCGGATGGTGCCATCCCGGCTGGCGAGCTGGTCGAAATGCAGTGACTTGTCTTAGAAAGCACCGTTTGACGGGAGCGCCATTCCAGTCGATGTCGCGACGGTGAATTCCTCCCCCTGACCGGGGGAGGCATCTCCGCAGCCCCGTCGAATGGGCCGGGATGGCGGTGTTTCCAACGAACGCTGTCAGTCCCGGAACACCTTGTCTCTCTTCGATCGGCCGGTTCCGAACCTTCCCCTTCACACGCTCTTACCTCGGTACGATTCAGTCGAGATGAATTCAGATCTCTAACCTAGAAACGGCAGTTGGACGCGTCCGAGTGCCGTTTCTAGGTTTAAACTCCTCCGCCTCTCCGGCAACTGAAGAAACCCGCATCAAACAAAACCTACGTTACACTGTATCCGTTTGGGTGATACGGCGAACACGCCGCTCACTCGTTACAAAGCAAGCACGTCCATTCGAGGAGACAATAATGTTTAAGAACACTATTACCGCCAGCGTAGTCGCCATGTTATTGACGGGCTGCGCGAGTGGTCCTTACGGGGGTTCACCGCAATTCGGCAAGACCGGCACGGGGGCATTGATAGGGGCGGCCAGCGGCGCAGGGCTAGGCGCAATCATCGCCAAGGACAAGGGGAAAGGCGCGCTCATTGGCGCCGGCGTAGGCGGATTGCTGGGCGCCGGAGTGGGTGCTTACATGGATCGCCAGGAGACGCAACTGCGCGATCAGTTGGCAGGTACCGGCATCGAAGTGCAGCGGAGCGGCAATGATCTGGTTCTGAACATGCCGAACAATGTCACTTTTGCCTACAACTCCGACCAAATCTCACCGCAAGCGGCAAGTGCGTTGACCCAAGTCGCGTCGACTTTGAATCAATTTCCGGAAACATTGCTCACCGTGGTCGGACATACCGATTCGGACGGCAACGACGCGTACAATATGGACCTGTCTCGCCGGAGAGCCGGCGCCGTCTCCGAGTTCTTGATGGCACAGGCCGTTGCCGGCGGTCGCCTGCACACGGTCGGAATGGGCGAAAGTCAGCCTATCGCCAGCAATAGCACGGAAGAAGGTAAAGCACGCAACCGTCGGGTGGAGCTGTTGATTCGCCCCAATCAAGCTGCCGCACAGCAACCCGTAGCGCCGCAGAACCCAGGTTACTACCCCGCACCAACCGGAACTTATCCGCAAAACGGCTATCCTCAGCCGAACGCTTATCCGCAGCAGCCCGGCAGCTATCCTCAACCGAGCACTTACCCTTATCCCCAACAACCGGGCGGCTACCCTCAACCGGGAACTTACCCCCAACAGCCGACAGGATACCCTCAGCAAGGCAATTATCCGCAATATCCTAACAGCGATCCGCAGCAGACCTATCCGACTCGCACTTATCCGTATTGATTCATCGGATTCGGTCTTTTTTCTTTTGAGGAAGCCGTAGAAGCCTGTCTATGAAGCTTTTGCGACACGGACAGGGAATATTTCTCGTTTTCTAGATTACTCTCAACGGCTTATTACCTGTTGAAAAGTGGCGAACGTCGCTTTTTTCGGCACCATTCGTTCCGGGGCGGACCGAGATTCCCGCCCCTTTCGAACGGCCTTGTCACTAATTAAGCATCTACTTGTCTCACTAGAGTCTAGGTATTATCTTACGGCGTAGTCTGGCCGCTACAAATGCAACTCTAGTCCGGCTTCCCGATGCCGCTTTTTGAAACTGCGGCTCCGCCCCGCTATCCCAACCAGTCCGACAGCAAGAATCAGAATTACTCGAGAGGACCCTATGCAAAATTGGAAACGACTGCTGATGTTGATTGCCGCCGCCATCATTGGCTTGGCTGTCGTGCTTTTGGCATCCGGCATCGCTTTGACGAATTTCATAGTGGATTATTGGTGGCACGACGAGCTCGACTATGGCGGATATTTTTGGCTTAAACTTCTTTATCGCTACATTTTGTCGGGTAGCGTCACTCTGTTTTTCTTCTTCATCTTCTTCCTGAATTTCTGGGCTGCGTCCCGTTATCTCGGCATAGACGAAACCGCCTTTGCCAGATTGGGCCATACCGAAGGAACCCGCTACCGGCGATTGTTGAAACTCTTTCAAACCGGCTCTTTGCGGGTTTACACGCCATTGTCCTTAATTTTGGCCATTCTCATCGCGATTCCGTTCTACAAACAATGGAATGCCGCATTGCTGTTCTTGTTTGCTCCCAGCGCCGGAGTCACCGATCCGGTATTCGGGAACGATGTCAGCTTTTACATGTTCTCCTACCCGATCTTCACGCTGATTCAAAGGGAATTGCTCATCGCATCGATCATCGCGACGCTGGCGATCGCACTCCTTTATTGGCTGGAGCATCGGTTACTTCCGGGCGAAAAAAGGGAGTGGCCTATCGGCGCGAGAATTCACCTCAGCGGCCTGGTCATCATCACTGCGCTGATCGTGGCATGGGGTTTCATTCTCTACCGCTTCGGACTGCTATATACGGACGTCCACGAGCCCCAATTCTTCGGTCCGGGGTTCATCGAACTTCGCTATCACTTGCCTTTGATTTGGCTCGCTATTTTGACCCTGCTTGGGGCGGTGGCCGCCAGTTTGATCTATGTACACCGAGGCAACGGATTGACTGCACTGGTCAGTTTGGTCCTCATTTTCTCAGTCGCTTTGGGTGCCCGTAAGATCGACTTCATCCCCGGCTTGATCGATCGGTTTGTGGTAAAACCGAATCCCGTCAAGGTCGAGCAAGAGTTCATGCGGAACAATATCAATGCGACCCTTGCCGCTTATGAGCTGAACGACATCAAGATCATCGATGTCATGCCGGGTCTCCCTAACCGAGATATTCTCGATCAGGCCTTCCGCGAACACCTGTACAACATTCCGGTCTGGGATCCCGAATACCTTGACGACGTGTATCAGCAGATGCAGGGTATTCGGCCCTACTATCGCTTTCCAGGCGTGGACATTGCACGCTATGTAATCAACGGCCGGCTCGAGCAGGTGAATCTTTCCTCGCGCGAAGTCAACATCACCAAGCTGCCGTCCGAGGCTCAGAATTGGGAAAACACCCACCTCCGTTATACCCATGGCTACGGTGCGGTCATTACGCCCGCCGCTCAGGATGGCGAAACGCCGATGAAGTGGTTTCTCCGCGACTTGACCCTTCAGTCAGGAGTCGGCTTCGCGATCGAAAAGCCCGACATCTATTTCGGCGAAGAGAACTTAACCTACGCGATCGTACCGAATCGGCTCAGCGTGGTAGGCATTTCCAGCTTCGACGAGGAATCCAGCTACAACTATACCGGCAGCGGCGGGGTGCCGATTTCCTCGTTTTTCAGGAGACTGCTTTTCTCAATTTATTTCAGAGACGAGAAACTGTTTTTTTCGGTCAACATCCGCGGTGACAGCCGGGCGCTGTTCCGGCGCAACATCATCGATCGGATCAAGAGCCTCACGCCCTATTTGTCCTTGGACAACGACCCCTACGCCGTCGTCACGCCAAAGCGTATCTACTGGATCGTAGACGCCTACACGACTTCCGGCCTGTACCCGGTCTCAAAAACCTCGGTCACCCGTTTCAATCGGGACAGCGAGGATAAGCAATTCAATTACATCCGCAACTCGGTCAAAATCGTCATCGACGCTTTCGACGGTAACGTCGACTACTACGTCGCGAACCCAAACGATCCCATCATCCAGGGCTACAGAAAAGCTTATCCGGGTGTCTTCAAGGATATGAGCGCCATGCCGCCGATGCTCCGAGAGCAACTTCGCTATCCCAAGGATATGTTCACCACTCAGATGAGCATCTACGCCCGCTATCATCAAACCGACCCGGCTTTGTTCTTCCAGCAGGCGGAGACCTGGGATTTTCCTCTGGTCAACGATTCCATCCTGAAGCCCTTTTACTTCACAACTTACCTGTTGGAGGGACTTCGTGAGCCAGAAAACTTCGTTCTGATCAACCCGATGACCCCCATAGGACGGAGCAACCTCAGCGTGCTGGCAGTCGCGGGCACGCCGGCCGCCAGGGGGGGACGTACCGACTTTTTCAAGGAGATCGTCCTCTACAGATTCAGCCGCGAGGTCCAGGTCGAAGGCCCGTCTCAAGTCAGCGCTCTGATCGACCAGGACCCGGAGATCGCGAGACAGTTTGCCCTTTGGGACCAAAAGGGCTCGCATGTATTGCGCGGCCGCATCATCGTCCTGCCGGTGGGTCGATCGGTCTTGTATGTACAGCCCGTTTACATCGTCTCGACCGGCACCACGAGAATCCCGGAACTGCAACGGATCATTTTATCGATGGGAAACGTCGTCATTATGGATGCGTCTTTGGAGAGGGGAATGGAAAGACTCCAGGAGCGGCTAAGGGAAATAGGGCCCCAAGTACCGCCTAGCCCTCCGACGGCGCCCGTGGAGCCGCCACCGCCGCAATTGCCTGAAATCAGGCCGATGTAAGGCAAGACGAGTTTCGAGAAATCCACGGAACACGATCGCGGCAGTGAAAAGAATCACTGCCGCGATCGACCCTCTAGGCACGTAGGAAAAAGAAGCGGACAGACCGTTGTCCTAGGTCCTAGAAACGGCGGTTGGAACGTACCCGAGTGCGCGGCGTCACCCAAACGGTTCAGCGGATAGCCGCCGGGCTGTCCAAACTCGGACAGCTTCTCCGGTATTGCCTAACCACACAGTTGCCGTTTTTGGACTATCGGACTTTTGGCAACAGTTCGGTCGGCGAAGGCAACTCCTGTTTGTCGGTCGCTTTGATATCGATCGGCGTCGCATTCGTGGGATCGGAATCAGACTGTAGTTCGGGCAAAGGAGGCAGCCCATTCTCCAACTCGCCTGGATCTGTCGGCAAGGTTTCCGCTCCTGATTCGCCTGCTTCCGGAGATACCGGGGCTTCGTCATCTTCCAAGGTTTCCAAAGTATCCAGCTTATCTTCAAAAGTGGAGCCGGTATCGAGCGAAATCAGGCATCTTTCAGGCAAAGCCAACTTGTGTTCCGCTCCGGTAAATTCGATTTTCAAAACCCCTTTCAACGAGCGAGGTCCGGCAGCCAAGTATTGCTTCTTGACCGAATATTCCAGCAATGCCGAATCCAACTGATCGCCTACGGTAAAATCCAAAGGTGTTGCTATAGCGTCATCCGAACCGCCTTGCGAGAAGAAGGTTTCGAGCTTCAACTTATCGCCAGTCGGAACGCCGACGCCGCTGCCGGTGGCAAAAAAGCCCTGTAACTTGGCGCGCGCCATGATCTTTCCATTGATGCCAGGCGGAAATTCATGCTCGAATTTGATGACCACCTCCTGTTTCACCGGCGGTTTGGCAACAAAGGTGGCATTCGCAATGCTGACCGAGTTGTTCCGCGAGCCGTTGTAGCAAATTCTCGGAGTTTGGCCCGGATTATCGGCCTCGATTCGCACACCTCGATAATCACCGGTAATATCGACGCAGGTTTCGCCGGGCGCTTGCGGTGCAAGCCGGGTACCCTGAATATCTACTACCAGTCCGGAAGAAACGCCGGGCAAGAAAGACAGTAAAATAGACGCGGCGGATAAACTTTTTTTCCAAGGCATTGATGTTCCTCTAGTCGATTTCATATCCCACGGCCATGCTCGGCATTGTGTCCGTCGTGGCGCAGGGATGTCGGTGAGTCGAAATATAGCAAGCTTCGCATAAATGTCTCCACCGAAATACACCCAGAAAAGCGCATCGCAATGCGCACAAGACGTTTTTCGAATAACTCTCGACCAGCTTGGCAAATTGGTATGACGGATATCATCATCATCGGCGGTGGCGTTATCGGACTGATGACGGCGCGCGAACTCATAAGATCTGGCGCTCGCGTTCTCATCCTGGAAAGGCAGATGATTGGTCGGGAGTCTTCGTGGGCGGGCGGCGGAATTCTCAGTCCGCTCTATCCCTGGCGAGCCGTGGAGCCGATCCTCCAACTCTGGCTTCCAAGTCATGCTGAATATCCCAAGCTTGCCGAAACTCTACATCGCCGCACCGGGATCGATCCGGAATGGCGAAAGAGCGGATTATTGATTGCCGACTGCGAGAACGTGCATCTCGCGGAAACTTGGTGTGAAAGCTACGGGATTGCCTACGAACGGCCGGATCTCGCGCGCTTCCGTGAACTGGAGCCTGCCGTGCAATTTATGCCGAGTTCCCCCATATTCCTGCCTGACATCGCTCAGGTCAGAAATCCGAGATTGCTCCGAGCATTGCAGTCGGAGCTATTGGCAGACGGCGTGCAAATTTCGGAACACCGGACGGTCACCGAGATTGCCGTGGACCGCAGCAAGATCACGCATATTAACGCCGGGAACGAAACTTACTCCGCCGACCAATACGTCATTACTGCCGGAGCTTGGTCGGGAACGATGAGTGATCGCTTTTTTTCCGTGCCGCACCTCGACGTGGAACCAGTGAAAGGACAGATGATCGTCTTTTCGGCTGAGCCGGAGTTGCTCAGACATATGGTCCTGAGCCGAGATCACTACTTGATTCCTCGAAAAGACGGAAAGATCTTAGCGGGCAGTACCTTGGAGCACTCCGGCTTCGACAAGAGCACCACAGAGTCCGCACGGGACGAGCTTGCCGAGTTTGCCTATACCGTGCTCCCGGCACTCCGCGCTTGCTCGATTGAAAAACACTGGGCGGGACTGCGCCCCGGCTCGCCTAGGGGTATCCCGTATATAGGCAGGCATCCTGAGATTCAGAATTTACATTTCAATTGCGGCCATTTCCGCAACGGATTCGCCATGGCACCGGCTTCTGCCCGCCTCCTGGCCGACCTCCTCTTCGCCCGTACTTCTGAGCTTTCTCCGGAGCCTTATTCTCTGACTGCCGAGCATTGAGCAAATAGCCGGCGCTTTTTAGAGCGTTTTTCATCCCGGTGTACGGATTCGTGTGGGGCGGGAAGAACATAGGTCGGCAATCCCTTGCTGACAAAGCCCTTTGCCGAGCCGGTACGTCGGCAAGGGATTGCCGACCTACATATGGGGCTCCCTTACACCGAATCAGAAAATGCCCTATTGACTCGGTCTAAGAATATAGGCCGGGTTTATCCGGGGCAGGGCTTCTTAGCGCGGCGACAAGCCACGCGAGCTAGGCCTAAGCGTGTAAACCGGCTTGGACGGCGGCCCGAAATGCCAGAAAGGTATTTACGGGCCTGATTAACAATCGGCTAGCTTCAGCCGTCGCCGGATTCCTTCAGCGATACGGTTTCATCCGCCAGTTCGGCGACAGCTGCTCGCGGCAATTCACTCAGACCGATCCCGCCTTCCCGATGGTGAGCGATGATGGCTTTACGCATTCTAGGGTCCCAGAATTTCCGGATGTGATCGGCGATGCCATGTATCGCAATGGATCGGTCCGGCTCGGCATTAAAAAAATTGCCGATGTCATTGGCCATTTTTACCAGATTTTCGATATTCATGATCTTCTTGTTTGAGAGGTTGAAGGCTTGGCGGCGTTAAGCGCTCAGGCCTTGCTGTGCAGCAGGCGTTGCGGATTTGCGTAAACCACATGCTTGTCGCCACGGGCAAATCCGACCAGCGTGACCCCCGCATCTTCGGCCAAGCGCACCGCGAGTCCGGTAGGCGCTGAGATCGCGGCCAGAAAACCGATGCCGACGGACGCGCATTTCTGCACCATCTCATAACTGGCCCGGCTGGTTACCACCACGAAGCCACTGCCGAAATCGACACCTTGCCGCGCCAGCGCGCCGATAAGCTTGTCCAGCGCATTATGCCGGCCGATATCCTCGCGAACCCACTGTATGCCTTGTCCCGGCACGGCCCAAGCCGCCGCGTGTACCGCCCCGGTGATACGGTTTAACCTTTGATGCTCCGATAGCTCGGCGAGCACCCGAATCAATTCCGGCGCCGACACTTGCACACCCTGCCCTACCGGACCCGGCCGGCGCATGGCCTGTTGGAGCGTGCGCGCACCGCAAAGCCCGCAGCCGGTCCGTCCGGCGAGATTGCGCCCTTTCTCCGCGACACCCGCGCAACGCGCCTCCGGAATGCGTAGGCGCACCTCGATTCCCTCGGCACGCTGGTAAACCTTTATCGACTCCACCTCGCCCGGCGACGCGACGATAGCCTCAGTAAGGCTGAACCCCAGAGCGAAATCCTCCAGATCCAAAGGCGTCGCCAACATGACGGCATGCGGTTCGCCGTTATACATCAAGGCAATCGGAGCTTCCTCGGCGATACAGTCGTCCTGATTGGCATGTTTATCGCCATGCCAGCGCTCAACCGGACTGACTCGATAACTGGGCCACCCCAATTCGGAGGCGAGAACGGCCATCTCGCAGTCTCAACCGGTGGCCGATGTACGTTGCTCGAGCAACGCCAACTGTTCCTCCGAGAACTCCTGGTACCGGCGCTGCCATTCCGAGGGGCCGGAAACTTTGGTGACTTGCACCGCCGTCACCTTGTACTCAGGGCAATTGGTCGCCCAGTCGGAATTGTCTGTAGTAATGACATTGGCGCCCGATTCCGGAAAGTGGAAAGTGGTATACACCACGCCCGGCTGCACCCGTTCGGTGAGGGTGGCTCTCAGTACGGTTTCGCCCGAACGGCTCTTGATGCCTACCCAGTCGCCGTCCTTGATACCGCGTTGTTCCGCATCGTGCGGATGGATTTCCAGACGATCCTCCGAATGCCAGACCGAATTCATGGTGCGGCGGGTCTGCGCACCCACGTTATATTGGGACAGGATGCGGCCGGTAGTAAGGATCAGCGGATAACGGCTGCTGGTCCGTTCCTGGGTCGGCACGTATTCCGTCAGCATGAAGCGTCCTTTGCCGCGCACGAACTGGTCGATGTGCATGGTCGGCGTACCGATCGGCGCTTTCTCGTTGCACGGCCATTGCACGCTGCCCAGCTCGTCGAGCTTGGCGAAGCTGACGCCCGTGAAAGTCGGCACCAGCCGCGCTATCTCGTCCATAATCTCGGACGGGTGCGAATAGTTCATGGGGTAACCCAAGGCATTCGACAGCAACTGGGTTACTTCCCAGTCCTCGTAGCCGGCCAAAGGCGGCATGACTTTCCTGACTGGGGAAATACGCCGTTCGGCATTGGTGAAAGTGCCGTTCTTTTCCAGGAACGACGCGCCCGGCAGAAACACGTGGGCGAACTTCGCAGTTTCATTCAAGAACAAATCCTGCACCACCACGCATTCCATGGCCCGGAGGGCGGCATGGACATGCTGGGTATCCGGATCGGACTGCGCGATATCTTCACCCTCGCAATACAGCCCCTTGAAGCTTCCGTCCAGCGCGGCGCCGAACATATTGGGGATGCGCAAGCCCGGCTCGGATTCCAGGGTTACGCCCCACGCCGATTCGAACTGGGCGCGGGTTTCGAAATCGGAGACGTGGCGATAGCCAGGGAATTCGTGCGGGAACGAACCCATGTCGCAGGAGCCCTGCACGTTGTTCTGGCCACGCAAGGGGTTCACGCCCACGCCTTCCCGTCCGATATTGCCGGTCGCCATGGCCAAATTGGCGATGCCGATCACTGTGGTGGAACCCTGGCTGTGTTCGGTAACGCCGAGGCCGTAGTAAATCGCGGCATTGCCGCCGGTGGCGTAGAGCCTCGCCGCGGCGCGCACCGTCGCTGCCGGAACGCCGGTCACCGATTCGCTCGCTTCAGGCGAGTTGCGCTCTTCGCTGACGAAGGACTTCCACTTCTCGTAAGAGGCCGTTTCGCAGCGCTCCAGTGCGAAAGCGTCGTTTGAAAGTCCTTCAGTAACAATCACGTGGGCCAAGGCGTTGATCAGCGCCACATTGGTACCGGGCCGCAGTTTCAGATGGTAATCGGCCTTCACGTGCGCGGATCTCACCAGATCGATGTCGCGCGGATCGGCCACGATCAGCTTGGCGCCTTCGCGGATACGGCGCTTCATCATCGAGCCGAACACCGGATGGCCATCGGTGGGATTGGCGCCTATCACCATGATGACGTCGGCCTTCATGACCGAATCGAAAGTCTGGGTCCCGGCCGACTCGCCCAAGGTCTGCTTGAGGCCATAGCCGGTGGGCGAGTGGCAGACCCGGGCGCAGGTGTCGACGTTATTGTTGCCGAAAGCCGCGCGCACCAGCTTCTGCACCAGGTAGGTCTCCTCATTGGTGCAACGGCTGGAAGTCAAGGCGCCCACGGAATAGCGACCGTACTGGGCCTGAATACGCTTGAACTCGGATGCGGCATAGTTTATCGCTTCTTCCCAGGATACGACCTGCCATGGATCGTTGATGCTTTTCCGAATCATGGGCGTCGTAATGCGATCCTTGTGGGTCGCATAGCCGAAGGCGAAACGTCCCTTGACGCAGGAATGGCCGTGATTGGCGTGGCCATCCTTGTTGGGCACCATGCGCACCACCTCGGCTCCCTTCATTTCCGCCTTGAACGAGCAGCCCACGCCGCAATAGGCGCAGGTGGTGACAATGCTGTGTTCCGGCTGGCCCTTCTCGATTACGGACTTTTCCATCAGCGTCGCAGTCGGACACGCCTGTACACAGGCCCCGCAAGAAACGCATTCGGACTCCATGAAGGCCTGGTTCTGCCCGGGCGAAACCTTGGAGTCGAAGCCCCGGCCGTCCAGGGTCAAGGCGAAGGTACCCTGCACTTCTTCGCAGGCACGCACGCAACGGGAGCAGACGATGCACTTGGCCGGATCGAAGGCAAAATAGGGGTTGCTGGTGTCCTTTTCGGCCTTCAGATGGTTCTCGCCCTCGTAGCCATAACGCACTTCCCTGAGGCCCACCGCGCCGGCCATATCCTGCAATTCGCAATTGCCATTGGCGGAGCAGGTGAGGCAATCCAGCGGATGGTCCGAAATGTACAGTTCCATCACCCCGCGGCGGACTTTGGCCAATCGCTCGTTCTGGGTGCAGACCTTCATGCCTTCCGCCACCGGCGTGGTGCAGGACGCGGGCAGTCCTCGTCCGCCCTCGATTTGCACCAGGCATAAGCGGCAGGAACCGAAAGGTTCCAGGCTATCCGTGGCGCACAGTTTCGGGATCTGGATGCCGATGCTGGCCGCCGCTCTGAGAACCGATGTGCCCTCGGGCACGGTCACGCTGAAGCCGTCAATTTCCAAGGTGACCAGCTTGTCGGATTGGCTTGGGGGGGTGCCGAAGTCGTTATCACGTAGTGCCATGGGATGACTCCTGAGTCGTAAGATGCGCAATGCGCACCGCAAAGCATTCGGGGCGGGCGACGCACCCTATTTCTAAGCAGCTTTGTCTGCCGTGGAAATGCCGAAATCCTCGGGAAAATGGTTGAGAGCGCTCAACACCGGGTACGGCGTCATGCCGCCCAACGCACAAAGCGATCCATTGAGGAGGGTATCGGAAAGATCCCGGAGGAGCGCTAGGTTTTTCTCCCGGTCTACGCCTTCAATGATCTTGTCGATTACTTCTATGCCGCGAGTCGACCCGATTCGGCAGGGCGTACACTTGCCGCAGGACTCGATGGCGCAGAATTCCATGCCGTAGCGGGCCATCTTGGCCATGTCGACGGTGTCGTCGAAGGCCACCACGCCGCCGTGGCCGAGCACCGCCCAAACGGCGGAAAACGCTTCGTAGTCCAGCGGCGTATCGAACTGGGATTCCGGCAGGTACGCGCCCAAAGGCCCGCCGACCTGTACCGCGCGAATCGGCCTTCCGGTGGCGGAACCGCCGCCATAGTCGTAAAGGATTTCCCGTAAGGTGATACCGAAAGCCTTCTCGATCAACCCCGGATGCTTGATGTTGCCCGCCAATTGAATCGGCAGCGTGCCGCGCGAGCGGCCCATGCCGAAATCACGGTAGTATTCGCCGCCCTTGTCGAGAATGATCGGCACCGAAGCCAGCGAAATGACGTTGTTGATGACGGTCGGCCGTCCGAACAGCCCTTCGATGGCCGGCAGCGGCGGCTTGAAGCGGACCAGTCCCCGCTTGCCTTCGAGGCTCTCGAGAAGCGAGGTTTCCTCGCCGCACACATATGCTCCGGCGCCCAAACGAACTTCCAGATCGAAGCTCTTGCCGCTGCCCAGAATGTCTTTTCCGAGGTAACCGGACCGATACGCAGCGTCGATGGCCTCGTTCAGCGCACGATGGGCATGGGGATATTCGACGCGCAGATAAATGTAACCCTGGGTTGCACCCACCGCGAGCCCGGCGATGGTCATGCCCTCGATCAGAACTAACGGGTCCCCTTCCATGATCATACGGTCGGAGAAAGTGCCCGAGTCGCCCTCGTCGGCGTTGCAGACGATGTATTTTATGTCCGATGCCGTATTCAACACCGTGCGCCATTTGATGCCGGTCGGAAAAGCCGCACCGCCGCGTCCGCGTAGCCCCGAGGTGGTGACCTCGTCAACGATGGCAGAGGGCTCCATGTCCAAAGCGCGGCGTAAGCCGCGAAAGCCCTGATGACCCAGATAGTCGTCCAGGCTGACCGGATCGGTGATCCCGACGCGGGCAAAGGTCAGCCTTTCCTGATTCTTGAAATAAGGAATGGCATCGGTCGGCCCAAGGCAAAGGGAATGCGAACCGCCCTGAAGAAAACCCGCCTCGAATAAGGAAGGCACGTCGCCGATACGCACCGGCCCATAGGCTATCCGGCCTTCCTCGGTAGCCACTTCTACCAGGGGCTCCAGCCAATACATGCCACGGGAGCCGTTACGAACCAAATCGATAGCGATATTTCGTTTGGCCGCTTCGGCCCGAATGGCGGCGGCGACCTGCTCGGCGCCCAGGGAAAGCGCGCTGGAGTCTCGAGAAACGTAAACGGTCGTCATTGCGCATCAACCTGCATATTTTCAATAATCCCGTCGAACGTCTCGGACGTCACGCGTCCGTATACGTTTTTATCGATCATGATCGATGGCGAACACGCGCAGTTGCCGAGACAATATACGGGCTCCAGGCTGAAAGCCCCGTCGCCGGTCGTTTCGTGGTAATCGATATTCAGCCGCTGCTTGGCATGAGTTTCCAGTGCCTCGGAACCCATCGCTTGGCAGGATTCGGCCCGGCACAGATAGATGGTGCGCTTGCCCGGCGGCGTGCTACGGAAATAGTGGTAAAAGCTGATGACGCCGTGCACTTCGGCGCGCGAAAGGTTCAGTTCCCCTGCGATCAGCGGGACACTGTCCGGTGGCACATACCCTAATGCGTCTTGAATGCCGTGCAGAATCGGCAACAATGCACCAGGTTTATCCTTATCACAGCGGATAATTTCCTGCACGTGTTCCCGATCCCATTCGTGTTCTGTCATTTGCCCCTCGCTCAACTACCTCTAAGAATGGGTGGAAATCGCACAAACTTCGATAATCGCCATTCCCTCTCACTACTTAGAAAGTAAAGTAATTTATGCATCTATATGCACATTTTAAAGGCTCGTTGTCGCTTTGCAATATCTTTCTTGACTAAATTGCTAAGCTTTTCAGCAAAGCAACAACCTCGTTGGCGGTCATGAAACGCGATCAGGACAGAGGAAGGCGTTTGGATTAAGGTCGCTGGTACTCACCCGAGCGCTGTTCGTATCGGAACGCGCAGTGCAGCCCGAGTAATATGGCTACATGGAGAAGGCGCGGTATCGGTGAGACCGATTCGACCGATGCAGTCGAGTTGCGGCTTAGTATTGAATTACGATTACTACCCCTGGTGACACGGACATCGAAATTAAGCCGATTATGACCTTGGTCTTTTACCGACCGGTTCGGCACAAAGCGAGGTTCCGCGAGTGTGGAGGATCTGATTGAAACAAGACGGCCGGGGTCCAGGTGCCCCGGCCGTCTTATCGCCCCGAAGCTCAGCGCTTCTTGCTTACTTTCTCGTTATACGCGGTGATTTCCTCGGCATCGAGCTTGTCATCCTTGTTCGTGTCAGCCATGTTGAATATCTCCTCCGGGACCCCATTGGCCAGGGCGTCTTTCTTGGTTAGCGATCTCTCAGTTGACTGTTCCTCGGGCTGGGGAGTGGTGGCGCCGGGCACCGCGGGGTCGCCCGCGTCGCGGAACGCGTAGGCCGTACCGAAGGATAGCGAAATAACAGCGGCCAGAAGGCTCAACGTAGATTTTGTAGCCATGGATACACTCCTTTTGATGGTTAGAGGCAGTATGGTCGGAGCCACAACGACACCTCCAAGCAAGACCAGGGCCAATGCAACAACTTTATGATTATTGGAAATAATATGGCGAACTTCGAATATTCTTCACGAAAACCGTCGTTCTGCGACTACAGTCACAGAGCGATTGTGGATGGACACAAGATTCAACTCGGGTGCCTGTGGGAACAATGAAAACGGGCGCGTCGAAAGGCCTTCAAAAGGCCGGGGGATTGTAAAAAAGCCGCCGGAAACGAGGGGAGCCGCCTCATAAAGCCTCCTCTGTACCAGGTGTCGAACATCGCAGAACTACGTCCGACTCTTGGCCCAGTTGGAACTGGGAGTTATGCTCGAAAGTTGACGGGCCGGCAAAATTTGACCATTACTCGGAACTGGTCGAGCGCACAAAATCGGCCCTGCGCCCCCGCGCGAGGGGAATACCTGTTGCCAATTCTCCGCTGCCGTTGGGAACCGGGGTTCCTAAAAGTATGACTACGCAATCGGCATGGAACGACCGGTTTCCCCCATTGCCGATGGATTTCCCTCGGCTGCGGCTTGAGCACCGGTTGGCGGTTCGCGCTGAAACCGCCCCCGACAGCGGACGTCGTGCAGTGGCGTCATTTCCACAAACGAGGCGCCTCCATCCACCACCGGCCCCACAGCTAAAGTCTCTGGTGATCAGCGGCAGTTCTTTTCGATCAACGCCGCAGTAACTCGGGTCTCGCACCCGTACCTTGCATTTATGGATTTCCTATCGATGTCGACCATGCCCTCCCAATTAGATCTGGCATAGGTTTTGCTGGTTATCGCTTAGGCCAAGTCGACAAGCCTAAATTCTCTACCCTCGATAATTTTGGGAGACACTTATGAAAGTACGGCAACTACTTAGGACAGCACACCCTATTTTCTTGGCTCTACCCTTGTTGCTGATGGGATGCGAGCGATCCGAGCAACAACCCAGCATGCCGCCAAAGGAGTTAACCGCTCCGACTCCGGCCCCAGATTCCGATCTGCCTAAACCGAACCAAACGGAAGTGGTGCCCGTCACGCCGCCCCCATCGCCAGAAAGCAATACGACACCTTAAACGAGAAGCTTTCTCGTCCGCTCACTGGAAACAATGCGAACAAGCCCGGATGATTGCGAGCAGGAAACGGTCGACGACTGCTCGCAATCGTTCGGATACTTACAAGCGACCGTAGCGATTCAGCCTGCCGCCGGCGGGGGGAATTCAAACGCTTCCGCCCCAGTGGCGCTATGCCACCGCTACCGCTCACTGAAGGCTTCTCATCCGCAGGCGCGCGTTATCCACAGATGTGCCTTTCGTGACAGAACGTTGGAATTAGCGCCGGACGCGCAAAAAGCGACGTGGCCATCAACGATTGCTGCATCTCAAACGTCCATCCCGGACCATTTTACCACTGCAAGATGAGCTGTTCGGTAGACTGCATGCGAATAGTAGAACTGAGGCTGCTTTCAGTTGGCTGTCGGACACAAACACTTATTCCAGGTTTACGTCCGGAATCACACAACTGACCCGACCGACGCTGTCATTCGCAAGTCCCGCAGGAATTTGCAAAAAGGTTCGAGTCGTGTTCGGTTCGATCGTTCCCGATAATACGGCTTTTAGAGGCTCCAAAAGCTCCAGATCCTTGGAATACTGAAGACAAACCACTTCGATTCCGCTGATTCGCCGTTCACTGCCGTTCTTGATAGAAAAATCGAACAACATCGTTTTGTCTGCTGGATCTAAAGTCCAGCTAAAATCCGTCAGCTCGATCGCGCGTAGGATTTCGTATTTCGCACGCGTGTCGGAACCGGTCGGGGGCTGCACGGATTCTTCCTTGGTGAGTTCGGGCGATGAACCATCCGGCGGCGTGATCCCTTCGCCGATGCTAGTCGACGTACTCTCCCGAAGCAGGGCTTTTTCATCCAAGCTCGCCGATTCGGTCTGCCGGCGAGCTTCGTCTTGCGCGACACGTCCGTGCCGATGCTCGGCAAACCGTGTACCCAGCTGCCAAGCCGCGGTCGCAAGCAATATGGTCAGGAGCAAAGAAGCAAGCACGTGAGCGTAACGGCGGAACCATGGCTTTTGAGACCCACCCTCACGGCACTCCGCCGGCGCGGTAGCCGTTTCCTCCTCATATTCGGTTTCGCCGCGCTTCTTTGGGCTTGGGCTTATCGGGCCAGCCCCGTAACCGACCGCATCCCAAATCGCCTTTTCCTCGGGCACAATTCTGTCGGCGAACGGCGGCTTCAACTCCTTCGCACGGGCAGGCGTGCCGCGCGCGTCACTTTTACTTTTGTGTTCGTTCAAAGCATGCCGAAATGCGAGGCATGCTTCGCCAAGGTGTCTCAGAACGTCTTTGATGAATTTTTCGTACAATACTAGGCGCACTTTTTGATGAATCGGAACCTCGATCCGATCGAGAACCGCTGACAACGCATCCAATATCGCGACGGGGCTCCAGGGTGTGGCCGGTAATGAATCAAGCGCTCGGCCGACTACCTCGGCGTAGGTTTCATCGAGACGACGAATACTTTGACCGTGTTGGAGTTCGACGTCCCGAACCCTGCGGGCCAGATGCTCGTCCACCGCAAATGTCCGCCGATAGCCTGGTATTTGGCCGGTCTGCCATGCACGGTCACCGGCGTCCGCGCTAGAGTTCTGCTTGCCGGCATCCTGTTGATCCGAAAAACGCGCAAAAGAACCCAGCAATTCCTGGCTAAGACTTTCCGAAACGACCTCTTGATCAAGGTGAAGAGTTGTCCACACGTCGGCAAGATGATCCTGTAATGTCGAATCGAAGCTTTCGATGTTTTGAACAGCCGTCGCTAGATTCAAATCGTCCAACATGTAGCGAAAGCGATCTTGAATGACGCCTACGAATGTCGACCGATAAAGTTCGATTAATACCGGAAAATCCATCGTATTTTTTGGTCCGTCAAGCATGGATACCATTTTATAATTCTCACCTATTTATGCGGCGGAACAGGAGCACGAGTCGAGGCCGGCTCCGCTAAAATAGTCGGTCGAGTTCTTCCATCTTTTCGGTTCCGCACTTCCGAACAAATTCGAAATCAGGCATCCTGCCCATGAACGACAGCCTAAACGCGTCCGTTAATTCCGGCTCGAACAACTCGGTCCAAGACAGTGATTCGCACCACCGTTCCATCCGCAGCTTCACTCTCCGCCAAGGTCGATTCACCGTAGCGCAACGGAGAGCCATGGAGGCTCTTTGGCCCATCTATGGACTAAATGTCGCCGATACGCCCCCCGATTTCGAGGCGATTTTCGGCCGGGGCGCGCCTCTGGTCGTCGAAATCGGCTTCGGTAACGGCGAAACTCTGGCACAACTCGCCGGCAACCAGCCGCAGACCAACTTCATAGGCGTAGAAGTCCACCGACCTGGCGTCGCGCAGTTGCTGGCGCGCCTAAAAGAACGCGAACTAAATAATGTGCGTATTTTTTGCGCCGACGCTGTCGACATCCTGACAAATCAGATCGCTGACGGAAGCCTTTCGGGCGTGAACTTGTTTTTCCCGGATCCGTGGCCCAAAAAGCGCCACCACAAGCGCCGACTGGTCAACCCGGAATTTATCAGCCTCGTAGCGCGGAAGCTCAAGTACGGTGGCTATTTTCATGCCGCCACGGACTGGGAAGATTATGCTCAGCACATGCTGGACGTGCTCGAACATTGCGATCGTCTTGAAAACACCGCAGGCGGGAGCAAGTTTTCCCCTCGCCCGACGCACAGAGCGTTGACCAAATTCGAACGCCGCGGACAAGAGCTCGGACACGGCGTATGGGATTTGATTTTTATCCGGCGAGCAGACGATCTTTAGCCGGCCACTGCTTCCGCGGGTTGGAACGGCTCTTCCTCCGCCTCGACCTCTGGCTGTACGTCATCCAGCTGCATCGCTTGCCGTATGGCCAGGAGTTCATCGTATTGCCGACGGAGCGGCTCCAAAGCCTGGGTGAGCGCGGCGATCTCCTGATCCAAGGAGTGACTGGATTCGTTGATCTTGCGCAATACGTCCAGCTTGCTTTCGATTACGCGTTTATGATCCCGAATTTGATGGATAAGCGGCGTAAGGGCCATGCCGGACCAACCCACCGCATCCTTGTGTGCGTGCAGAAAAAGCTCTCGGGCGCGGGCGACAACCGTTGTATAAAGCTTTACCACAACCATGCTCTGCTCCATCAAAGTTGACGAAGCACTGTCTCTGAAAGCCTCCCCTTCCTTGAATACCCGCTCCAGTTCGGCCTGATATTTCTTGAGCGAGAGCGACGGCGCCTTGAGATCGGCAAAGCCATATTCCTCCTGGAATTTTCCGTATATCCCTTTCACCAGTTTTCGACTTTCCTCAGAGATCGACACGGCTTTGACAAGCACGCCGTTCAACTCCTCGAGCACTCCCGCCATGACCGATTTCATCCCGATCGTCGTCAGACTTCCGGCCATCTGCCGCCGAGTTCGCTTGATAATCTCATCGATGCTTTCCGGCGCCAGGGACTCGACCAAAGCCTTGGCCTGCACCGCGAACACCCGTCGGCTCGCCTGAAATTGGTTTACGCTGGCCAAATAAGCATTTTGCTGGTCTCGGGTCTCGGTCATCAGCTGCTTGATCTTGTCCCGATTATTGACATCGACATTGCGGAGATCGTTGATCTGGCGCTCGGCATCCGCTATATGGGCCTGCAGTACACCGGTCGATTCGGTAACCAAATGGCCGATCCTCTCGGTGACCGACGTCATCAGCAGATTCTGCCTCTCCTTTACCACTTTTTCGGCCAAGAAACTCTCAAAAAGATGGAGACGGCTTTTTTCCAGGAGTTCTTGGTCGCCCTTCACTTTGGCAAGCAAAGCCTGTTTGGCGGTCAAGGGAAAAATCGAGCTCGCGTCGACTTCCAAAGTTCTGGCAACTGAGTCGATTTGGGCGCGAATCGATTTCTCGATGACGTCGTCTCCGTGCAAATCCCCCCACATCGAATCGATCTTGTTCATGACCACCGCCAGACCGCTTCTTTTCTGCTGGCCTTGGCGGGAACCCCGAACATGGTTGCACCACATATCCAGATCGCTCTTGGTAACCCCGGTATCCGCTGCAAGCACGAAGATAACCGCTTGAGCGCTGGGCAGCATGTGCAAGGTCAACTCGGGTTCCGCCCCGAGTGCGTTGAGACCGGGTGTGTCCAGAATGGTAAGGCCTTCCTTTAAGAGGTAATGCGGAAAACTGATCAATGCGTGACGCCAGCACGGAATCTCGACGGTCTCCGGCGCCACCACCTGTCCCGGATGAAGATCTTCGTTGTACAGACCGAGCTGCTTCGCTTCTTCGAGCGGCACACGCTTGGTTGCGGTCAGCTCTTGAAATGCTTCCTGCATTTGCACCGGCGAGGTGCAATCCAATTCGATCTGCATCCAACTCTGCGGGTGTCGCTTGTATTCGCTGAGCGATGCCTGGTTCAGACGGCTCTCGATCGCCAAGAGTCGGATATAGGCACCGCCTTCGGGGTCGTAAAAGATCTCCGTCGGACACATGGTTGTTCTTCCGGGAGATGATGGCAAAAGCCGAACACCGGTATCCGAGAAAAACAAAGCGTTAATGAGCTCGGTCTTGCCTCGCGAAAATTCGGCGGCGAAGGCAAGCACAATACGATCCGCGCGCAAGCTGTCGAGCATGCCCAGAAGAGTTTCATTTACGGCATCGCTGTTCAATTCATGCTGATCAAGCCAGGAACGATATCGCTCAACCGCCTGGCTCAGTTGCTCACGCCACTGGCCGTAGCCTCGCAGCTTGTCTTCTAAATGAATGATGCTCATCTCCGACTCTCGACCCGATCGTCTAGTGGAATAAAGTGCAATTCTGGGGACAGTTGGGATGAAGTTTAGACCAATTCAAAATTCAGTCCATTTTCGAGAGCTCTGCCCACCATGCCGGCCAGCGTTTTGGAGAGCAGATTTTGAACCGCTTATCCCGGCCGGTTTCACCGGCCAGCAAAACCACATCGCGTTTGGCGACGCCGAAAACGTCTGCCAGGAAGTCGATTAGATAACGGTTTGCTTTGCCGTCGACAGGCGGCGCTTTGATGCGGATCTTGAGCCGATCGCCATGCAAACCCGCAATCTCGTCCTTACCGGCGCGAGGTTGTACGTGGACGTTCAGCACCAGTGCCTGGCCGTCCCAGGTATACCAATCGCTCAAGTCAGTTCAGCAGATTCGTGAGTTGCTGCAGCGGGGGCAGCACAAGCATTTTGGCGAGTTGTATGCCGATCAAGGGGATCAACGGCGAGAGATCGATACCCCCTATCGGCGGCAAAAGCCGACGGCTGAAGCGAAGCAGCGGCTCGGTAAGGCTGTAAAGGAGGGAAACCGCGGGGTTATAGCTCCCTGGACTGACCCAACTCAGGACCGCACGGATGATGATGGCGAAAAAATAGACATTGAACAGCAAATCCAAGAGCTGCACGACAGCCCACAGACTCAATGCCGCAAATGTGATCCGCGTATCCTGAAGCACGAATATCAGATAGCCGCTCAGCATTTGCAGCCCCAGCATCAAGACGAGCGAAGCCGTGTCGACGCGGCCGACGGACGGAATAAAGCGGCGGAACATGCGAAGCGGCGGGTGCGTGATCTTGATCAAGAACTGGGAAATCGGATTGTAGTAATCCGCATCGACCCACTGAAACAAGAACCGCAGCAGTATCGCGAATATATAAAGACTGAAGAGCGTATCGATCAGAAAAACAGCGGGATTCACCAGAAAATCCGGAGACATCGTCAACCTCCCAGTTGCTTGGACAATTCTGCCGCCCGCGCATTTGCCGCCTTCATGGCGTCAAGCACAAGGCTACGAAGGCTTCCGCGCTCGAATACCTCTATTGCCTTTTCCGTAGTACCGCCGGGCGAGGTAACCCTTCTTCTCAATTCCGCCGGACCGTCTTCGGATTCTATGGCGATGCGCGCCGCACCAAGCGCCGTCTGCTGGGTAAGAAGCCGCGCCGTAGCTTTGTCCATTCCCATTTCGGTCGCCGCATCCTCCATGGCCTCCATGAACAGAAAAAAGTAAGCGGGTCCGCTTCCGGAAAGCGCCGTCACCAAATCCAGGAGCTCTTCCTTTTCTACCCACACTGCGATGCCGACGGCACGGACTATCGCTTCCGCCACACTTCTATGTTCGGCGCTCGCTCGATCGTTCGCGTGCAATGCGGTAGCCCCGGTTTTCACGAGCGCCGGAGTATTGGGCATACAGCGCACGATGCTTGCGCCGCCGCCCAGCCAGTGGTCGAGGGCGGTCTCGCGAACACCCGCGGCGATGCTGATCATCAGGGGGCCGCGTTGCCGCACGGGGCCGGCAATTTCTCGAGCCACCTGTTCAAGAATCTGCGGTTTAACGGCCAGCAACACGGTCTGGGAGCGCTCGACCAAGGATTTGTTATCTTCGAACGTATGGACGCCGAAACGGCTGGCCAAATCCTTCAGCTTCGCGGTGTCGACGTCCGACACGAAAATATTGTCCGCCGGATAGCCATCCGAAATGAGACCGCCGATCAGGCTGCTCGCCATATTTCCGGCGCCGATAAACCCTAAAGTTTGCTTTTTCATTTGAAATCATCTCCGAACCAACGGACGTATTCTAACCGAGACACGGCCCCAAAAACGTCCCGTTCGCCGTATAAGCCGACAAGTGTCCCTCAGCCGTCCGAAACGCTCCCGGCATCGAGCACGGCCATGTCACGGCTTGACCTCGGCCCGAACAGCGCCGTGCCGATACGTACCATGGTCGAACCTTCCATGACGGCCGCTTCGAGGTCGTCGGACATCCCCATGGACAGCGTATCGAGCCCAAGGTGGCCCAAGCGTTCCGCGGCTTGCCGCAAGCTCCGGAACGATGCGCGCTGAAGGTCGATCGTGTCCGTCGGGGCCGGAATGGCCATAAGCCCGCGGACACGAAGCCTAGGCAGTTCCGCGATCGCTTCGACCAACCCGTCGAGCTCCTCCGGGGCAACGCCCGATTTCGTCGCTTCTCCGCTGACGTTGACTTGAATGCAGATGTTGAGCGGCGGCAGCTCTTCGGGACGCTGATCGCTCAGGCGCTCCGCGATCTTGAATCGGTCGACGCTATGTACCCAGGAAAAACGAGCCGCGATCGACCTGGTTTTGTTGGATTGAATGGGTCCGATGAAATGCCAGCCGATATCGTAATGCGCCAACTTATCTTGCTTGGCCAGAGCCTCTTGAACGTAGTTCTCCCCGAACTCCCGCTGACCGCAGTAATAAGCGGCGGCAATCGCCTCCGCAGGCTGAGTCTTGCTTACGGCGATCAGCCGAACCGAGCCCCGGCATCGACCGGCTGCCGTCTCCGCGAGTCGAATTCGCTCGCGTACGGCGTCCAGGCGCTGTTGTATTTGACTCCTCATGTTGCTGATACGTTTGTCTATACTTGACCGGAGGGTAAGGGTATCTACCGACCAACGCTTACACAAGAGCCATTACAGAAGAGAATCCATGGATATCGCCGAACTGCTCGCTTTCTCCGTCAAGAACAATGCATCCGACCTGCATTTGTCCGCCGGACTTCCGCCGATGATCCGCGTGGATGGCGACATACGCCGCATCAATGTGCCGGCGCTCGACCACAAAGAGGTGCACGCGCTGATCTACGACATCATGAACGACAAGCAGCGGCGCGATTACGAGGAGTTTCTGGAGACCGACTTTTCGTTCGAGCTCCCCGGCGTCGCGCGATTTCGTGTCAACTCGTTCAACCAGGACCGGGGCGCGGCGGCGGTATTTCGAACCATTCCGTCCAAGGTTTTGACATTGGAGGAACTGGGTTGCCCCAAATTTTTCCAGGACGTCACCATGCACCCTCGCGGCCTGATCGTGGTCACCGGGCCCACCGGCTCGGGCAAATCGACCACCCTCGCCGCGATGATCGACCACATCAACTCGAACCAGTACTCTCATATCCTGACGATTGAAGACCCCATCGAGTTCGTGCACTCCAGCAAAAAATCGTTGATCAACCAACGCGAAGTTCACCGGGATACTTTGGGTTTCAACGAAGCCTTGCGCTCGGCTCTGCGCGAAGACCCCGACGTGATTCTGGTCGGCGAAATGCGCGACCTGGAAACCATCCGCCTCGCGTTGACCGCCGCCGAAACCGGTCACTTGGTTTTCGGTACCCTGCACACCAACTCGGCTGCCAAGACCATAGACCGCGTCATCGACGTTTTCCCGGCCGCCGAAAAAGGCATTATTCGGTCGATGCTGTCCGAATCCCTGCAGGCCGTGATCTCCCAGACTCTGCTCAAGAAAAATGGCGGCGGACGCACGGCGGCCTGGGAGATCATGGTGGGCACGCCGGCGATCCGCAACCTCATCCGCGAAGACAAGGTCGCACAGATGTACTCGGCCATCCAGACCGGTCGCAAGGACGGCATGCAAACGCTCGACCAGCACTTGCAGGAACTGGTCGAAAAAGGCGTCGTGGCGCGTGCCGCCGCTCGGGTCAGAGCCGTCAATAAAGCCGCATTCTAAAGCCGGAGAACAAGCTCGTGGACTTCGAATCCTTGCTCATGCTGATGACGCAGAAAAAAGCGTCCGACCTCTTCATCACCACCAATAAAGAACCGTGCATGAAGATCGACGGCGTCATTCAGCCGATATCGAACGCCAAGCTGAGCAAAGAGCAGGCGCGGCAGATCGTTATCGGGATCATGAACCAACGCCAGCGCGACGAATTCGAGAATACCAAGGAGTGCAATTTCGCGATTTCAGCGCCCGGCCTAGGTCGCTTCCGCGTCAGCGCCTTCATTCAAAGAGACACCGCCGGAATGGTGTTACGGCGGATCGAAACGAACATTCCGACGGTCGATGATCTGAATCTGCCGCCGATCCTCAATGAATTATCGATGACCAAACGCGGCTTGATCCTGTTCGTCGGTGCGACCGGAACGGGAAAATCCACATCGCTGGCGGCCATCATCAAACATCGGAACGAGCATTCGAGCGGGCATATCATCACGATCGAAGACCCGCTGGAATATGTGCATCCGCATGCCGGCTGCATCGTCACCCAGCGCGAGGTCGGGATCGATACCGAATCCTACGAGGTGGCGCTCAAGAATACGCTGCGGCAGGCACCCGACGTTATTCTGATCGGGGAAATCCGGACCCGCGAGACGATGCAGCATGCCATCACCTTTGCCGAGACGGGCCATCTCTGCCTTAGCACGCTGCACGCCAACAACGCCAATCAGGCGTTGGACCGAATCCTTCACTTTTTTCCTGAAGAGATGCACCCGCAGCTATTCATGGATCTATCCCTCAACCTCCGGGGCATCATCGCTCAACAGCTCATTCGCAGGGCCGATGGCAAGGGACGATATCCGGCGGTGGAAATTCTCTTGAACACCCCGCTCGCTTCAGATCTCATCCGAAAAGGCGAGGTACATAAGCTGAAGGAACTGATGAAACATTCACGGGAACAGGGTATGCAAACCTTCGATCAAGCCTTGTACGATCTGTACAAGGCCGGAAAGATCACGTACGAGGATGCCCTACATGCCGCGGATTCGAAAAACGAAGTCAGACTGATGATCAAGCTGGGCGAGGAAGGCAACCTCGAGAAATATGCGGGCCGGAATGACACCATGTCCATCGCGGACGACAATTGACCTCCTCATAAAAACTCCACGCCCTTTACCTGCGTTCTGATCAGTACGCGAGACGGATGCGACGCTCGTCCTTCCCCGCTCTACCGCTTCAGGCGGGCCGTCACGTCTCGCAATACGGACTCCACCAACCTCTCGTCCTCGCTGGCATACCGTAGCGCATCCCTCTCACGCCTCAGCCAGGTGAACTGCCGCTTGGCGAATTGGCGGGTGGCGATGATACCGCGCTCGATCATGGTACCGCGGTCGTATTCGCCCTCGAGATAAGCCCAGACCTGTCGATAGCCGACGGCGCGAATGGAGGGCAGATCGGCGTGGAGATCGTCCCGTTCGTGCAAGGCGCGGACTTCGTCGATAAATCCGCCTTCGATCATAGTCAAGAAGCGCTGGCGAATCCGTTCATGCAGGGCCTCGCGGCTTGCCGGCGCGACGATGAGTTTGATCAGATCGAACGGCAAAGGCGGCGATCGGGTCTCGGCGCACAGCACGGACAGCGGAACCCCGGTCGCGTGGTATACCTCCAGGGCCCGCTGGATGCGCTGGGGATCGTTGGGATGAATGCGAAGCGCAGCTTCCGGGTCGATTCGACCGAGTTCCTCGTGCAGTTTCGCCCAGCCGACCCTCGCCGCTTCCTCGTCGATCTGCCGCCGAATCTCGGGATCGGCAGCGGGCAGACTCGAAAGCCCGTAAAACAAGGCGTTGAAGTACAGCATCGTGCCGCCGGCGAGAATCGGCAGCTTGCCGCGGCTTGTTATGTCCTGCATCGCCGCGAGCGCCTCGTCCCGAAAACGCCCGGTGGAATAGGATTCGGCTGGATCAAGAATGTCGATCAGATGGTGCGGAATGCCTGCCCTTTCCTCCAAGCTCGGCTTGGCGGTGCCGATGTCCATGCCCCGGTAAACCAGTGCGGAATCGACGCTGATCACTTCTCCGTCCAGCGTCTTGGCCAATTCGATGGCCAGCCGCGTTTTGCCCGAGGCGGTCGGCCCCATCAGGGCGATAGCGGGTGGTAATTCAGTCACTGGCCGCGCATGAACAAGCGGTTCAGATCCTTGAGGCTTAGCTCGACCCAGGTCGGGCGCCCGTGGTTGCACTGGCCGCTGCGCTCCGTCGCTTCCATGTCGCGGAGCAGCGTGTTCATTTCCGGCACGGTCAGCTTGCGGTTGGCCCTGATCGATCCGTGGCAGGCCATGGTCGCCAGAACCTCGTTCATGGACTGCTCGATCCGGACGCTCCGTCCATGCTGGTTGAGATCGGCCAACACATCGCGCACCAGGCGCTCGCCATCCGCATCCGCCAGCAAGGCCGGCACCGCTCGCAACATGAGCGTATCCGGGCCGCTTCGGCGAAGTTCGATGCCGAGGCTTCCGAACACACCGCCCGCCTCCTCCGCCAAGTCGGCCTCGGCTGCGGTAACCTGAATTCGGATAGGCAGCAGCAAGGGCTGCATCGGAACCGATCCCGCGCAGACCTGCTCCTTCAGCTTTTCATAGGTGATGCGTTCGTGGGCGGCGTGAGCGTCCACCACGATCAGCCCGTTGCGGCTCTCGGCCAGAATGAAAGCGCCATGAAGATGCGCCACCGCAAAACCGAGTGGCGGAGTCGTTTGCTCATCTGGCTCCGGTTCCTGCGGCGCTTCCGGCTTAGGAGCCGGAGCGGAATAAAGATCGGCATAACTTTGAATCGCCTCGGCCACTTGAAACGGCAGCGTAGCTTGGCGGTGCGGTTTAGAAAACTCGGGTGCCGAAACTGCACGCGCCGGCCTGTCTTCCGGATGGGGCACCGCCTCGGCCTCGACAGCCCGCGGCTTGATCTCGGCCAAAGCCCGGTGCAACGCGCGAAACAGAAAATCGTGCACCGTCCGGGAATCGCGGAAACGCACTTCGAGTTTGGCGGGATGAGCATTGACATCGACCAACGTCGGGTCCAGCTCCAGATACAGCACGTACACCGGCTGGCGCCCGTGGTAAAGCACGTCCTGATAAGCTTGCTTCACGGCATAGCTCACCAGCTTGTCCCGGACCAAACGCCCGTTGACGTAGAAGAACTGCATGTCGGCCTGGCTGCGGGAGAACGTCGGAAACCCCACCCACCCGGAAAGCCTGAGACCCGCCGCCGAAAACTCCACCGCCAGCGCGTTTTCCAGAAACGCCTCACCGAGCACCAAGGCCAGGCGTCGCTCGATTTCGGCCTGGGTTTCCGCCGGCCGCAAGCTCAATACCGTCCGCTCGTCGTGCTTCAAGGAAAATCCCACTTCAAACCGGCTCAGCGCCATACGCTTGATCAGTGTTTCGATATGGGAGAACTCGGTCTTTTCCGACCGGAGAAACTTCCGGCGCGCCGGCGTGTTGTAGAAGAGATCGCGAACCTCCACCGTCGTGCCTTCGGGATGGGCCGCCGGCTGCACGTCGAAATCGGTTTCCGTCCCGTCCGCGGTGACACGCCAGGCGCAACGCTCGCCGCGTATCCGCGAGGTCAGCGTCAAGCGCGCCACCGAACTGATGCTGGGCAAAGCTTCGCCCCGGAATCCCATGCTGGAGACCCGCTCCAGATCCTCCAGACTGGCGATTTTGCTGGTGGCGTGCCTGGACAGGGCGAGCGGCAATTCCTCTCTATCGATGCCGCAGCCGTCGTCGCGGATGCGCATCATGCGCAATCCGCCCTGTTCCACGTCGATGGCTACCGAGCGCGCGGCGGCGTCAAAGGCATTTTCGACCAATTCTTTCACCACCGAGGCGGGGCGCTCGACCACCTCCCCGGCGGCGATTTGGTTTATGAGTTGCGGAGGGAGAATGCGGATGGGCATGGCAGATGGAATCGGCGATCGAGAAAACGGTTTGGCGGTTAGACAGAACCGCGGGAGCAAGGATTCAATACCTTGCTATTCTCGGGAAAATACAGAAATTATGAAAGACGGGGATAAAGGTGCTTTTGCCGACCTTCGGCGCAAGCGTTCTATTTTCGAATGACCGGCTTCTTGCCGTCGGATTCGGCCACGCTCTCCAGAGCATCGGCCATGCGCAGATCGACCGGAACCATCGGCCGAATTTCGGCGAAATAATTGCGGATGCCGTCGAATATGGCGCGAGCCACCTGATCCTGATGGCTCGAATTGCGCAGATTACGCTCTTCGTCCGGATTGGATATGAACGCCGTCTCCACCAGTATCGAGGGAACGTCCGGCGACTTGAGCACCGCAAAACCGGCTTTTTGCACGTCTCGGTGATGTAGATGGAAATCCTTTCTTAGCTCTCCCAATACCTTTGCGGCCGCGCGGTTGCTGGCATCTAGCGTGGCGGTTTGCGACAGATCGAGCAGCACCGAAGCCAGCAATTTGTCTTTTCCCCCGAGCTGAACACCGCCCACCAAAGCGGCGTTTTCCCGGTCCGCCAGCCAGCGAGCGGCTTCACTCGAAGCGCCGTGATCCGACAGAGTGAATACGGAAGACCCCTTTACGTCATTGGCGACGTAGGCGTCCGCGTGCAAGGAAATAAACAAATCCGCCTTCGCCTTGCGGGCAAGTTCCGCCCGCTCGCGCAAATCGACGAACTGATCGCTCTTGCGCACCATGACCGCCCGCATGCCCGGTTCGGCTCCGATCAGCCGTTCGAGCTTGCGGGCGATAGCCAGCACCACGTCTTTTTCGTAGGTTCCGTTGGGGCCGATCGCGCCGGTATCTTTGCCGCCGTGGCCGGCGTCGATGACGATCACCCGCTCCTTGGCCAGCGCCGGCTTCAGGAAACGGACCGGCCTCGCTTCGCCCGGCGAGATCCAGGCCTTGGCCGCGACCGGCTTGGGAGCCGCTTTCGGCGCCGCAGCAATCTTAGTCGGTTTTGCCGATTTGACCGGCTCCTTGGAAGCCGCCTTGTCTCCCGCCTGGGCGGTCAAAATCGGGGGCGTCAGTTCGAGCACCAGGCGCGAGCTTCCCGTGAGACGGGTGACGTAAGACTTGTATCCGGCCGGGCGTTTAAGATCGAGCAAAATCCTGGGGCTGTCCTTGGCCTTGCCCGAAACCGGAATGAGCTTCGCGATCAGGGGATGAGACGCCGGGGGTTGTCCGAGTTTTCCGGACAGGGAAATATTTTCGAAGTCGATTTGCAGCTGATTCGGCTTGCTTCCGCGGGAGATTCGGTATTTGGGCGGCGCCGAGAAATCGAAAACCAGCCGTGAACTCTGCGCGGCGGACTCAAGCTTCACCGAGTTCATCTGCACGGGCGCGCCGAAAACCAGCGGCGCGTAGCCGCAAAACGTGAACACCAGCCATGTGATTAGAGTTTTTTTTTCCATGAACGAAGCCGCCATGCGTGAACGCCCCCGGAAAACATAGTCCGAGCTGCGGAAAACCGCAAGGAAATAGGCTACTCGGCTTGCAGCCTGGCCAATACGGCTACACCGGAGTCGGTGCCGGCCGATACCTCCGCCATGCGCCCCGTACCCGATATTTCCAGGCGGATCTCGAGATCCGCCTCGGGCAATAGCCCCGCGCCGCGCTCCGGCCATTCGATGAAGCAAACCGCGTTCGGCCGTAGATAGTCCCGGAACCCCATCCACTCCAACTCTTCCGGATCGTTCAGCCGGTACAAATCGAAATGGTAAACGATCCGCTCCTCGATCGGGTATTCTTCGACCAGCGTGAAAGTCGGGCTTTTCACCGGCCCCGAAAAGCCAGCTGCCCGGAGCCAGCCGCGCACGAAGGTGGTTTTGCCGGCGCCGAGGTTTCCGTGCAGGAAGACGAGCCCGTTCGACGGCATGGCTCGATAGACGCGCCCGGCGAATGCAAGAGTTTCCGCCTCGTCCCTAAGAGTCACTTTCATAAATTGACGAGCCGGCGCAAAGGATCCATCAAATCGCAGGCCAAAAGCCCCCTTTCACCGGCCTTCGCCGCCTCGTCACCTGCCGCGGCATGCAATTGCACGCCCAAGGCCGCCGCCTCGAAAAGATCCAGACGTTGCGCCAGCAATCCCGCGATAACGCCGGTCAGCACGTCGCCCATGCCGCCGCTGGCCATGCCGGGATTGCCGGCGGTACAGACATAGGGCAATCCGTCCGAGCCGCAGACCAGGCTGCCGGAACCTTTCAATACGGCTACGCCGCCGAACTTCGCCTGAAGGTTCCGAACGGCGCTGAATCGATCTTTCTGTATGTCTGCGGAAGACGAGTCGAGCAGCCGCGCCGCTTCCCCCGGATGGGGCGTGATGGTCCAGTTGTCCCGTTTGCGGGGGCTTTCCGCCAGAAGATTGAGCGCGTCGGCATCCGCCACGACCGGCAAATCGGTTTCCAACACCGTGCCGAGCAGCGCCTTCGCCCATTCCGAACGGCCCAGGCCAGGCCCGATAGCAACGACCGTGGCCCGCTCCAAGGGTATCCGCAAGTCCTCGGTGGTTTCGACGCCGTGGCACATCAGCTCCGGCCGGGTCAGGTTGAGCGAGTCGGCATGGGACTTCCGCGTGGCGATGCTAATCAACCCCGCTCCGACCCGAGCCGCGGCCTCCGCTGCCATGCGAGGGGCGCCGCTGTAGCCGCAATCGCCCCCGACCACCAGCACATGACCGAAATGACCTTTGTGCGCATAACGCGGACGCGCCGGCAAGCCGCGTTCCCACGGCGGCAGCAGCATGGCCGAAGGTTCGACGGAATATCGCACTTCCGGCGGTGTGCCCAGATCGGCAAAGACGATCTCGCCTGTGTATTCCGGACCTTCACCGGTAAAGAGCCCCTGCTTGAGACCGATGAACGTCACGGTCAAATCGGCCTTGACGGCAACGCCCAGAGCGGAACCGGTATCGGCATGAAGCCCGGACGGAATATCCAGCGCCATCACCCGACCGGAGAACCGGTTGACGGCCCTGATCACGTCCGCGTAAAGTCCGTCGACCTTCCGATCCAAGCCGGTGCCCAAAAGTCCGTCGACCAGCACTTCCGCACCCTCGAAATCGGCCGGGATAAAATCCAATATTTCGCCGCCCGCCGCTCGATAATCCTGGTAAGCCGCCAGGGCATCCCCCTTGAGATTCGCGGGCGGCGAAACCGGATAAACCCGCACGTCCATCCCCGCCTCGTGCGCCAAGCGGGCGACCACATAAGCGTCTCCTCCGTTGTTGCCGCCGCCGCAAATCGCCGACAGCGTGCGCGCTCCCGGCCAGCGTTCGTGCAAAGCGGCAAAGGCCGATGCGCCGGCGAGGCGCATCAACTCGATGCCGGGAATGCCCACCGTTTCGATGGCATAACGGTCCATGGCGCGCACGTCCTCCGCGCGATAAAGATCCTTCGGGAAACTTCGGCTGTATCGTTCGCTCATAACCCAGTAAGCTGTACCCAAACTACGCTCGTTCCGTTTACATTCTGGCTCAAACTCCGCACCGCCTCCACACTTCTGTGACTTCGTCCGCTCGCGATTACTCCGCTCTCGCCGCCAAAATCAAGACCTGGGGCAAAGAACTCGGCTTTCAGCAGGTCGGAATAGCCGATACCGACCTTTCTGCGGCCGAACAGCAGCTTCAAAAATGGATAGACGAGGGATTCCACGGAGAAATGGACTACATGGCGCGGCATGGCACCAAGCGCAGCCGTCCGGAAGAGCTGGTTCCCGGTACGCTCCGGGTCATCAGCGTACGCATGGATTATCTCCCGGAGAATCGAACCACGGTTAGGGAGCGGCTGGACGACCAGACCGCCGCGTTCATCTCCCGCTACGCCCTTGGCCGCGATTACCACAAGGTGCTCCGCAACCGCTTACAGCAATTGGCCGAGCGCATCGCAGTCGAAATCGGCCCCTTCGGTTATAGGGTCTTCGTCGACAGCGCGCCGGTGCTGGAAAAGGCGCTCGCCGCCAAAGCCGGGCTCGGCTGGATCGGCAAGCACACCAATTTGATCAACCGCAAAGCAGGCTCGATGTTCTTCCTGGGGGAGATTTACACCGATCTCCCCTTGCCCATCGATGCCGAAACGACCAATCACTGCGGGAGCTGCACCGCCTGCATGGAGGTCTGCCCCACCCAAGCGATCGTTGCGCCTTATCGCCTTGACGCCCGGCGCTGCATCTCCTATCTGACCATCGAGTTGCGCGGACCGATTCCCGAAGAATTTCGCACCGCCATCGGCAACCGCATCTACGGCTGTGACGACTGCCAGCTCGTATGCCCGTGGAACCGCTATGCGCGGCTGACCGAGGAAGCGGATTTCATGCCGCGCCACGGTCTCGATACCGCCGGGCTGATCGACCTTTTCCGCTGGGATGAAGCGACGTTTCTACATAAGACCGAAGGCTCTGCCATACGCCGCATCGGTTACGAACGCTGGATCAGGAATATCGCCGTGGCCTTGGGTAACGCTGAAACGTCTACTAAAATCGTCGACGCGTTACGAGCGCGGATAGACGACCCGTTGCCTTTGATCAGGGAGCACGTGCGCTGGGCGCTTGCACGGCACTGCTCCAACGAGCGACAGCCGCACCGTGCGGGAGCCCAAGCGTCTTCTACGTCCTAAAGAAGCTCTGATTAAGAGCGTATCCCAGTAGGCCGTTCGCCCTGAGCCCTTCGACTCGGCTCAGGACAGGCTTGTCGAACGCTCTCCTGAGCCTGTCGAAGGGGCATGAACGGAATCCACTTGCTCAGAGCTTCCTTAACGCCGCGTTTTCTTAGTGGCGGGAGCCGATGCTTTGACAAAGGCGGGACCCTTGATGCGAAGCTGGTCGGACAATTGCTTCAGAGTATCGTTGAGCGCGGCGCGGGTCGCCTGACCCAGGGCGCTCGCTGCAAACGCGGATTCCCCGCCCCCGACGCCGAACAAAGAGAAACCGCTGGTGGCGGATTCGGAGGTGAAGGAGCCGTGGGAAGTAATCGTTCCCACCATGCGGCCGCTGCTAGGCTCGACCACTTGCAGGTCCATGCCCACCGCCCCGGTTCGCCGGGCCTTGGTGTTTTCCCAAGTCGGATTGGCGGCAGATACGGCAGCACCGGCGATGCCCGCGGCGGGTGTCCCCGAAACGGCGCCCGCGATGCCGAGCACTGTTCCTGCCCAGCCGAGCGATCCACCTTTGCGCTCGTCGTTGGCTTCGGCAACCTCGTTGAATTCCGTGATCGTACCCTTGATCACGAACGGCCCGACCTCGCCGGGATTCAGCAGCTTTGCGGGATTGCTTTCGTTCTTGCGGTAATGTTCGTAGTCGACGACCACGATGTTCCCTACGTTGCCGAGGGCACTGATTAATTGCGCGGCGACGCCTTGCCCGACGCGATCGCTCATACCTTGATGGTCGGGCGTGTAAGCCCCCGGTGCCGTAGGTGCGGCCCCTCCGAGAATACCCCAGCCGAAGGGTCCCCAGCCGTAGCGGGCCCCGGTCGGAGCCTGTGTCACGCCGCCCCCCGAACCGGTTCCGACACTCAAAGGCTCCACCGTGACGACGTACATGGGTTGAGAACCGTCGAACGGAATCCGCACCACTTCCACCTGCGTCGAAACCGGCGCCACGTGCGTGGCCTGCACCGACGATTTATCCACCGTCGCCGCGCAGCTCACGAGAAATGGAACCGCTGCCCCCACTAACCAAGACTTTAGTTTCATTATTCTTCTCCGGTTATTTTCGTTTGTTGTCGTCCCACGCCGAAAGTCCGGCGTAAACCCACGCCGTTGAAGGTTAGCACACTGCACTACCGCGTCCCAAAGCTGCCGCGCCAAGCCGATGCGGCGGATTCGGCGTTCCGCCCTCCCTCGACATAGCGTAAAATCCGGTGCATTCGTCTCCAACTCGTAAGGAGTTAACGCCCATGAACTTTTTTTTTCGCGTGCTGCTCGCCGCAATCGCTTTGTCCGCCCTGCAAACCGTCCGGGCGGAAGACGAATGGCAGGGCACCACCCTTTCGGACCAGACTCTGGAGAAAGTCAACCTGGCTTTAGTCGCATACCAGACCTGCGTCAACAGCGAAACCCGTGCGCGGGTCGGCGAGCAGGCGGATTCGCGTGCACTCACCGATCGCGTTTTGAAAACGTGCGAAGAGAAGCTGTCGAAGGTCAAGGCGGCGTTCGATAGCGAAAAAGTACCCGGCACGATCTCCGAACGATATATGCGCAGCCGCCGTACTCAGGCCGCACGTCAGGTCCTGCGCACATTGATGGGTGCTCAGGCGGCTCAAGCCGCGACCGGGCAGCCCTAATACGATCGTCCTACCCCGCGCTTAGTTTTCGGCCGGCTGTCCCGCCGATGCCGGCGGCTGTATTTGCCGCACCAACCGCGCCTGCGTCCCAGGGCACCACTCAACGCAAAGAGGATCCGAATGCAATTCGACCCAACTCTCATTCCGACCACGCTCGACGCCGTACACATCGGACTTGCAGCCCTCGTGGTCATTCTGCTGATTCTGCAGATCCTTCTGCTGTCCGTAGCCGTCATCGCTTTGATGCGCCGTGGGCGGCGGGCAGCCGAACCAGTCGTTGCGCCGGTCCCCGCCGGACCGGCCCCCGTTCCGGTCAGGGAGGCACCCAAACCCTTGGAAGTCGTCAAACCGGAACGGCCGGAGCCGGTGGTTGTCAAAGAAGCCACACCGGATGCGGCCCTACAGCTTCTCGGACTTTTGCAGAAAGAAGCCCGTTTTATCGACTTCGTTCAGGAGAACGTCGGCGCCTATTCCGACGCCGAGATCGGCGCGGCGGCTCGAGTCGTACACGAGGGATGCCGCAAAGTATTGAGCCAGCATTTCGAGCTTGAACCGGTGCGCAAAGAGCAGGAGAACTCCCGCGTTACTCTGCCCAAAGGCTTCGACGCTTCGAGCGTAAGGCCCACGGGCAACATCGTCGGCGATCCGCCGTTCACCGGCACATTGATACACCGCGGCTGGCGCGCTACGGCCGTCAGACTGCCCAAGATCGCCGAAGGACATGACGTACGCATCATCGCCCAAGCAGAGGTGGAATTGTGAGCGAAACCCAGTATTCCGTCGGCATCGACCTCGGCACGACCAACAGCGTCGTGTCCTATGTCGATCTCAGCCAGTGCGACGGCGAAAAAGCGCCGATCGAGGTTTTGGATATCCCGCAATTGACGTCGCCCGGTACGGTCGGCGAAAAAAGGCAGTTGCCTTCGTTTCTTTACCAGGCTCACGAGGCCGAGCTCGCACCGAGCGACATCGTGTTGCCCTGGAACGAACATCCGGAAGCCATCGTCGGTGACCTGGCAAGGCAACTCGGCGGCAAAACGCCCATCCGGCTGGTAAGCAGCGCCAAGAGCTGGCTATCTCACAGCGGCGTCGACTGCCGCGCGCCAATCCTGCCCGTTCAGTCACCGGAGGAAGTAAAGCGCGTTTCGCCTCTTCAAGCGTCGATCGAATATCTCCGCCACATGCGTGACGCCTGGAACGACCGCTATCCCGACGCGCCCCTGAGCGAGCAGGAACTGGTGATCACCGTACCGGCGTCCTTTGATCCGGCGGCTCGGGAACTGACCGTGGAAGCCGCCCACGCCGTGGGCCTGCGCCAGGCCATTCTGCTCGAGGAGCCGCAGTCGGCGCTGTACAGCTGGATTCAGACCAGCGAAGGAAAATGGCGCGAGCAGGTCAAGCCGGGCGACATCATTCTCGTCGTGGACGTAGGCGGCGGTACCACCGATTTGTCGCTGATCGCCGTGACCGAGGAGGAAGGCAATCTGATCCTCAACCGCGTCGCCATCGGCGATCACATTCTCCTCGGCGGGGACAACATGGACCTCGCCTTGGCTTATGTCTTGAAAATGAAGCTCGAAGCCGAGGGCAAACGGCTGGAACCTTGGCAGATCCAGGCACTCATGCACGGCTGCCGGGACGCCAAGGAATCCTTGCTGTCCGACTCGGATACCGACGAAGTCGCCGTCGTCGTCCCCAGCCGCGGTTCGTCGCTCATCGGCGGCACGCTGCGTACCAGCCTGACCCGCGACGAGGTCGGACGTACCCTGGTCGAAGGCTTCTTTCCGAAGGTGCAAATCACAGACCGTCCTGCCGTTCAGGCTCGCACCGGTCTGACCACCCTGGGCCTTCCGTATGCCAAGGACGCACGGATCACCTGTCATCTCGCCGCCTTCCTGAGCCGACAGATCGGCGCGACCGGCGAATTGCAGGGATTCAACCTCCCTGCCGATGCCCAGTTCCTGCATCCGACCGCGCTGCTCCTCAACGGGGGTGTATTCAAGTCCGAGGCGCTCGAAAAGCGCTTGCTCGATGTACTCAATAGCTGGCTTCAGGCCGACGACGCACCGCATGCCCGACTGCTGCACGGCGCCGACCTGGATCTAGCCGTGGCCCGTGGTGCCGCTTATTACGGCTATGTCCGCAAAGGTCGTGGGGTCCGCATCCGCGGCGGCACCGGTGCTGCCTATTACGTGGGCGTCGAGAGCGCCATGCCCGCCGTACCGGGCTTCGCCCCGCCGATCGAGGCCCTGTGCATCGCGCCTTTCGGCATGGAGGAAGGTACCGAGGCGGATCTGCCGCCTTACGAGTTCGGATTGGTCGTGGGCGAGCCAGTGCGCTTCCGTTTCTTCGCGTCCAACGTCCGCCGCGACGACGTGGTCGGCACGCGCCTCGACTACTGGTCGGAAGACGAAATGGAAGAACTGGACGAAATCGAGGTCACCTTGCCGGCAGAAGAGTACCAGGCGGGCGATGTGGTCCCGGTTCATTTGGCCGCCAGGGTCACCGAAGTGGGCACGCTGCAACTGGAAGCGGTCGCTAAGGACGGCGACAAACGCTGGAACGTCGAATTCGATGTCCGTGCAGGCGAAAAGCCTTTGCCGTCGGATGAAAATGTCGCACCGGAGGAACCGATCTTAGGCAATCTCTCCGAGCGGGCGACCGAAACCGCATCCGACGAAGCAGCTTCGGAAGCACCTGGCGACGACGCTTCGGCCAAAAAAAGTTTTTGGTCTTTCAATAAATAATCCTGCAAACCGCAGGGGCAATGCCCCTGCGGCCATCCTCACCCATGCCCGCATCATCAAGCCAGACGCCTCGCTATCTTGTCGGCATCGATCTCGGCACGACCCACACCGTGGTCGCCCATGCAGACCTCACCAAAGGTACTCCGGCCGAAATCGAGCTTTTTCAAATCGACCAATTGGTTGCGCCGGGCGAAGTGGCGGCTGAACCGCTGCTGCCGTCTGTTCGCTATCACGCATCGCCGGACGAACTGACCGTAGCGGACGTGCGATTGCCCTGGCCTTCTTCGGAGCCGGAGTCGGCTTATCGTCCGATCATCGGCAAGCTGGCGCGGATCTTGGGCTCGAAAAGCCAGGGACGTTTCGTGACCAGTGCCAAGAGCTGGCTGTCCCATGCCGCCGCGGACCGGACCGCCGCTATCCTCCCCTGGGGCGCGCCGGAGGAGATTCCGAAAATCTCTCCGGTCGAAGCCAGCGCGAGCTACCTCCGCCACGTGCGTTCGGCCTGGAATCATCACCATCCCGAGGCGCCACTGGAAGAGCAGGAGATCGTGGTGACCGTACCGGCCTCATTCGACGAGGCCGCACGCACTCTAACGCTCGAAGCCACCCGGCTGGCCGGATTCGCGACAGTGCGCCTGCTCGAAGAGCCGCAAGCGGTCTGTTACGACTGGCTCTGGAACCACCGCCAGTCCTTACGTCAGCAGCTCGGCGGCGTGCGCTTGCTGCTGGTCTGCGACGTCGGCGGCGGCACCACGGACCTGACCTTGATCAAGGTCGAGCCAGGCGAGGACGAACCCAAGCTCACCCGTATCGCCGTCGGCAATCATCTGATGCTGGGCGGGGATAACATCGATCTCACCTTGGCTCATCTTGCGGAACGCCGCCTGGTGGGCGAGGATCGAAAGCTGTCTGCGGCCGAGCTTTCCCAACTGGTCGAACAATGCCGGTTAGCCAAGGAACGGCTGCTGGCTCCCGATGCGCCGGAAGCCGCGACCGTAACACTACTCGGCACGGGAGCCCGGCTCATCGGAGGCGCGCGCTCGGTCGAGCTGACCCGAAGCGAGGTCCATGGCATCGCTCTCGACGGTTTTTTCCCGATGGTGAGCCTCGCCGATCATCCCGACCGAAAACGCAGCGGCGTCGTCGAATTCGGCCTGCCCTACGCCGCCGATCCCGCGATCAGCAAGCATCTGGCTGCTTTTCTGACTCACCACTTCGAAACTGCGCGAGAGGCCCTCGGATCGGACTCCGCCGACCCCATTCCCGATGCTGTTCTTCTCAACGGTGGCGTGTTCCGCAGCTCGACCATAGCCCAGCGTCTCGTAGAACTTGTGACGTTTTGGGGAAAACAACGCCCCGTCCTGCTCAAAAACGACCGTCCCGATCTGGCAGTAGCCTACGGCGCGGTAGCCTACGGACTCGCGCGGCGCGGCCATGCCGTTCAGCGCATAGGCGGCGGCTCGGCGCGCAGCTATTTTCTGGTGGTGGAAACCGGCCGGGACGGGATCCCCAAGGGTATCTGCATTCTGCCGCGGGGGACCGACGAGGGCCGGGAGATCGTGTTGACCGACCGCTCCTTCCTGCTCAGGCTAGGACAACCGGTGCGTTTCAACCTGGCCTCAACCAGCGAGGACCGGCGTTTCCAGCCGGGAGACCTTGCCGAAATCGACGGAGACCGTTTCGTTCACTTGCCGCCCCTCGCTGCTGTCTTGGAGCGGGAAAGCGCACAAGGGCGAACGGAGCAAGCCGTGCAGATCGCCGCATCCCTAACCGAGGTCGGCACTCTCGATTTGCACTGCGTAGCAGCCGACGATCCCGACCGGCGATGGAGGATCGAGTTCCAATTGCGGCAGGCCGTCCCGCAGACGGTTTTGCCCGAAGCCCGGCACCACCCGCGCCTCGATGAAGCCGTCGAGAAAGTCCGCCTGGTGTTTGGGAAAAAAGCGAAAGCGGCCGACACCAAGCTGGTCAAAGGATTGCGCGGCGAACTTGAAAAGATTCTCGGACCGCGAGCGGATTGGGACACCGCCCTATTACGCGATTTGTTCGGCGCCCTGCTGGAAGGCCTGCCTCACCGGCGGCGATCGGCCGAGCACGAGCGCCTGTGGTTCAGCCTGACCGGATATTGCCTCCGTCCCGGATTCGGCTATCCCTTGGACGATTGGCGGGTTGAACAGGTCTTCGCGATTTACGGGCAAGGTCTGCAATTCGTCAACGAAATCCAGAACTGGACTGAATGGTGGACGTTCTGGCGCCGCCTGGCTGGCGGCTTGAACGAAAAGGCGCAGCTTTCGATATTCAAGGATGTGGCCGACTTCATCAATCCGGAAACCGCCAAGCGCGGCAATCTCCCTGCCCTCGCCAAAAAGCGCAGCTATGAGGACATGGTGAGACTTGCGGCCGTACTGGAACGGCTCCCCGTATCCCAAAAGGCCGAATTGGGAAGCTGGCTTCTCCAGCGCCTGTCCAAGCCCAGCGAACCCGCCGAAAGCTGGTGGGCGCTAGGCCGCGTCGGTGCTCGCGTACCGTTCCACGGCAGCGTGCATAACGTGGTTTCCCGCGTCACGGCCGGGGAATGGCTGGCCCAGATCCTGAGCCGCGACTTCAAAAAAGAGCCGCATGCCGGCTTCGCCGCCGCTCTCATCGCGAGACTCAGCGGTGACCGGGAGCGTGACATCGATCCGGCGCTGAGGCAACGCGTCATCGAGCGGCTGAGAGTCGGCAAAGCGCCGGACTCCTGGATTGGCATGGTGTCCGAAGTAAAAGAACTTTCCGAAGCCGACGAAAAACGCATCTTCGGCGAGGCATTGCCCCCCGGCCTGAAGCTGATTGCCTGATGCGGCGAAGTCCGTAGGATGCGCTGAACGAAGGGAAGCGCATCGTTAGCGATAAGCTGCCGGAGCCATAAAGCCGCCCATTCCCATTCAGCTTCCGTTCAGGAACAGAAGACTATCTTTATCCTGCCGGCAAATCTCACGGGTTTGAATCCGGCGCCAGTTTCGAGTTTTTGAACGGGGGATCAAGTCATGAGACCGCTGAATAAAATCATAGCCCTAAGCACAATCGCCTTACTCGCCTTTGCATCGGGCGCGCGCGCCGACCGCGACCATTGGGGCCACGGCCATCATCGCGGCCACCACGATCATGGGTATCGGCACCACGGTCACTACGATCATGGACATCATCACCACGGCCATGATCATCACCGCCCGAGAGTGATTCACCATTACTACGAGCCTGCGCCACGTTATTACCGGCCGCCGCGCGTGGTACATCGCCATATTCACCATTACCAGCCGCCGCGAGTCGTCTATCACGACGATTACCCTTCCTATTACGGCCGTAGCAGCGGTTTGTCCGGAGCCATACCGATCGTCGCGGGTGGCGTCCTCGGCGGCATGGTTGGAGAACAAGTCGGCTACGGCAATCATGGCGCCATCATCGCCGGCTCGGTAGCCGGAGCCGTCTTGGGACACGAGATCGGCCACTGATCCAGGAACATCATTGACCCGTGGCTTGGTAGAGCCCGTTGTCGGTCCGGAAACGACAGTGTTATTCTGCGCCTACCTCAGTGCCGGGCGGCATTTTGCGGCCCGGCTCATACTTCGGAAACGCCCTAGTCGCATCGAGCCGCGTGATAAACAAACGCTTTTTGTCCTTCACCCTGGGCTGTTCGCTGCTGATGGCATTTCCGTCCTATTCACAGCCGCCGTTCGGTCCGGAGGGTTTGATGACGCCGTTCATCGCGCGCCAGCCTCAGTTCGGGCCCGGCATAAGCCTAGACGAGGCTGTTCAGCGCATCCGGCGTGAAACCGGCGGTCGCATACTGGCTGCCGATACCATCAGAAATAACGGCACGATCACTTATCGCATCAAAGTGCTCATGCCGGACGGCCGCGTGCGCGTCTTCCATGTCGACGCCAACCGATGAGACACCAAAGGCGCCAGCCCGGAATGATCGCTGCGGTTGGCTCCCGTGCCGAAACTCCGCTGCCACGAGTGATGTCGGCTAAGTCCCTCAAACAAGCTGTGTTCAAGCGAGTTTCATGCGCCTACTGATCGTCGAAGATGAAGCCGAGCTCCGCTCTCAGCTAAAGTCGCGCTTGCAAGCCCTCGGTTACGCTGTCGACACCGCGGCCGACGGCAAGGAAGCAGTTTTTATGGGAAACGAATATCCGTTCGATCTGGCTATCGTCGATTTAGGGCTGCCGCTGGTGTCCGGCATCGACGTCATCAGACATTGGCGCGCCGACGGCATCAACTTTCCGATTCTGATCCTCACCGCGCGCGACCGCTGGCAAGACAAGGTGGAAGGGCTGGACGCCGGAGCCGACGATTACCTGAGCAAACCCTTCCATTTCGAAGAACTGCTCGCCCGGACCAAGGCGCTGTTGAGGCGGTCCGCCGGCATCGCGCAATCCCTGCTGCGGTGCGGCCCTATCGTGCTCGATACCGGAGCACAGAGCGTACGTGTCGACGGCCAGCCGGTGGAGTTGACCGCGCAGGAATACAAGGTTCTCGAATATCTGATGCTGAATACCGGCAAGGTCATCTCCAAAACGGCCCTGACCGAACACATCTACGACCAGGAATTCGATCTGGACAGCAACGTGATCGAAGTCTTCATCGCCAGGCTGCGTCGGAAACTCGATCCCCAGAACGTCCATCGCCCCATAGAGACGCTCCGCGGACGCGGCTACCGGTTTACCCTGGAACGCACGCCCGGATGACCTATTCCCTTCGGACGAGGGGACTGCTCGTCGCCAGTGTGGTGCTGATCGCCTTTCTCAGCGCAACCGGGCTGGTCCTCGACAAGGCCTTCCGCGACAGCGCAAAGGCGGCCATGCGCGACAGGCTGCAAGGGTTTGTCTATACCCTTCTGGCCGGCTCGGAACTCGATGCCCGAGGCGTCATGAAGGGCCCCGAAAACCTGCATGAGCCTCGCTTCAATCAAACCGGGTCCGGGCTTTACGCCGACATCCGTCGAGGCAACCGCAAGCCGGACTGGCGATCCCCGTCCGCAGCGGGCATTGAAATTCCCGCGACACTCACACCTCAGACCGGCACTGCCACATTCAGCAGCGCCGTATTGGAAGACGGCACGCCGGTTTATGTGCTCAGTTTCAGCGTACTGTGGGAGGAAGAGGGGCGCAGAAGACCGGTTCGCTGCGTGTTTCGCGTGGCCGAAACCCTGGACGGATTCTACGCAGAGGTCAATCAATTCCGGCGCAGTCTCTGGAGCTGGCTCGGAGCCGCGGCGCTAGTGCTGCTGCTGGTGCAAGGCGCTATTCTCCGCTGGGCGTTCTCGCCGCTCCGCCGGGTCGCGGCCGACCTTTCGGCCATCGAAGCGGGCCATGCCGACAAACTCGTTGGCCAGTATCCGGAAGAACTGCGCGGACTGACCGACAACCTCAATGCTCTGTTGGAGAATGCACAGTCCCACCTTGCCCGGTATCGGGATGCGCTGGGCGATCTCGCGCACAGCCTGAAAACCCCGCTCGCCGTGTTGCGCGGCGCCATCGAAAAACAGAATTCGGACGCCGACAGCGAAATCGGCGCGGTAGCCCAGGAACAGATCGACCGCATGACTCGAATTATCGAGTACCAACTGAAGCGAGCCGCCGCCTCCGGGCGAACCCACCTGACTCCGCCGGTCAGTGTCGCGGAAAAGTCCCGCCAAGTCGCGGCCGCACTGGCCAAGGTCTATGCCGAAAAACAGGTCGACTGCCGAATCATGGTCGAGGACGACGTCGTCTTTCACGGCGACGAGGGCGATTTGCTCGAGATCCTTGGGAACCTACTCGACAATGCCTTCAAGTGGTGTCGAAGCCGAGTCGAACTGAGCGCCCGGACGGTTTTGGAACCGCTGGGAACAAGCTCGCATCTCGAACTGCGGGTGGACGACGATGGCCCCGGAATTGCCGAAGATGTGGCCGAGCGCGTTACCCGCCGCGGTGAGCGCACCGATTCGTCTGTGCCCGGGCACGGCCTCGGCCTCGCCATCGTGGATTCCATCGTGCGGACCTATCTCGGCCAGCTCGTGATCGAGCGAAGCCCGCTCGGGGGGGCAGCAATCGTGATTCGGAATGTCGGCTAACATGGTCCGCATCGAATAGTTCGATAAATTGTCTCGAATTCGATCTAATGAAAGGGTTATCCCGGCGCTCCCGAACCGATCGTTTGCGATTGAAAGGATCGCGACTAAAGCGACCGTTTGCGATTGGGATGCGAATTCGCCTTTTACTGACTACTTTTTACCGTATTTTCATCCGGAGAAAACCATGGCCGAAGCCACTTCGAACGACACTCTGACCTTGACTCCGCCCCAGCCGGTCCCCGAAATCGACGAGGAACAGGCGACCAGCATGGTTAAACTGGATCAGGAAACCATTTCCAAATTGGACGAGAAAATTACGGAATTCCTGCACACCGTCCTAGCCGCCGATGTGAACGACGCCGAATTCCGGGAACGGCTATCCGGCGTACACAACATGGGCAATCGCGAGATCAGGGCCGCGGCAACGGTTTCGAACCGGCTTCTGGAACGCCCGGTACGGGCCATGAAATCCGGAGTGTATGACGAGTCTTCGAGCATCTCGAAATCGCTTCAGGAACTGCGCGCGACCGTGGAGCAGCTCGACCCTTCGCGTCAGGGCGACCTCCTGGCCCCGCGGAAACTCCTCGGAATCATTCCGCTCGGCAACAAGCTCAAAAATTACTTCGAAAGCTATCAATCCGCGCAAACGCATCTGAACGCCATCATCCAGGCGCTCTACAATGGCCAGGACGAGCTCCGCAAAGACAATGCCGCTTTGGAGCAGGAAAAAATTCATGCCTGGGAAGTCATGCAAAGGCTCGAGCAATACATCTATGTGGGGAAAAAACTTGACGAGGCCATTGAACGCCGCCTACCGGAAATCGAGGCGCAAGATCCCGAGAAAGCGCGCGTCGTCCGCGAGGAGATGCTTTTTTATACGCGCCAGAAAGTCCAGGATCTGCTGACCCAGATGGCGGTGACGATCCAGGGTTATTTATCGATGGACATGATTCGCAAGAACAACCTGGAGCTGATCAAAGGCGTCGACCGAGCCACGTCGACGACCATATCGGCACTGCGAACCGCGGTCATCGTGGCGCAAGCGCTGACCGATCAAAAGCTGGTGCTGGATCAGATTTCAGCCTTGAACACCACCACCGGCAATCTCATCGCCTCCACGTCGCGCCTCCTGAAACAGCAAGCGGCCCGTACTCACGAACAAGCCGCCAGTTCGGCGGTATCCCTGGATCAGCTGAAACAGGCGTTCGAGAATATCTACGAGACCATGGATGCGATAGCGACATACAAGACTCAGGCGCTCGGCAATATGAAGGAGACCGTCAAGCTTCTAACGCACGAAGTCGATAAAGCCAAGACCTATCTCGACCGGGTTCGGAGCGAACAGCAAGCCGAGGTCATCAAAGAATTCGAATTGGACGAATCGGACGAGATTCGGCTCTAAAGCGAGCCCGACAGCGGAAGAGCATCTCGCTTTTACAACCAGATTCTGCTCCGGCAGAACACGGCGAATCCAGAACGAGGTGGGTAAGCAAGAGACTTGGACTCCAAAGCCTGTTAGGAACTCCGTTAGCCAATTGCATTATCGAGGCTAGGGAACCCTGTTGAGTCAACCGATATCTTGGCCTAGATGATTGATTCTTCGAAGTATCCGTGAAAGCTCGTAACAGGTTCGTTGGCCGGCGCCAGTTCCGCTGAGGTGGCATGATGCCCCTAAACACAATACGAAGAACTGCGCCAGATGCATCACGACGCCGGCCGCTCGTCGGTCGCAATGTCGTAAGCTTCGCGTTATCGACAATTCCGACCGACTAGCCAACGAGGCGGCATCGGATGGTCATGCGAGGGGGAATGGCGCGGAGCAATAAAGCATCATCCCCGACAGACCGTTTCACCTTCTGCTCGTTCGTATTCGAACTGTCAATCCCTTTCCATTCGGCTCGGCTGCGTCGGAATAGTTTGAGTGCTCGGTGTCTCCTGTTTCTGGCACTCGTTTTCACTCCCGTTCGCGTCCCGCCGGTGGGCTTCTAACGGCTCATTCCATCCCTTTCGGACCGGATAAACGCGCCGACGCCCAATGACTTTGATACACCCGTTCTGCATATAAGTTCTTCCTGTTGTCTTTTCCTAACACGAGGCTATCGTTTCTATTTGACAAACTAATGACGCAACGGGTTCTTTGGTGTCCCGCAAGATCCGGTAGCGCGCCATTCGACCTCGGAAGATTCCCAAACTGTAGAAAAAATCGGTCACATGCGCGCTAGAATCACCTTCAAGGGGCAAAACACCTACAAACTGCCACTCTTAAGCTAGAATACGGAATCTCCTTAGCCGCCCTGGCTCATCGAACGTCGATGACTTCACTTATCCACTTATCTTCTGCGATGACTCAAATAGGAGACCTACCCTATGAACAAACATGTCGGACACGACCATCTTTCCGGTAACCGTTTCCAGATCGTCGGCTTGGATCCGGCGGCAAACACGGTAGCGATACAATACGATCCCAACGCTTGGATGCCGAATGCCGAACCCAATCAACAGATGACATGGACCGAATTCGTCAGTCATCTGATCAACGGCCATTTTGAAATCTATCGCGGGACTTGATCCCTTTGTTTTTCTTGCCTGCACGCGCGGCGACTGCCGTGTTGGGAAACTCCGAAAATACGCCATCGACGCCTAAGCTATAAAACTGGTGGTACTCCTTCAGCGGATCGCCGCCATAGTCGCTTGCCAGATAGCGAGACTCGTCGCGAAACGTCCAGGCGTGAACGAACAGGCCGACACTGTGCGCATCCCGAACGACAGCGGTCGGGTACCCCAATTTCTCACCGTAATCATTCTCCGACGCGCCGACTTCGCCGGGATCGGCAAGACCGATCAAATAACGTTTCCATGGTCCGATTCCGTCGGCATAGGTTTTGATTTCCATTAGCCCCTCCGGAGTCAAAAGGTCCGCATAGGTACGGGGATCGCCGCCTGCGGTGAAATCGTACGGCTTGCCGGGTATCGGGCCGCCACCCGGCGCAACACCATCCCCATCGATGAGCTGCACGAGCCGGACCTCCGTCATCTTCCTCAAGGCTTTCAAATTGTCCGTCTCGAAGGACTGGATCACTACAGGAGCCGCTCTTCCGTTCAGTCCGTATCGCTTCAGCATCTCGACCAGTTTCTCCTCCAGCGGCAGGCCGACCGAGCGATGGTAAGTGGGGTGCTTGGTTTCCGGATAAATGCCGATGACCCGTCCGCTCCGTTCACTTGCTCGTTTTGCCAATTCAACCACTTCCTGGAAGGTCGGGATTTCGAAGCGGTCGTTGAACTGCTGCGGGCGGAACGGAAGACGTTGCCTGGCGCGCAATGTCTTAATTTCGGCAAGCGTGAAATCGTCGGCAAACCAGCCCTCCGCCTGTCTCCCGTCGATGATCTTGGAAGTGCGGCGGGCGGCGAACTCGGGATGCTCGGCAACATCGGTGGTTTCGCTGATGTTTAGCTCGTGACGCACGATCAACATCCCATCCTTGGTGGACACCAGATCGGGCTCGATAAAGTCCGCGCCTTGCTCGATCGCGAGCTCATACGCTGCAAGCGTATGTTCCGGCAAATAGCCGCTAGCGCCACGGTGGGCGATGACGACGGGCGGTGCTCCGCTTAAGGTCGGAAAGCTTGAGTGAGGCGTACAACCGGTCATGATCAGAATGCAGCAGACGCTAAATCCAAACCCATTGGTTCGGAGATTCTGCCTATTCCATGCACACTTGAAAACGGGATTTTTCGAACGCGATATCGCCGATTTCGACAGCCAACAAACATACATCGTCTTCGAACTCTCCATGGAGAGACGGGCCACGAACACCGTTGAGCAGTTCCTGAACCAGTACCTCGCCCGATTGGCTCATGGTCGCTGCCGCTAACTCCAGCAAACGCTCCTGGCCGAGGATGTCGTCGTCCTCCCCCCGGATTTCGAACAGTCCGTCGGTGAAGAGCAGCACGGCATCCCGCGCCTTCAATTCGGCGCTACCGGTACGATAAGTCACGTCGGGTCTCACGCCGAGTACGCCGCCATTGCTCGATTGCGCGCAATCCAGGTGCACTGCGCGTCCGGATCCCCGACGTAGGTGGATGGGGCAAGGATGTCCGGCATTGGCGTATCGGAGCTGGCCGCCTCCGATATCGATCACCAACGAAAAAGCCGAGGCAAACGTCGACAGATTGCTGCACTTCAAAATCTCGCAAAGACTTCGGTTCAGCGACGTCAGTAACCTGCCCGGATCGCTAGCCGCCTCGCGATGATTCTGTATCAACGCCCCCATCATCGCCATCACCAAGGCTGCCTGCACACCGTGCCCCATAACATCAGCGATCAGAATGGCGATAGCATCGTCGGCGATCGGAAAAACCTCGAAAAAATCGCCGCTTACCAGACCGAGGGGGGCATAGTGGCTGAAAATGCGTACAACACTTGAGTCCGGCGCGACCTCGGGAGGAATGGTCGGCACCGTCCGCGGCAACATGGCCAGCTGTACCTCGCGGGCCATGCGCAAGTCTTCCGTCAACTGCTGATTGCGTCGGCTGATTTCGGCCTGCTTTTGCTCCAATTGCACGATGCTTTGCATCAACAGCCGGGTCTGGAGGCGGACCAAGGTTTGCACCGAAATAAGCCCCAGGAACGTGCATCTATCGTCGACCAACAGCACGTCCTGATTGAAGCTTTCGCCGGTCCGCGAAAACACGCGCTGAAGCACGTCCGCCCAAAGCTGGTTGATGTTGATCAACAAAGGCTGTGCGACCAGATGATCGCGGACCGGCGCCGTTCCGAACAGCGAGAACCCGTATTGAGAGCCGAGACACATGCCGATTTCGTGGCGCGCGCACAGGCCGATCACGCGTTTCCTGTCGAGGACGGCCATGAAGCTGACGTCAGCCTGCCGGAACTTCTCCTGGACGCGAGCCAGAGGCTCGTTCTGCTGAACGCAGGTTCTGTGATCCACCAAGTTTTCCCAGTCGACGCTCGCCATCTCGGAAATCGATTCGGTGAGGCCAATCGGGTTCTGTCCTGTTTCTAAATCGTTCATTGCTAGGATTTCCGCACTTTGGCGTTCCAACTCGTTACCCGCTATCTTACCGGAATCGGGATGTGCCATTGTGCTGAATGCGCCGGCTTAATCCGTACGGCTTTTCCGACCGCGGCGTTTCGGATTTCGAAACTTTCCCGACCTTTTTCGTTCGAAGTGTCAACTTCTCGTTTAGAATCTAGACCCATGCCGAACACTGGCTATCCGGATACAGCAAATCCGTTCCAACCGCTCCGAAAAATGAGTTCCAGCCCCAAACTCCAACGCAACCGTCAGCGGCGCAGGCTGGGCGGCGTATGCGCAGGGATCGCGGATTATTTAGGCGTAGACGTCACGCTGGTGCGTTTTCTCTTCGTCCTATCCGTGTTCTTTTCGTTCAGCCTGACGATGTGGATTTATCTGGCGCTTTGGGCACTGTTGCCGGCCGGAACCGAGGCGCCGATGCCGGACGTGTCCTGGCGTCTGTCACGGGAACTCAGACGGGTCGAGAAACTGGTCCGCAAGGCCCATCGCCGGTTGCCGGCGCCAATCGCCGACGAGGTTCAGGAAACCTTCGACGTAATCAAGATCATCGCGCCCTATTTCGAACATACCGGTCTTGCGCCGAGAACGATCGATTCGCTAAGGGAGCAGGCGTTGCTGCGTTTTCCGGCCATCCTGAAACAAATGCTGCCCTTCCCCGTAAACCTGCCTCCTTTCAAACGCGCACACATGGAACTGGCGGAACTGAAGGATGAGCTTCAACGCGCCTCGAACGAATTGATCGATCAGGAGATACACCTCACCGTGGGCGATGCCGACATGATTTCGCCGCACGTAAGGTTATGGAAGGAACGGCTCGCACCTCTCAGAGAAATACTGCGCGAACGTGCGAGTGAAAGCACCTTGCGCACGCTGCAACAAATCGAAGAAAAACTGGCGTTCCTCATGGATAGGACCGATAGCGGCGGCGATGTGTTCGATTTGACGCCTTTCGAGGTGCGCAAGATCGCTTTCGATTATCTGCCGGATACCGTCAACCAATATCTGCAACTTCCGCCGGCCTTGGCGCGCTCGCAACAGTTGAGCAGCGGCAAGACCGCCGAGGAATCGCTCAACGACCAACTGAACTTGCTTGATCGCGCCCTGCACGATCTTGCGAAAAGCCTGTTTGAAAAGGACGCCCAAGGGTTGCTGGTGCACGGACGATTCCTCAAGGAAAAATTCGCCGAGAAATCCTTCCGGCTGCCGGATTGAATGCAGCAGCGGCCAAAACGCTCCGGAACCAAAGGTGTGTATGGCCCACGCCGGCCCCGCCAGTACCGAATTACTGCTGCCATGCCGCCAACTCGAGGTGATCCATCGTCGAATAATTTTTTGTATGACAAAGCGAGTTTGTCCCCGTGGCCGTTGCGTTACAATATGCCATTCATCTAACCAGCCTGTAGGTTCGCTTTTATGTTTAGCAAGGGTATGGAAATCGCGGGATTCGACGACGAACTGTGGTCTGCCATTGAAAAAGAAGAAAGAAGACAAGAAGACCATATCGAGCTGATTGCTTCCGAAAACTACGCCAGTCCCCGTGTGTTGCAAGCACAAGGCACCGTGCTCACCAATAAGTATGCCGAGGGTTATCCCGGCAAACGGTACTACGGCGGCTGCGAGTATGTGGATATCGTCGAGAGTCTGGCTATCGAACGCGCAAAGGAACTTTTCGGTGCCGATTTCGCCAACGTCCAGCCTCACTCCGGCTCGCAGGCCAATGCGGCGGTCTATATGGCCCTGCTCGAACCCGGCGACACCATACTCGGCATGAGCTTGGCCCACGGCGGCCACCTGACCCACGGCGCCAAGGTCAATTTCTCCGGCAAGATTTACAACGCCATCCAGTACGGTCTCAATCCGGCGACCGGCCATATCGATTATGAACAGGTCGAAACCCTGGCCAAGGAGCACCGGCCGAAGATGATCGTTGCCGGTTTCTCGGCCTACTCGCGCGTTGTCGACTGGCAGCGCTTCCGCGACATCGCCGATTCGGTCGGCGCCTTTCTGGTCGTGGACATGGCGCATGTCGCGGGACTGGTCGCGGCCGGTGTCTACCCGAGCCCGGTACAAATCGCCGACGTCACCACGACAACCACCCACAAGACCCTGCGCGGCCCGCGCGGCGGCTTGATTCTGGCGAAATCCAATCCGGATATCGAAAAGAAACTGAACTCACTGGTTTTCCCCGGCATTCAAGGCGGACCTTTGATGCATGTGATCGCGGCGAAAGCCGTCGCCTTGAAGGAAGCCGCACAGCCGGAATTCAAGCAATACCAGGCGAACGTCGTCGAAAATGCGCGCGCCATGGCGCAACGCTTCATCGACCGCGGGTACAAAATCGTCTCCGGCGGCACCGACAACCATTTGTTCCTTGTGGACCTAATCGAGAAGGGACTTACCGGCAAACTGGCGGACGAAACATTGGGACGAGCCAACATTACCGTAAACAAGAATGCCGTTCCGAACGATCCCCAGTCGCCGTTCGTCACCAGCGGCATTCGCGTCGGCACTCCGGCTGTCACCACCCGCGGTTTCACCAAGCTCGATTGCGAAACGCTGGCCGGATGGATGTGTGACGTACTCGACGAGCCGCAGGATGAATCGGTCATCGAGCGTGTAAAAGAGGACGTGCTTCAGCTTTGCCGCAGATATCCCGTCTACGCGGATTGAGCGTTTTTTCTCGGAGCGACGCGGATTTTTTACCGGGCTGCGCCGTTCCGCTTTCAAAAAAACAATAATGCGCTGTCCATTTTGCGGTGCTCAAGACACCCGAGTAATCGACTCTCGCTTGTCACAGGAAGGCGATCAGGTACGTCGGCGCCGCGAATGCACCGAATGCAGGGAACGCTTCACGACCTACGAAACTGCGGAGCTGAATATGCCTCGGGTGATCAAGGCCAACGGCAGCCGTGAACCGTTCCGCGAAGAAAAACTTCGCGCCGGCATTCTTCGCTCCCTCGAAAAGCGACCGGTGGGGAGCGACCGGATTGAGGCGGCCATCAATCGCATCAAAAAGAAGCTATTGGCCCGCGGCGAGCGCGAAGTCTCATCGCGATTGATCGGCGAAAGCGTGATGCAAGAACTCAGCGGGCTTGACCATGTCGCTTATGTTCGGTTTGCCTCGGTGTACCGCAGCTTCGAGGACGTGAACGAGTTTCGCGAGGTCATCGATCGTCTCGAGAAACAGCCGAATCCGGATGAAAAGAAGGATCAGCCGGACTTGTTCGGCGACGATTCGGAGCCATAGCCCGATGGAGCTATCTACGGTTTTTGCCCGCGAAGATGCGGAATTCATGTCTCGTGCGCTGCATCTAGCCGAGCGGGGTTTATACACGACCGATCCCAATCCGCGCGTCGGTTGCGTCATCGTCAAAGACGGCCAAATCGTCGGCGAGGGCTGGCATCGACAAGCGGGAGGCCCTCACGCCGAAGTCGAGGCGCTTCGGCAAAGCGGCGCTCGGGCGTACGGCGCGACTGCCTACGTCAGCCTGGAGCCGTGCTGCCATCACGGCAAAACGCCGCCTTGTACGGACGCTCTGATTTCGGCCGGGATCGCCCGCGTGGTCGCGGCCATGAAAGATCCGAATCCACGGGTTGCGGGCGAGGGTCTGAAAACACTCAGAGACGCCGGCGTGGACGTCGCCTGTGGGCTTTTGGAAAACGCGGCGGCGGCACTGAATCCCGGTTTCTGCAAGCGCATGAAAACCGGCCGGCCTTATATCCGCAGCAAACTGGCCATGAGCCTGGACGGTCGCACCGCCCTGCCCTCCGGCGAAAGCAAATGGATTACCGGCGAGGACGCTCGCCGCGACGCCCATCGTTTGCGGGCCAGAAGCTCCGCCATCGTGACCGGAATCGGCACGGCGCTGCAGGACGACCCGGAACTGACGGCACGCTTGCCGGAAGCGGCGGGAGAGATTTTGCAGCCGGTCCGTGTCGTCCTCGACTCCCGGCTGCGCATGCCCGCGAGCATGCGTCTCGCCGGCGGGGGGAACCGCGCGGTGGTCTTGACGACCGTGTCGGACGAGGAACGAACTCAGACCTTATCGGACAGCTTCGACATCGAAACCCTGCCCGCAACGCTTGACGGGCGACTGGACTTGACGGCGGTCGTCGACTGGCTCGGACACCATCAATTCAACGAAGTTCTGGTGGAGGCCGGCCCGACTCTGAACGGCGCCTTGCTCCGGGAAAACCTGGTCGACGAATGGGTGATATATCTCGCGCCGGTGGTTTTGGGCGATAAGGCGCGCGGACTATTCCACTTGCCGGATTTGACCCGGATGGCCGAGCGGTTCGAGCTGACGATTAGCGACGTGCGGCAGGTCGGGCGCGACCTCAGGCTGACCTTGCTCAGGCAGTAGCGTTTTTTTGAATCACCAACGAGCTCTTTATGTTCACCGGCATTATCCAAGCAATCGGAACAATAACCCGCATCGAGCCTAAAGGCGGCGATTGCCGCTTGACGGTCGCTACGGGCAAACTGCCTTTCGCCGATGTCCAATTGGGCGACAGCATCGCGGTCAACGGCGTGTGCTTGACGGCAATCGAACTCGGAGACCGGTTTTTCGCCGCCGATGTCTCGCGCGAAACCCTGTCGCGCACCACATTGGGTGAAGCCAAAGCCGGAACCCATGTCAATCTGGAACTCGCCCTGCTCCCTACCACCCGCCTCGGAGGGCATCTCGTCAGCGGCCATGTGGATGGCGTGGGCACGGTGGTCGACGAGCGCAGCGAAGCCCGCTCGGTGCGGTTTACCATCGAAACGCCGGCCGGTTTGGCGAAATACATCGCCGAGAAAGGCTCGATTTGCGTCGACGGGATCAGCCTGACGGTGAACGAAGTGAACGGCAATCGATTCGGTATCAACATCGTTCCCCATACCTTGGCCGAGACCACTTTGGGCGAAACTGGCGTGGGGCAGCGGGTGAACCTCGAAGTGGACATCCTGGCCCGTTATCTGGAGCGCCTTCTGCTCGGCGATCGCGCCGCCGAAAGCGGGCCGGCCATCACCGAAGAACTTCTCAAGAATACCGGCTTTATCTCCTGAACATGAACAGCATCGAAGAAATCATCGAGGACATCCGCCTCGGCAAAATGGTCGTCATCATGGATGACGAGGACCGCGAAAACGAGGGTGATCTTGTCATGGCAGCCGTGCACACACGTCCCCAGGACATCAATTTTATGGCGCGTTACGGCCGCGGACTGATCTGCCTGACGTTGACCCGCGAACGCTGCCAGCAGCTGCGCTTGCCCTTGATGGTGAACGAGAACAAGACGCCGCATTCCACGAATTTCACTGTATCCATCGAAGCCGCAAGCGGTGTCACCACCGGGATTTCGGCCGCGGACCGCGCCCGCACCATTCTTTGTGCTGTAGCGCCGGACGCCAAGCCGGACGATTTGGTGCAGCCGGGTCATGTTTTTCCGCTGATGGCGCAACCGGGAGGGGTGCTCAATCGCGCCGGACACACCGAGGCCGGCTGCGACTTCGCTCGGCTGGCAGGGCTCGAGCCCGCCGCGGTGATCGTGGAGATCCTCAACGAAGACGGCTCCATGGCCCGTGGCCCCGATTTGGAGAAATTCGCGCAAGAGCACGGACTCAAGATCGGAACGATCGCCGATTTGATTCATTACCGGATTCAGAACGAAAAGACCGTGGAGCGGATCTGCTCCTGCGATTTTCCGACGGAATTCGGTCAATTCCGTTTGCACGCCTATCAGGATCAAGTCGACAAGCGCCTGCATCTGGCGCTGACCATGGGAAAAGTTGCTGGCGACGAGCCGATACTGGTCCGGGTGCACGGACGCAATCTCCTTAGCGATCTTTTCGGTGCCAGACGGAACGACAGCGGACTGCCCCTGCGCAATGCCATGAAACGTATTGCCGACGAAGGGCGCGGAGTGTTGGTGGTTATCCGCAAGGAGGAGGACGACAAGTTTCTGGTCGAACGCATACACCAGTATCAGATGGAAGATAACGGCATCGAAATGGCTGTCGACGAGCCGAAGACCGACGATTGGCGCACCACCGGAACGGGTGCGCAAATCCTGGCCGATTTGGGTGTGCACAAGCTCCGCGTATTGGGCGCGCCGAAAAAATACCTTGGCTTATCCGGCTACGGGCTGGAAGTCGTCGAATACGTTTCCTGAGAATATAGAGAGAACATCGATGTCCGATATCAAAACCTACGAAGGCCAACTCTTGGTCCAGGGCGCCCGCTTCTGCATCGTGGCGTCACGCTTCAACAGCTTCATCGTCGACCATCTGGTTGCCGGCGCGGTGGATGCCCTTTTGCGGCACGGCGCGAAAAAAGAGGATATCCATCTGGTCAAGACGCCCGGGGCCTACGAACTGCCGCTGGCGGTGCAGAAAGCGGCAGCCTCGAAGCGCTACGATGCCATCGTGGCCGTCGGCGCTGTCATTCGCGGCTCAACGCCTCATTTCGACTATGTGGCCGGCGAATGCGTGAAGGGCATCAGCAGCATCTCGCTCAAGCATGAAATTCCGGTCGCCTTCGGCGTCCTCACGGTGGATACCATAGAACAGGCCATCGAACGGGCCGGAACCAAGGCCGGCAACAAAGGCGCCGAGGCAGCGTTATCCGCGGTCGAGATGGTCAACTTATTGAACCAGATAGGTTCGGCATGAGTAATGCGCGAACCATGGCGCGCCGCTGCGCGGTACAGGCCGTTTATCAATGGCAGTTGAGCGACGCCGATCTGTCGGCGATCGAAGCCCAGTTCCTGGGTGAATTGAAGGAGGCAAAGGTCCTTTTCAGACGATATAAGAGCGGATACGACCTGACCGATCACGAACAAAATCTGCTCGAAGAATCGCTCGAGAAATACTGCCGCCAGAGGGAAACGGAAGATCAGCAGCCCGAAAGGCCGCCGCTCGACGAGCTGATCGAGCATTGCTGCGCACCCGAAATCAACGCCCGTTATTTTAAGGAACTGCTGCATGGCGTGCCCGGACACCTTCACACGATCGATTCGGCGCTGGGCGAATTCGCCGATCGCCCGGTTGCCGAAATCGACCCAGTGGAGCGGGCCATCCTTAGGATCAGCGCATATGAGCTGCTGTTCCGCCTGGAAATACCGTACCGGGTGGTGCTCAACGAAGGCATCGATCTCGCCAAGCACTTCGGAGCCACGGAAAGCCATAAGTACATCAACGGCATCTTGGATCGCTTAGCCCGTAAGCACCGCACGGCGGAAATACAAACGCGGCATAAAACCTAGCAGTTGCCGCACTACCCTTCTACTTTGCACAATGCCATGGCCTTAGGTGAGTTCGAACTGATTCGCCGTTTTTTCACCGATCAAACCGTCAAGCATCCGTCCACGATTTTGGGCGTCGGCGACGATTGCGCTTTACTGCGCGTCGAGGAAGGCGAGGATCTGGCTGTAACCGCCGATACGCTGGTGGAAGGAGTCCATTTCCTGTCCGATGTCGATCCGGAAAGCCTGGGCCACAAGGTACTGGCCGTTAATCTCAGCGATCTCGCCGCGATGGGAGCGAAGCCCAAGTGGGTGACGCTCGCGCTTACCCTTCCCCATGCCGACGCCGCTTGGCTGCAAAGTTTCGCAAAGGGTTTTTTCGCTTTGGCCGAGCGCTACGGCGTCGAATTGATCGGCGGCGATACCACCCGCGGCCCTTTGACCATTACCGTCCAGGCCCTTGGCCTCACGCCGCGAGACGGCGCTCTTCGACGTTCCGGCGCGCGTCCCGGCGACCTGATTTATTTGACCGGCGAATTGGGCGCCGCAGGGCTGGGACTCAAGATGCGTCAGGGCCGAACCGGTATCGAAGACCAAACGGCCATTGCCCATCTGGAAAGACCGGAACCCCGCGTCGATATCGGCTTGAAGCTGCGCGGCTTGGCTAACAGCGGTATCGACGTGTCCGACGGACTTGCCGCCGATCTCGGACATATCTTGGAAGCTAGCGGCGTAGGCGCGACGCTAGCCTGGGAACGGTTGCCATTACCGGACGGGGTACGCCGTTATATCGAGGAAACGGGCGACTGGCGGATGCCGTTATCGGCGGGCGACGATTACGAACTTTGTTTCACCGTTCCGCCGGGAAATCGGGAGAAGTTGGAGCGCTGCCTAACGACAGGCGGTTTTCCGTTCGCCCTGATTGGCCAAATCGAGCCGCAAACCGGCCTGAGACTCTTCAAAGACGGCAGGTCCATCGAGCTTTCCCAAGACGGATATCAGCACTTTTCCAGTGATTAATCAGACAATAAAAACAAGGTCCCATCGCCTCATCAAACCGGCGGAGATTTTCGGTAATCCCGCGTGCTTCCTGGCATTCGGCTTCGGTTCCGGTCTTGCGCCGGTCGCACCGGGAACCTTCGGAACGCTGGTCGCCGTTCCGATCTACTTGCTGGCAGCCAATCTAAGCACCCCGTTTTATGCACTCACCGTAATCGTCTTGTTGATCGCCGGCGTTTATATCTGCGGGCGGTGCGAGCAACAGCTCAACGTGCAGGATCATCCGGGCATCGTGTGGGACGAGATTACCGGCTTTCTCATCACCATGATGTTCGCGCCGGCCTCCTGGGAATGGGTGCTCGCCGGCTTCCTGGCCTTTCGTCTTTTCGACATCTGGAAACCCTGGCCGATCGCCATGCTCGACCGTAGCGTTCACGGCGGACTCGGAATAATGCTCGATGATGGATTGGCCGGTATTTACGCAGCCATTTGCTTAATATTGTTACGAACGGGATTCGGAATCTGAAGATCCGAAGAGCCTGTTTCGTTACCCAAAGTAAACGTTGGATTGCATCGAGGAAGCATTTACGGTATAGTACTCTGAATTGACGCGGGGTGGAGCAGTCTGGTAGCTCGTCGGGCTCATAACCCGAAGGTCGTAGGTTCAAATCCTGCCCCCGCTACCAACAATTTGAGGGCTTACAGATCAACATCTGTAGGCTTTTTTCGTTTCTGGCGATCCCGTTGATACGCAGAAACCGAGCCGTCTCTTTTCCTCCTGCCGAACGTCTGATTAACGCCCGAGTTGCCAACCGGGTTTGCCCGCTCCGCCTGGATCGCGACATAAAGCCGCACGATCCGATGTTCTTCTGAGCAAGCACGCTTTGTGTGCCGAACTGTGGTTATGTCCTGAGCGATAAACTAAGCTTGGTTCACCAGTCCCAGCACAATAACAAATCATAATGGCTCACTTCCTCTACTTTGGAGAAGACGCCTCCCTGGCGCTTCTCGTACAGGCACGTCTAACGAAACTTGGTCATCGCGTCGATATCGCCGCAAGCTGCGACGAGGCTCTGGAAACGCTGGCTAGGGAACAGTACGACCTCGTGATTCTCGATCAATTTATTCCTGGGAAGGACGGACTGACCACCCTTCGTGAAATACTGGCCTTGCCGTTCGTCCCCGGCGTCATCGTGATTTGTAGAGAGCACGCCTTTGATGTCGCTGTCGAGGCTCTTCGGCTTGGCGCCACGGATTATGTCGTAAAGGACGAGCACGAGGCATTCTTCGATCTTTTGCCGTCTGTCATTCAAAAGGTTCTCGACCGAGAACGCTTGCTCCGCGCCCAGAAAGAATCGGAAAACCGGGATCGAATTGCCGAGATGTTGTTTCATAACGTCACCGAGGGTGTCCTGATCACCGATTCCGAAACGCGCATTATCGCGATCAATCCCGCATTCAGCTCGATCACCGGTTACGCGCCCGAGGAGGTCGTCGGCAATACGCCGGCTATTCTGAGCTCAGGCAGACACGACAAGGCATTTTATAGGAGCATGTGGGAGGCTATCGATCTGACCGGACAATGGAAGGGCGAGATCTGGAACAAGCGGAAGAATCAGGACATTTATCCTCAATGGCTCACCATCAATGTCGTACGAGACGAGAACGGCCGGTTGTTGAACTACATCGCGACCATATCGGACATCACCGAACGCAAGAAGATCGAAGATCGTCTCCGCAATCTCACTCATTACGACACGCTGACAGGGCTTCCCAATCGCGAACTGTTCAATAAACGACTGAATGAAGCCATCAATCGGACCAGGCAGAACAATACCGGCCTCGCACTGCTGTTCGTCGACCTCGACCGGTTCAAAACCGTCAACGATTCCCTGGGTCATAACGCCGGCGACGAATTGCTGCGGCAGGTCGCCGCGCGCATCAAACAGTCGGTCCGCGAGAGCGACGTGACGGCGCGCTTGGGAAGCGATGAATTCACGGTCATTCTGGAGAACATCACGGAGCCGCAAAAGGCGCAAATCGTTGCACAAAAGATTATTCATGCGCTGAACAAGCCGATTAACCTGAAACGTCATCAAGTTTTCATTTCGCCTAGTATCGGAATCGCGTTCTACCCGTCGGACGCTACCGAGATGGAAGAATTGGTCAAGAATGCCGACCGCGCCATGTACACGGCTAAGTGCGAGGGACGCAACAACTTCAAATTTTATTCGCCCGGCATGAATGCCGCGGCCCTGGAACGACTCACACTGGAAACCCAACTGCGGTTGGCTTTGGAGAAGAACCAGTTCGTCCTGAGCTATCAGCCGCAAATCAATCTTCAAACCGGAAGCGTCATCGGAGTCGAGGCCCTGATTCGGTGGAACCACCCCGAGTTTGGGCTTGTACCGCCGGATCAGTTCATACCCTTGCTCGAGGAAACCAATCTGATCCTGCCGGTCGGCGAATGGGTCTTGCGGGCCGGGTGCCGGCAACTCGGCGAATGGCACAAACTGGGGCTGTATCCGTTACGCCTGGCCGTCAATATTTCCGTCCGGCAATATCGTCTCGATCATCTTGTTCCGTTACTCGATGCCATCATTGCTGAAACACAAGTCGACCCGAGCTGCCTGGAACTGGAAATTACCGAGAGCATCATGATCGAAAACCTCGACGCCACACTGCAAATCTTCGAGGCGTTCCGAAACCGAGGCATCCGGATTTCGATCGACGACTTCGGTACCGGCTATTCCTCTTTAAGCTACTTACAGCGATTGCCGATCGACGCACTGAAGATCGATCGCTCGTTCATCCAGAACATTCATACCTCAGCGAGCGACAGGACGATCACCAAAGCCATCATCTCAATGGCGCACAGCTTGGGAATCAAGGTTATTGCCGAGGGCATCGAAAATGCGCGCCACTTGCACTTTCTAAGAGAACAACGCTGCGAAGAAGGACAAGGTTATTTCATTCAACGAGCCATGCCCGCCCATGAGTTGACTGACTGGTTGCTGAGCCGTGCGCCATGTCGGCAAAGCATCCATGATACGGAAACTGTTACGACCGAATAAGCCGGGACGCTAGCCGCCCGCCTGACACGTTTTCTCGCCTGGTGTAGCGTTCGCGGAGGAAGGCGTTACGCGTCGCAAATATCGTAGCCCCCTATGTCGGCCACGCCGCCGAATTCCATTTGATTGCCGCCCGAGAGAAGAATACCCTGTTGAGCCCGCGCACACTTTGCACGGTCTAGTCAACACTAACAAAAAAGAGGAAAACGACAATGCAAAATGTCATGCTTCAGGTGATCAACGCACTTGCGAAATTCGGATTGGACAAACTGGAAAGGGCTCTGATCTTCGGCGCCGTGCTGGTCGTGGCTCTGGCGTTCGCCACCGGCACCGTTCAGATGTCGCAAGTCTGGTTTGCGTTTCTGTTTCGCTGGCTGCATGTGCTTTCGGGCGTCATGTGGATCGGTCTGCTGTGGTACTTCAACTTTGTCCAAATCCCGTCCATGCCCAAGATCCCGGACGAACAAAAGCCAGCGATCGGCAAGGTCATCGCACCGGCCGCTCTGTTCTGGTTCCGCTGGGCTGCCTTGTCGACCGTAGTCACCGGACTGATCCTGGCGATCCTGAACGGCTACGTCATCCAGGCCCTGCTGTTGGGCTACTTCAAGGGCGGACAGGCTACCTATATCGGTCTCGGTATGTGGCTTGGCCTGATCATGGCCTACAACGTGTGGAACATCATTTGGCCGAATCAGAAGAAGGCGCTGGGGCTGGTCGAAGCCACGGATGACGAGAAAAAGACGGCCGCGCGGACAGCGATGCTGGCCAGCCGCTTCAACACCATGTCCTCGATCCCGATGCTTTACTTCATGGTCGCCGCCCAAAACCTGGCGTAGGGGGTTCATCGAAATCAAAAAGGGATTCCGGTTTAAGCTCGGAATCCCTTTTTCCGTGTATCGAACCTAGAATCGGTTGCTCGGTAGCTACCGAAAAATGACCGATTACGATTCCCGAACATTGGCTTTCAACAGGACGAACTTGTAAACCAACACGGCACATAATGCGCCCACCAAAATCCAGGAGTGACCGATCAGGAACGCCGACATTCCGGTTTTCGCCGCTCCTCTGAGTGAGGACAGGTACGGTTTGGAAACCAAAATCATCCACGCCCAGGCCGGCACCTGGTAAGCGATGGCTCCCGCGACACCCCAGTGCAGCGACTTCAATCCCAACCGCTCTGCGGTCCGGTAATACCAATAAATGATGCCTATGGTGAGCAATATGGAAATGAATAGCGGCATATCAGCATAACCTCGCTTGACTGGTAGGAATCGACGCGACCGAGCCGCGGCCTGGGCAGCAAGGCTGCCCGCAATCGGATTATCCTACCTGTGGTATCGCCGCGAAAGAGCGGCGATTGCCGTTCCTTTCTCTCGCCACGCTGGCCTGCACCTGGTGCGGCCTAGCGCTAAACCGATCAGGATGTCGTGCTTTGCCCGCTTCTGAAGGCACTGATGATTTCCATCGGCAACGGAAACACAATGGTTGAAGATCTGTCGCCCGCAACCTCGGTCAGGGTCTGGAGATAGCGTAGTTCGATGGCTCTGGGGGCCTGCGCCAATGTCCGAGCCGCTTCGACCAGGCGTTGCGAAGCCTGAAACTCGCCTTCGGCGTGTATCACTTTGGCGCGGCGTTCCCGCTCCGCCTCCGCCTGTCGCGCAATGGCTCGAACCATGCTCTCATCCAAGTCGACATGCTTGATCTCCACATTGGATACTTTGATGCCCCAGGCATCCGTCTGCTGATCGAGGACGCCCTGTATGTCGATGTTCAATTTCTCGCGTTCCGCCAGCATCTCGTCCAGTTCGTGCTGGCCGAGCACCGAACGCAAGGTTGTCTGCGCGAGCTGACTGGTCGCTTCGTAATAGTTGGCCACCTGAATGATCGCGTTGGCCGGATCGATCACCCGAAAAAAGACGATCGCATTCACCTTGACCGAAACATTGTCCCGCGAAATCACATCCTGGGTCGGAACGTCCATCACGATGGTCCGGAGATCTACCTTGACCATCTGCTGAATGATCGGAATGACGATGAACAGTCCCGGTCCCTTGACCTTGTAGAATCGGCCCAGCAGAAAGATGACGCCTCGCTCGTATTCGCGCAGCACTTTGATCGCCGCGAACAGAAACATCAGTACGATGACGGCGAGAAAAACGACGAAATAGGTGGTGATCATGGCTCTAGCTCCTTTCGTTCTTCTAATGGCGCGACGTTGAGAATTAATCCGTCCATTCCTTTTACGCGAACGCGTTGACCCTTGTGCACCGCAATCCCGGTTCGCGCCGTCCAGATTTCGCTTCGGACATGGATTCTGCCCAATTCCTGGAAGTCCTCCAGGGCGGTCCCCACCGCACCGATCAGCTCTTCGCGCCCGGTGACGACGGCCTTGTGCCGCGACCGCAAGATCAGGCCTACCGCAACGCCGAAGAACATCAGGCTGGCCAGGGCGAATGCCGCAATCACGGCCCAACTGAGGCCGACGCCGGGCATTCGTTCGGTGTCGATCAGGATTACGCTGCCGATGATGAACGCCGCGATGCCGCCTAGCCCGAGCGCCCCGAAACTCGGCGCGAACGCTTCGGCGATCATCAGACCGATGCCGACGATGATCAGGGCGAGACCGGCATAATTGACCGGCAGGACCTGAAAGGCATACATCGCCAGCAGGAGGGAAATGACGCCGACCGTGCCCGGTACGATGGATCCGGGGTTGTAAAATTCGAGAATGAGTCCGTACACCCCGATCATCATCAGGATGTATGCAACATTGGGATTGGTGATGACGGCGAGAAGACGGCTGCGCCAATCGGGATCGATCGCTTCCACGGCGGCCCCGGTCAAATCGAGCGTTACGGAGCGGCCCAACACGTCGACCTGCCGTCCGTGCAATTTCGCCAGCAAAGTAGGAACATCGGACGCGACGATGTCGATGACGTGCATCTTAAGCGCTTCCTCGGCGGTAAGACTGACCCCTTCGCGCACCGATTTCTCGGCCCAGTCGGCGTTTCGGCCCCGAAGCTGAGCAAGACCGCGCAGATAGGCCACCGCGTCATTGATTATCTTCTTGGACATGGCGTCGCCGGAGTCGCGCGGCGCTTTCGGCTCATCCTTATCGTTCGGCCCGGGCTTGCCTTCGTTTCCTCCCGGTGCGCCGATGGCGACCGGCGTCGCGGCGCCCAGATTGGTGGCGGGTGCCATCGCAGCAACATGGCTGGCATAAAGAATATAAGTCCCTGCGCTGGCCGCCCGGGCTCCGCTTGGGGCGACGTAGGACACTATCGGAAAGGGCGAAGCCAGAATCATTCGGATGATGTCGCGCATCGCCGTGTCGAGGCCGCCCGGCGTATCCATCCGAATGATTGCCAGGCTCGCATTTCGAGCTTCGGCATCCTTCAGCGCACGGCCGATATAATCGCTGGTCGCAGGCCCCACAGGACCATCTATCGTCAACTGCGCAACCACCTTCGGCGGCGGAGCCGGACGTTCGGACGGCTGCTCGGCTCCACCCGCGATCTCCGCCGTGAGCCACAACCCGATAAAGATGACGATGATATTTCGCAGCATCCGTTCTCCGCGACTCCCGGTGAATGTGTTTGACCTTTCCGAGGCGGAGCTCGCCGGCAAGCCTCCGGTTCCGATTGATTCTTCTCTTTCTCGGACTCTCTTATACCGCTAACGGTTCTCGGGCGGCAAATCTCTTCTCGCGCGACGCTTCAGGTGTATGGGAACTACGCAGACGCAAAAACCGGATGCGCGCCGAAAGCCTATCTCGGTCGGCCGTTCGCCCTGAGCCCTTCGACTTGGTTCAGGACAGGCCCTTCGACGGTGCTCAGGACAGGCTTGTCGAAGGGTTTGGGGACCTACCAGAATAGGCTCTAAGCGCGCCGACTGGAAGGGTCAACCCTCGGGCAGATCCGTGTACTGGTAAATCGGATGAATCAGCGTTTCGGGCGGAAGCCGGATGAGTTCTTTGATGATTCCATCTTTCAGGCCATATACACACCCGTGCAGTACCGGGCGTTGATGGCGTTTCCATGCATGCTGGATTACCGAGGTGTGCGCGAGCGTCTGAACCTGTTCGATGACGTTGAGCTCCACCAATCTCTCCGCCCGCGCTTCTTCGGTCTCCAGCGCATTGATCTCGGACTGGTGCAAACGGTACACGTCCTTGATATGCATCAGCCATTTGTTGACGATCAGCAGTTCCGAGCGTTGCGGGCTGAGCGCCGCCCGGATGCCGCCGCAGTTGTAATGCCCGCATACGATCACGTGGCTCACCTTGAGCACGTCGACCGCATACTGGATCACGCTGAGACTATTGAAGTCAGTGGTAATGACCTGATTGGCGATGTTCCGGTGTACGAAAATCTCGCCGGGCTGAGCATTGACGATGATTTCCGCCGGAACCCGGCTATCGGAACACCCGATCCACAAAAAATCCGGTGTCTGAGCGTTAGCCAACCGCGAAAAGTATTCCGGCTCCCGGATCGTTTTTTCTTCGGCCCATGCTTTGTTTTCCAATAATAGTTTCTCGAACGGTCTCATAGTTGCCTCTTCAAATGTTCGTTAATCGGCGTTTGACGGTGCCGGTCCAGATACCGACGCTGCACGCATTGGACCGGCCTGCGGCCAAATGCGTCACGCACTCGCGACGTACTCATCGCCCGAGCTTGCTACTTGAAATTCTCTTGAGTGCCCACTGCCTCGTTTACATGACCATGCACATGATCTTGCACTAAGATCCCTCCGGCCCCTCGCATGGCCACCATGGAATAGTGAGCGTCCGAATTCCTTTGAGAAAGAGACAAAGGCACCGCTGCCACAAAAGCTACGAGAACCATTACCGGAGTTTGCTTCAATCGGCTCGGCCGTACCGCAAAAACCGGAAAGAGCGAGTCGCTCGCTCCATCATCGTGCCAAGCGGCCGACAAGGAACTCCGCCCGCTCTGAACTTTCCATGGGCTAGACTTCAACCACGCCATCGTGCGGGCGGTAAGCAAGAGCAACGCGCAGCCGCCCAAATTGACCGCCGTAAGCGCCGCGACCTCGTGACCGAATTGGTCCAAGAACATACCGCCGACATAGGAAAGCGCCATCGTTACGATGAATATCGGCAGCGACTGCTGACCCATTTCGATAATGGGCCGGACGGCCTTCGAATTCAGCCAATGTTCCCGGTTCCGCAGGAATGTCGTGACGAGATAGGCCAAGGCCATGAAATACACCCACCGTAACGGCCCGAGATGGGTCTTGTCCAGCCAGGGCAGCAAACCGGCGTGGAGTTGAATCAGGAACTCGGTCGGCCGGAGCGCCGGCTCGGGACTCAGCGGCAAAGACAGAATCACGAACGCCACACAGATTGCCGCCAGCCATATCTTGTGTCCGGGAGGTTTAATCCAGCCGGATCCGAAGGCGAAGCCGGTGAAAAAAATCAGCTGCCAGCCGAACGGATTGAAAAACCAGGGGCGATCGCTGTGCAGGTCCGCCGAAAGCTCCAGTCCGTATCGCCACATGGCGAGGTAAACACCGATAGGGAAGGCGAAGGCCAGCGCTATATGAATGCGGGACAGCGCCCACACCACCGGTATCCACAACATGACCACCAGATACATCGGCAGAATATCGAAATAATTCGGAACATACCGTAGGGAAATCAATCCCAGAAGGGCCTCCTGAGTATCATCGAAAAAATATCGAATATTGAGACGGTGGATATAATCCGGCTCTTCGAAAACCGCGTTGCCCAGCACGCAAACAGCCGCCAAAAGCATGAACAGAGCGAGGTGGGCGCCGTAGATTTGCCCACAGCGGTAAAACACCCGAACGCTGCCCAACCATAAACCGGACGTGCGGAAACTGCGGCCATAAGCGATGGCCGCTGCATAGCCGGAGAGAAACACGAAGACCTCGGCCGCATCGCTCAAGCCGAAACGAGACGGGGTATAAAGCAGCAGCTCGTTGGCGGGGATGTGATTGATAAAGATAATCAGCAAGGCAAGGCCGCGAAAAAAATCGAGCTTAAGGTTTCGCTGTTTGTGTAAGCTTTGTCCGGTCATCGGGATCTTAATCTGTCGACGAAAATATGCACCGGGTCCACGCTGACTTAGACACTCACCCCATAGCGCTCTCGGCGCGGGCGCCCTAACGCTCCATTCTATAATCCGAAGCTTTCACAAACCTTTCATAACGCTTGTTTGACTTATGAAGATTCTACTCGTGGAGGATGATACCGTTCTGGCCGACGGCCTCACGCACGTGCTCGGTCAATCGGGCTACGCGGTCACCGGTGCGGCTTCGGGAGCTTATGCGGAATCCGCACTGCTCACCCAAAGCTTCGATTTGGTCATTCTGGACCTGGGACTGCCCGACATGGAGGGCTGCGAACTATTGCGAAGGTTGCGAGCGCGGAAAAATCCCGTTCCCGTCTTGGTCCTGACCGCACGAGATGCCCTGAATGACCGAATCAAGGGTCTCGAATGGGGCGCGGACGACTACATGGTCAAGCCTTTCGACCTCCGAGAGTTGGAGGCAAGAATTCACGCTCTGATACGTCGCCGTTATGGAGGATTCGGCGATCTCACGGTCGGCCGATTGACGCTGGACACCCTGAATCGCCAAGTGCTGGTGGACGATGCACCCATCATTCTGTCCGCGCGAGAATACGGAGTGCTCGAGGCGCTGTTGATCCAGGCCGGGCGGGTGGTCAGCAAGGACCGTATCGCCCAGCGCCTGTCGGCGGGAAACGAAGAACTGGGAGACAACGCCATCGAAGTCTATATTCACAGGCTGCGCAAACGGATGGAGGCATTCGGCGTGAGAATCCGGACTGTGCGCGGCCTAGGCTATTTACTCGAAAAAGACACCGATGGCTAAAGTCCAGAGCCTCCGAACCCAGTTTCTGCTGCGCTTGGCGCTCCCTCTCGCCCTGTTCGTGGTGCTGGACGCCATAGCCTCCTATTACATCGCGTTTCATTACGCCAATGCGGCCTATGACCGCTGGCTGCTCGACTCGGCACGCTCCCTGGCGCAGGAAGTCAAGGCCCAGAAAGGCAAGGTGACCTTCGAACTGCCACCCACCGCATTGGAGATTTTCCAGTGGGACGAGATGGATCAAACCTTCTTCAAAATCGAATCGTCCCGCCACGGATTCATGGCCGGGGACAAGCGAGTTCCACCGCCGCCCGACTTGGCTTCGGTCCGCGATCAGCCGGTGTATTTCGACAGTATGATTCAAAACCACAGCGTCCGGGTGGTTTCCATGCTCGCCACGCCCAAGGACAGTTCCGAGGAAGTCTTGGTCCAGGTTGCCGAGACGATAAGGAAAAGACGCAGCATGATGACCGACATTCTCCTGGCCGAGCTGGTACCCCAATTTTTGCTGGTTTTTGGCGCTGGGCTGTACATCTGGATAGGCATCAACCGGGGCCTGCATCCGCTAAACACATTGACGCGCGAAATCGCCCAACGCTCGCCGCGCGACCTCGCGCCGATCCCTGATACCGGCGTACCTCTCGAAGTGCTCACGCTGACCCATACCATCAACGATCTACTCGCGAGGCTCTCCACGGCAATCACTGCCCAGCAGCGCTTCATCGCCAATGCCGCGCACCAGCTGCGAACCCCGTTGGCCGGCCTGAAAGTCCAGGCGGAGCGTGCTCTGCGGGAAACCGAGCTGGCGACGATGCGCCCCGCCCTCGCGCAAATCCGAAACTGCGCCGACCGGGCATCGCGGTTGAGCACGCAGCTCTTGGTGCTGGCGCGCTCGGAAACGGCTCTGGGCGGCTCTCGCCCCGGTTCGCGGGCGGACCTCCGCGCCATCGCAAGGGATGCCTGTATGGATTGGGTGCCGAGAGCGCTGCAACGCGATATGGATCTGAGCTTCGAAGGACCGCAGGCTCCGGTATACGTGCAAGGCGAGGAAACCCTGCTCCGCGAATTGCTCAACAATCTCCTGGACAACGCCATCCGCTACGGACGCGATCATGGCCAAATTACGGTACGGCTCGCGGCGGATACCCATCCATGCCTCATCGTGGAAGATGACGGGCCGGGCATTCCGGATTCCGAGGCGGACAGGATTTTTGAGAGGTTTTATCGCCCCCCGGGCAGTCCCGGCGACGGCTGCGGGCTCGGGCTTGCGATCGTCAAAGAAATTGCCGAGCAGCATGACGCGCGGGTCCGGCTGTCACGTTCCGATCACGGCGGAGCGCGGATCGAAGTTCTCTTTCAAGACCGAGAACCGTTTTTTTGAGCTGAGAAACTCTTCCGGCGAACCGACTGGCAAAGCCTACCTTCGGCCGGTTACTCGCTATGGAGGTAGAGCACCGTGGAATTTAGCAAATAAATCGCAAAGAGCCCGAGGCTGATCCAGCCCACTGTTTTGAAGACACGCGTCGCCGGTCGATACAGAATGCCCACGATCGCGAGACCAGTCATGATTACGGCCGACATCGCCGACGCGCCGTGGATGGCCGATACGTTGGATAACAAAGGCCCTGGGTGGTAAAACAAATCGTCGATCGCGATAATCAAAATGTTGAAAAGATTACTCCCCAGGAGATTGGCGATCGCCATGTCGAGTGCCCCGAGCCGCAAAGCACCCAGAGTAACCGTGAGTTCGGGCATCGAGGTGACTATCGGGACCAGCAGCGTGCCGACGAATGACGTGTGCCACCCCATGGCCGTCGCGAGCTTGGTCGCGATGAACGGCATCCATACGCCGGCGGCGACTACGACCACCACGGCCCCGCCGTAACTCACGATCGCGCGGCGCAGCGAGATGCCGGCATAACGATCGGTAACCTCTTCCGCGAACTCGATCACCTGCTGCTTTTCGTAATGAAAAATCGAACGCACGGCGATCAAATACATCAGAACGATGACAGGCATATAAACGCCTACATGCCCTATGGCCCAACCGTTTCGCTGTCCGAGGAGAACGTTGAACCCCACCAGGCCGATCATGACCACTCCAAAACCCGCGGAGAGAATATGGCCCTGGCTGGCGCGGCGATAAATCGATTCTTTACGGTGGAGGAAATCGACCACGACCAGAATCATCAGATTTAAAACGCAAGCACCGAGCACATTACCCACGGCGATGTTCGGCGCCAATGCGAGCGTGACCGAGCTTAACCCGGTAATCAACTCGGGCAACGATGTCGCGGTGGCAAGCATGACCAGTCCCACCCAGTTTCCCGAGAGGCCGGTCTTGTCAGCAATGACATCGCCGTATAACGAAAGCTTCGTTCCGGCATAAGCGGTCAAGAGGAAGCAAGCGGCAAATTCCGCCCAAATACTGAACATTATTGGATATTGATTGTGTTTCGTGACAAGTCGCAGGGTTCGCCCGCTCCATCGCCGCATAGGGTTGCCGCATGATCCCCTTTCTGCGGACGGGACGGAGGCAAAAGTTGGCGCGTAGTTTAACGTCTTTTCACGAGACCTCCGATTAACCGCATTTCACCGGGCCGTGGGGCGAAATCGGAGTATGGGTGTTTGCATGTTTACATGAGCTCGGCACCTTCCCCTCGTAATAGTCCATAGAGACCGAGACCGGCGTTCGTGCTATTAGTAATTTTCATTCGATGTTGTCGGGCAGCTTCCGAATAAGGATGCGAAACAGGAGGGAATCCATGCGCCACATAATCTCGATCGCCCTGGCGGCAGCCGTATCGAGTCTGCTATTTGTCGCGAATCCGGTCTGGGCGGCTAAGAAATCTCTGGACAAGGCGACTGTCGTCGCGGGGACCGAAGCCGATCGCGATAAGTCCTACCCCGGCTGGGAGGGTTTCCAACCATTCGGGGAAAAACAAAAAGAAGGCGGAACCGGTCAGCCGGAGACGGGACAGCAACCCCAAGGCGAAGGCCAGCAAACCACGCCCGCGGCGGAGCCACGGCAGCCCGAAGGCGAGCAAGGTACGGGCAGTCCCGGCGGGGCAACGGGCGGAGACAGCGGCACGGAAGGCGGAGAAGGCGGCTCCGAAGACGGGCAAAACCAATAGATTTTCACATCGGATTTGCGGCCGACGCTAAACAGAAGCGCCTTTCGAGCGCCAACGCGAATCCAGCACGAAAACCCCGATCTCGCTCAGATGACGGAGGAAACGAGACGCTCTAGGGACGGCTGGCTAAGAGCGTCTCATGCTTCAAGTACGACTGGATTGAACGAGCATTTGGGCTTGGCTACTGCCGTAGATCGAAACCAGGCAAGGAAAAAATGAAACGGCGATATTTCCTGGTGTCCATTGCGGTGCTCGTCCTGACCGGCTGCGCCAATTCGGAAGGCAAGAAGACGGAGTTCGGCGCCAATGCCGACGACGTTACTATTGCGAGCAGGGTCAAGGCAGCGCTTTTACAGGACATTTATGTCGGCGGTCTCGGCATCCAGGTGCAAGCCCATCAGGGGCATGTGCAACTCGGCGGTTTCGTTCCCGACGAGGATCAACGCCGGCATGCCGAGGCGATCACGCGCGGAATCCGAGGCGTCAAGTCGGTCGAGAACAACATCCGCGTCAGGCAGAAAAGCGACGAGCCGCGGTTTTAGGAAACCCCGTCGTGGAGCTGAGACTTGGCGTCAGGCTCCTCGGGAGACTGCTTGTTCTTTTCGGTTCGTTCGTCGTCGCCTTTCTTATCGGCTCGGTTTGATTTCGCGTTGCCGCACCTGCCGGCGCGAGGAATGTTCCCTTGTTCGGCCCGGTCCTTATCGCCGCTCTCGCCAGAAATGAATTCGGTCGGGCGACATTCCGTATCGCGAGTAGCGCCTTGCGTCGTGCCCATACGGGAACGGGTATCCGCTAAAACTCGAATAATCACGAAAAATGGGGACTCCGGGATAAGTCCATAACGGAAAATAGACCGGCTGAGGATATTGGCAATACTGAGCGGCCTCGGCGTCCACCATAGCCGCGCGTGCCGATTGCCATGCCGCCAGGGCTTCCAGCTCGCGAACCCGGACCAAGCGTTCTTCACGCGCTTCCGCCGCTTTCCGGGCCGCCTCGGCCGCCTGCTGCTCTTTCCATTCCTCCAATCGCGCAATCGCCTCGGGGTCGGGTTTGGTGACCTTGATATGCATCCGACGGCAACTCCTCGAAGCCGGTTCATCGGTATATAACAACCCGGCATCGGTTCGGCATTTGTAGATCTCCGCCGAATGCACCGGTCGAAACCACAAGACCGCGATGCTCGCGAGAAGGCAGAACAAAAGGCACCTGATCGGACTCGATTTCCCTGAGCTGACGGCGACTCCCTTCCGCACGCCTTCGTTCTCTGCCCCTGTCGCTAAATCGCCCATTACGCGCTTAGTGACCATATCGCTACTTCCGTACGATTCGGGCAACGTCAAGCAATTAGACCCGCGTTCCGCCCCTTCCGTTCTTGGATAAGAGCCGACCGTGGCGCCGATCGGCTCGGCACGATCGTCGCCGTCCGTTTGTCCCTTAGCCGATGACGAACTACATTAATGTGAGCTTCGTTCAATACACACGATCGACCAATGCGCGGTAACGATAACGCCGATTTCGACGATTACACGGTGCTGAAACTCCAGCTCGATGCTGCGCAAGGTTCGCAGGAATCCACAGCCGATTACAGACTCACCGATCATTACTCCTTGTGCGGCACAGTGGGCCAGGGGGGCGTGGGGCGGGTGCTGCTCGGTTTCGACGAGCGCGTTGGGCGTCAGGTCGCCATCAAGGAAATGCTCGCATCGAACGAAGCCGTCGACTCCACCATCAGGCTCCGTTTTCTCCGCGAGGCCCAAATCACGGGACGCCTGGAGCATCCGGGCATCGTTCCGGTCTACGACATGGGAACCACTTCCCAAGGTGCTCCTTATTACGTGATGCGCCTCGTACGGGGGCAGACCCTGGCCGAAGCGCTTTCCGCATGCAATTCGGAACAGCCCGAACAGGCGCTTGCAAAACGTCTGCAATTGCTCGACCGGCTCATCGATGTCTGCGAGGCTATGGCCTACGCCCATTCAAAAGGCGTGGTGCACCGGGATCTCAAACCCGGCAACATCGTGCTGGGACAATTCGGCGAAACCATCATCCTGGACTGGGGTCTCGCCAAGATCGGCATCGAAGCCGATGTCTTCCGCCGGGCCGTACCGGCCGCATCCGAAGAGGCCGGATCCGACGACCTCACTCAAGTCGGCGAAATCCTCGGGACACCCGCTTATATGGCGCCCGAACAAGTGGATCAGCGTTATGGCGAAGTGGACGCGCGAACCGACGTATTCGCCCTCGGCTGCATTCTGTATCACATCTTGGTCGGACGGGCGCCGCTCAAAGGCAGCCTCTCGTCCATCGTCGAGCAGCTCAAGTCCAAAGCGCCGCTGCCCTCCTCGCGCAAAGGTCCGGTTCCCGCACCGGCCGAGCTTACCGCCATTTGCGACAAGGCCCTCGCGAAGGACAAGCTTTGCCGCTTCCGGGACGCCGCCGAATTGACCGACGAGCTGCGCGCTTTCCGCGATGGACGATTGGTCAGCGCGTACGCTTATTCGCGCGGCGAGTTGCTGCGCCGTTTCGTCGCCCGCAACAAGGCAGCGCTTTCCGCTGGACTTGCGGTCGTCATGGCCGTCGCGATCGGTGCGGGGCTGGCGGTCCATTTTGCCATGGATGCCCGGAAAGAGCGGGAAGTGGCCGTCGCCGAGCGACGAATGGCGGTCCATGCCCGCGAGCGTGCGGAAACGGCGCTGGCCGACGTCACCCGCATATCCAACGAAAACCTGACCGCCGCCGATCAGATCGCGGAAGACATAGCGAATGCCATAGGCTCGATACGAAACGGGATGGAACGGCTCGCTGGCGCCGTCGGCAACATAGGCGACCGCAAGGCCATGACTCCGCTTCTGACATCCCTGCTGACCCGGTATCCCGACGCCGAACTTTTCGCCGCCACGATCGCCCCCGGCACGATCACCGCCGTGGCGCCGGCGAAATACGCTGAAGCCATCGGCGCCGATACCTCCCGGCTCGAACACAATCGTCTGGCGTTGGAACTGGCCGAACCCATACTGAGCCGCGTCTACGAGGCGCCCGAAGGTTTCGACGCGGTAACCCTCGTCGTACCCATAAAGCGCGGCAAGACCATACCGGGTTTTCTGTCCACCCGTTTCAAGGCCGCCGAGTTCCTGGGAAAACTATTGCCCGCGGGACTCCAAACCCAGGAGAGAGCCGTGTGGATCATTCAGGACGACGGTTTCATCCTTTACGATACCGATACGGACGAAATCGGGGAAAACCTGTTCCGCGAAGAACGGTTCGACAAAATTCCGGAACTGCGCCAGCTCGCAAGACAGATTGCGGATCAGGAAGCCGGCATCGGCTATTACCACGGCCCGACCCATGGAAGCGGCCGAGAATCCAATCGCATTGCCGCCTGGCAAACGGTTCGGCCCACAAAAAACCGCGCGTGGAAGGTCGTAGTGCTGGAGCAGTGGGGATAAAACGGCCGAAAAGCTCACGCTGGCGCAGTCGGCCGGAAACTCACGGCTTGACCTCGACAGCATACGGCTGAAATCCCCAGCACCCGTCCCGGCTCTTCGCCTTGACCGTGATCCGAACCTTACCTGGCTCGGTAAGGGGCTGCGGCGGGACGGCCTTGACTCGCCAGTCGCCGCTTCTCAGGCGTTCGAGTACCGGCGTAACCGGTTGGCCGTTGATTTCGACCGTAAGAGTATCGCTGTCGGTATTGTCCGACGCGACGAAAGCGAACTCGGCAAGCGCGGCAACGGCGCCGGTCGGATTCGGTTCGAAGAATTTCGGCTCGGCGCACCCGCTGCTTCCGCCGCCCCCGCCACCGTAAGCCCAGACGCTTCCGCTCGCAATAGCGATCAACAAAACCGCCGTCTTAATCAAGCCGTGCATATTGCCTCCTTTGGGCAAGCCGGAATCGGAACAACCGCCCTGTCGACTGAAACAGATCGGCGGAATGGCGTCAAGACATCTTGGTCGGCAACGGTTTAGCGGTGAGTTTTAGGAAATTTGTAGGTCGGCAATCCGTTGCCGACACACTGGGTCGCCGAGAGCATTGTCGGCAAAGGTTTGCCGACCTACTTGCATAGTGAGGACGCCACACCAAGCCGGAAAACGCCCTATGGTTTGTCCGGCAAGTTCATCACCATCTTGTGCTCGGCCACCTGCCGCGAATCGAGGAAATCGCGCATCGCGAGGGCCACGGTGCGGATAAGCTCCTCCTTGTGCGGATAGTGATCGATCTGCTCCTGGACCCACTCGTCCAATGCGACTTCTAACGTAGATTGCTGAAAAACCCAAACTTTGCTCATCGACTTCAAATCCAAATAAGCACACCTCGGCACGCCCGCGAAGTTTCGATGGCGGTGGCGCCCGGGGTGGCCGGAGATCATAATTCAAAGCACCACATTTTAATCGGCGCGACGAACCGTGTTGACCCATCGCACTTCCGAAATTCAAAGCCGGCTTCACCACTTTCTATTTAGCTCGCTCGACGAACTGATGGCCGACCGGCTTGCCATGGATGCTGAATCCGCCGTATTGGACCTTTTCCACCGAACGGCGAGCCGTGTTCCGGCTTACCGAACATTTCTCGGCGCCCATGGCATAGCGCCGGAGACCGTCGGATCTTTTGATGCCTTTCGGCAGCTTCCCCTGATCGACAAGCCCAATTACATGCATGTCTACCCACTGCCGGAGCGCTGCCGCAACGGCCGCTTGGCGGAGTGCGACCGGGTGGCGGTTTCCTCGGGTTCGACCGGAAAACCCACGTTCTGGCCCAGATCGATCATCGACGAGCTCGATATCGCGCTTCGTTTCGAGCAGATATTTCACGACAGTTTCTGGGCGCACGAACGCAGCACGCTGGCCGTGGTTTGCTTCGCCCTCGGGAACTGGGTCGGCGGACTGTACACCACGTCCTGCGCCTGGCATCTCGCAGCCAAAGGGTATCCCCTGATGGTGGCGACGCCCGGCAACAAAAAGGACGAAATCTTCCGGGTGATCCAGGAACTCTCGCCGAGTTTCGAACAAACCGTGCTCCTCGGCTATCCGCCGTTCATCAAAGATGTCATCGATGCGGGTCTTGCCGCCGGAATCGAATGGCCGCGCTATCGGGTGAAAATGGTCTTCGCCGGCGAAGTGTTCAGCGAGGAATGGCGGAACCTGGTAGGCGAGCGGGTCGGCTCGAAAGCGCCCTGCTACGATTCGGCCTCGCTCTATGGCACGGCGGATGCCGGGGTTTTGGGCAACGAAACGCCGCTGAGCATCGCCGTCCGCCGCTTTCTGGCGGACCGCCCCGAGGCGGCCAGGGAGCTCTTCGGCGAATCGCGCCTGCCTACGCTGGTTCAGTACGACCCGATCAGCCGGTTGTTCGAGGTCCACGAGGAAACCCTGGTGGTTTCGGGCGACAACGGAGTGCCGCTGATCCGCTATCACATCGCCGATAAAGGCGGAGTTGTCGGTTACGGTGAGATGCGCGATTTTCTGCGAGATTGGGGAGCGGGCCCGCTGGCCGAATACGGTTTGGACGAAACCTTTCCCTGTAGACCCCTGCCCTTCGTTTATGTATTCGGACGCGCGGATTTCACCGTGTCTTTCTACGGTGCCAATATCTATCCGGAAAACGTGACGGTCGGCCTGGAACAGCCGCATATCATGGCTTGGGCGACGGGCAAATTCGTCCTGGAAACGAAGGAATCGGCAGACGGGGACAAATACCTGAGCGTGACCGCCGAACTTCTGCCCGGCGCCACGGCGGACGATCAGAAATGCCGGACGCTTGCGGAATCCGTCAAAGCGCAGTTGTTGCGGCTCAACAGCGAATTCGCCAACTACACGCCGCCGGAAAAACAACTCCCCAAAGTTACGCTACGGCCGTTCGAGGATCCCGAGTACTTCCCGGCTGGCGCCAAGCACCGGTATACCCGGCGATGAGGCCTTAGCTTGCCCGGCTTTACACGGGAAGACTACGATGCCGGGGACTCTCCGTCGGTAGAGGAAGCTTGCTCCGGTCGGCCAGCGAGACAGCGCAGCACGATCGATAAGCGCTGCACTGTCGCCAACCGGACAGGGAAGCCTGATGGCCTATAGAGCGCTTTTCACCGCGGTTTAGCGGCGAGGATCGGGAGTTTGTAGGTCGGCAATCCTTTGCCGACAAACCCGCTGCGTCGGGAAGGGTCGCGACTAAAGCGACCGTTTGCGATTGGGAAAGGATGCCGACCTACTGCACCTTCGGGCGCCACGCCAAACCGGAAAAATGCTATAGAGCGTAGTTCCGGGAAGAGACCGAGATCAATCCCAGCTCAGAACGCCGCCGGTCTGATATTCCGTTACCCGGGTCTCGAAGAAGTTCTTCTCCTTCTTGAGATCCAGGATTTCGCTCATCCAAGGGAATGGATTGCCAGCGCCGGGGTACTGCTCCGGCAAACCGATCTGGGCGCAGCGTCGGTTGGCGATGAACTCCAGATAATCCTTGAACATGCCGGCATTCAGCCCCAATACGCCACGCGGCATGGTGTCGTAGGCATATTGCGTCTCTATCTCCACCGCCTCGCGAATCATGCGGATGATTTCATCCTGAAAGTCTTTGCGCCAGAGATGCGGATTCTCGATCTTGATTTGGTTGATGACATCGATGCCGAAGTTCATGTGCATCGATTCGTCCCGCAAGATGTATTGAAACTGCTCGGCGGTGCCCGTCATTTTGTTGCGTCGCCCCATCGAAAGGATTTGGGTAAAGCCGACGTAGAAGAAGATCCCTTCGAAAATCACGTAGAAGGCGATGAGATCGCGAAGCAGGCGCTGATCGTCTTCGGGCGTTCCGGTCCGGAATGCGGGATCGCCCAGAGACTGGGTGAACGGCAAGGCCCACTCCGCCTTGCGCGCCACGGCCGGCAATTCACGGTACATGTTGAACACCTCTCCCTCGTCCATGCCGAGAGACTCGACGACATACTGGTAGGCATGAGTGTGCAGAGCCTCTTCGAAAGCCTGGCGCAGCAGATATTGGCGGCACTCCGGATTGGTAATGTGCCGGTATACCGCCAAAACCAGATTGTTGGCCACCAGGGAATCGGCGGTGGAAAAGAATCCGAGATTTCGCTTGATGATGGTGCGCTCGTCTTCGGTCAGTCCGTCGATACTCTTCCAAAGCGCAATGTCCGCGTTCATGTTGATTTCCTGCGGCATCCAGTGATTGGCGCAGGCATCCAGATATTTCTGCCAGGCCCAACGGTACTTGAACGGCACGAGCTGATTCAGGTCGGCGCGGCAATTGATAATCTGCTTGTCATCGACCTGGATGCGCCGGGCCCCCATTTCGATGCTCTCAAGGCCAGTCGCACCGGTACGAGAGTCGCTGCCCGCAGCAATCCCCTGGTCCGCTTCGTATCGCGTTTCAGCAAAAAAATCCTGAAATTCGGGACTGACCTTGCCGGTATCGCGCGCTGCGGCTAGTTCCCCTCCCCATTCCGCCAGCCGGGGCGCATTCGGATTAGTTTCAGCTTTGACGGATTTGCCGGTAACGCCAGCGAGGGGATCTTCCCAATTCAACATGCTTTTTTCCTCTTTTCGGCCCGTGAGTGTTCAGGAGAAATATCTATGCAACTCTCGATCGTTGAGCGGTTGCCAACCTAAGCGACTATATATTGTGCACAAAAACATTATAGACACAATATGTAGGCTATAACTTTTGCCGGCAAGCCTCTCCCGCGTTTTTTGGGCCGAACCGCGCTACCACTGCACGGTAAAGGACATGGTGTTGATGTTCTTCCTGAACACTTCCAGCGCAAAGGGCTGCGCCAGTTTGTAAAGGTCCAAGATGGAATAATCGAGCCCCGGCCGTGCTCCGCTCTTGAATAACGACTCTTCGATGTTCTTGGCCATGATCAGCATCAGATCGTCAAGGTTTTCAGGGGAAACCGGTTTAATATCGCGCAAAAGTTTTTCGGCCATGATCCGAGCTCCTTTGGTTGCTGCGTCGCATCTCGATCGACTGATTCTCTTCCGAGTCCAAGTCGACTCTCGATTTGTGGTATTTATTCTACTCCTTAGACAGTTCGGATGTGGGTTGCCTCCGAACCGGGGATGTGCAAACCGTTCTCGTCAAGCTCTGACAAATGTGATGAAATTTCGACGTTGGGGTTATCTAATAACAAAGGCTGGACACGATGAATAAAAAGACCGACTCCCCCGAAGATCGACGGGTCGCACCGCGTTCGATTTCTTCCGTTCGCACTTATCTCATCCCCCCTGCCGGCAATCCATCACGCGGAATCACCAAAAACCTGAGCCGTTCCGGCATTTTTCTGCAGATGCCCACGCACACAGAGGCATCCGTGGGAAAACCCGCCATGGTCGTTTTTGCCGTCGAAAGAGGAAAAATCGTGCGGTTGCTCCGGTATTCGGTCATCGTCAAACGTGAATCTCAACAAGGATATGGGCTCGAATTCGGGCGGGCGTTATGGTCCACCGCGGTATTCCGCCGTTAATAGGCTGTGTTTACACTGCACGGGATATGGACGGTCTATCGGCCGGCGTACGCCCGAGTGAATCCGGCCAAGAGTTTATCAATCGAGGTTGCCACCTCGCCCTTGACCGGGCGAGGCGCAAAAAGCAGGTTAACGCAATAGCTCGAGTGCCTTCTCGGCCGCTTCTTGTTTAGCCTTGCGTTTTACGACCTGAGCAGCGTCCCGGGTCGATTTGGGTGCATTTTTGACTTGGCTTTTGATCGCCTTGGCCTGATCCACACCGTCCTCGACAGCCTTGACGCCTTGTTTGGCTTGTGCCGGGACAGCATCCTTCAGCTGCCCCTCGGCAGATTCCTTGGCAGTGTCTAGGGCTTGCTCTCCTATCGCAGCAGACGCTTTATCGATGCTTTCCCTCAGGTTTTTGGCTTTCTCTATGCTCTCGGCCGCCACGTGCACTCGCTCGCGCGTACCGCGCTGAACCACCGTTTTGGCAGTATCTTTCAAGAGTTGTTTGGTGGCGCTTTCGATACCAGCCTCGGTAGCGGTTGTCGTGCCGCTCTCCCCTAAAAGCATGACCAGCAACCCCAGCGTTATTGTTTTCATAGGATGTCTCCTCATGTCTGAACACGGACGCCCAAGGCCATCCGTCGGCTAATAGTATGCAGACCGGCCGGCTGTGTATAGCATGGAGTGCGTCAACGCTCGCATTCCTTTAGCTTCATCGCATGAAAACAGAACGCCACAGAACCCCAAAACTGGCTTTACTGCTCGGCATTATCGCGCTCGCGGTCATCGGCATGTTTTTGGTTCCCGCCGTCCCGCAAGACCCGGCCTATCACGAGTTCGCCGACCGCAGCCGGTGGTTCGGCATGCCGCATTTCTGGAATGTCGCGACCAATCTCCTCTTCCTCCTGGTCGGTCTGGCTGCGCTTCGGGAACTCGTCCGGGGAGTGCCGGATCGAACGCTCCCGGAGCTCCGGGCAAGCTATTTCGCCTTCTTCATCGGTATCGCACTGATCGGCCCCGGCTCGGCGTATTACCATCTCGATCCAAACAATACGACACTGGTCTGGGACCGTCTGCCCATGACCGTCGCCTTCATGGCTTTCGTCTCCATCATCGTCGGCGAATATATTTCCCGCCAGGCGGGGCAAAAACTGTTATGGCCGCTGATTCTCGTCGGTATTGCCTCCATCATCTATTGGCACGTGACCGAACAATCCGGACAAGGGGACCTACGCCCTTACGGCCTCGTCCAATTTCTACCCATGCTGCTGATTCCGCTGATACTGCTGTTGTTCTCGCCTTCGTTCACGGGAAGCGGGTATATCTGGGCATTGCTCGGGTTCTATTTGGTCGCCAAACTGGCGGAGCTGCTGGATGAGACGATCTTTCAGGTGATGTACCCGATCAGCGGGCATGCGCTCAAACATGTTTTGGCGGCGATAGGGGCTTATTGTTTCTTGCTGGGGCTGAGAAAAAGAAAGCCGATCCGACACGAATGAGCTTTGGCGGAGCAATCCGCCGCCCCCCCGGCAGGGTAAACCGGTTACTCGCGGATAAACGTCAATCGTGTTTCCGCCCGCCCCCCATTCGCGCCGCCATCAAAACTCCATGACGACCTTTGCGATCAGGAAATATAAGACCAAGCCGAGAGTATCGACCAGCGTCGTCACAACAGGAGCGCTCACTACCGCCGGATCGATACCGAACCGTCGCGCCAACAGCGGCATTCCGGCACCTACCAGAGTTGCGAGGACACAGATGGCGATCAGGGTCAGGGAAACTGTCGTAGCCAGCCCCGATTCGAACAGCAGCAACACGGGCACATAGGCGAGCAAAGCCACGGCAGTGCCGAGCAGAATGCCGATCCGAGTCTCGCGGAATACCACGCGCCCGACTCCCACCCCGTTGACATCGCCTGTAGCCATGGCACGGATCACGGTAGTCGCCGATTGGGCTCCACAATTGCCCCCAATACCGACGAGAAGGGGTATGAACACCGAGAGACTGATCGTCTGCTCCAGCAGTGATTCGAAAGCGGTGATTACGTTGACCGTCAGGGCGCCGGCCAAGGCAAGCAGCAACAGCCAGACAAAGCGGGCGCGGGCCAGATCCAACAAGGTGATCGAAAAATAGGGACGATCCACCGGCTCGCTACCACCGGCCCGAGCAAAGTCCTCCTCCTGTTCGAGCTGAACGACGTCCATGGCGTCATCCACCGTAATCAAGCCGAGCAAATGCCGAGCATCGTCGACTACCGGCAGCGCCAACAGATCCGCCGCCTGAATCAGACTGGCCACCTGCTCCTGGTCTGTCTCAGGCGCTACCGTGGGTACCGGCGCCAGCATGACGTCCTCCACCTGCTGGCCCGGGTCGGCCAGCACCAGAGCACTAAGCATTGCCAATCCCACCAGCCGCTCGCCGCTGTCGAGGACCGGCAGCACGTTCACGGTACTGACCGCACGGCCCTCGCGGTGGATTAAGGTCAACGCGTCCCGTACCGAAAACTCCGGCCGAAGCGGCAAATACTCCGGATTCATGATGCGGCCCGCGCTCTCCACGGGGAAGGCGAGCAATTTGTGAGTCAGGCGCCTTTCGCGGGGACTGAGGCGGGCCAGCAGAGCCTGGCCTACCGGCTCAGGCAAGGTATCCAGCAGGCGGACTCGGTCATCCGGATCGAGATCCTCGAGCAATCGATTGACTTGATGATCGCGCAGAAACGCCAGCACCTCCTTCTGCAGCGGCGCTTCGAACTGTTCAAAAACAGCCCGCGCCACTTCCGGCGGATAATGCGACAGTGCCTCCGCCCGCTGCGGCGGTTCCAGCCGCCGTAGCGCCTTGACGGCATCGAGCGTATTTTCCGGCATTTCACCGTCTTGATGACTCATTACGTCCTGGATCGTTGGGTGCTGAAGGCATTTCGGCACGACCATGTGCCAAACTCGAGAATCTCGTATGTTACGCTGTTCTTTGCAGGGTATTCCATGCGCCTAATTCTTTGGACAATCGGCATGGCCGGTATCGTTCAGAGCTCTTCCGTAATATGGTATTTATCTTTTTCGAGTTCGAACGAATAAGGTTTCGCTGCCGCGATGGGTTTATGAGTGCGGGTTCTCGGACCCATAGTCAAATGAACCCTCGCGAAGCGAAACCTTTTATTCGGTGGGTTACGGCCGAAGGCCTAACCCCCCCTACCATACTGCCGAGTGGACGCATCCCTGCGTCCACCCTTCGGGCCATTCCCGCCCACGCCAGCGATGCTCGGCTGCGTCGACGGACAAATCATCTTCATTCGTAAACAATCTATCCAACGTGATGCCCGCATTTTGCAGACGCATTGCTGACTATGAGACTCATCAGCGTCAATTATTCCGGATTCCGGTCAGTGAAATAATGCGATCTTTAAAATCCTCATACTCCTCAGATCGACCATTTATAAGCGTCGAAAGCCGATAAAACCGATTTGTAGAAGGAGACTCACGCTTTGCCATATCAAGATCAATGCGGTCGACATTCACGACAGTCCAGCATTCCACATAACCGGAAGCTTTTGCCTTTTGATGACTTTTTTCAGCTTCTCCGATACGGTTGTGAATGTTGGAAAAATCGGTACCCCCTTTAACTTCGACGGCGATAATGTTCCGAAATTTACCTTTCGCCATTTCTTCACGTATGACAATGTCGGGATCGGGCGCAAATGCGATAGACACCTTGCGCCCTGCGGCGTTTTCGATCTCTATTTTTCCCGAACTCGATGAAGTAGCGGCATGTTGGACGATAAGATGAATCGCCTCAAACACGCGAACAATGCCTTCCGCCCCTTTCTTCACATTCGCTCCGCCACGGAGTTGCGGACCAACCGTCAGCAAGGCCAAGTCGTCCAGTAACTCGCGACTGAGCCGATCTGCGCCGATACCCTCCACCAAGGCGCAAGCGCTATCGATCAAAGCTTTGCACAGCGCGGACAGAGAGGCCTTTTGTCCCTCGTTCAAACGCCCGAACTCTTCCATTGCTTTGAAACCCGAAACACCAAACTCCGCGCTATAAAAAGCTTTCTGACTGAAGCCGAGCAAAAGCCGGTAATACCCTAATAATCGCGGATTCTGTTCAAATAAGCACGGAACAGGAAACACCAACTCGCCACGCAGCCCTCGGGCAGCCAAGGCTTTAAGACAATGTTCGGGAACGTATTCGGATAACTGGGTATTCAGCAGGGCAAGATCGGTCTTCTCTACCGTCGAACCAAGCGCATCCTGCATGTACAAAGTACGCATCTGACCGAGTGCAAATGAAAAATCGATTTGCAATTCGGGTGCGGGAATTCGGAAGGCAGCCATTATGCAGCTACCTTAATGACACTCGGTTCGAAAATACCCAATCTTTGAACCGCCATTCGGACATATTCCGAATGAAGTTCTATACCCACATACCGGCGTCCATGGCTTAAACAAACAAGTCCTACGGTACCTGAACCGAAAAAAGGATCGAGCACGAAATCGTTCGGCTTCGTGGAAGCGAGTATGCAAGGCTCGATTAAAGCGGGCGGAAACGTGGCAAAATGCGCGCCCGGAAATGCTTGGGTATTAATATCCCAGACGCTGCGCCGATTACGTGGTTTTCCGTTTCCCCCTATCTCCCGTATTGCCTCGCGGTCGTAATAATAACGCTCCGATTTGCTGAACATGAATAGATATTCATGGGCACGGGTCGGACGATCAGCAACACTTTCTGGCATCGCATTGGGTTTGTGCCAAACGATGTCGCTGCGGAGATACCACCCATCTTCTTGGAGCGCAAACGCCAGACGCCAGGGAATGCCCAACAAATCTTTGGGTTTAAGACCTTCCGGTGTATCCGGGCGAACGTTCATTGCCCGCGCTGGATTTTTCTTGTCCGGCGCTCGATACCCCCGATTGCCGCTGGTGTAGCCATCGCCGATATTGAGCCATAACAACCCATCGGATTTGAGGACCCGTTTGATTTCCGCAAATATCGCGACGAGCCGGTTCAAAAACTGCGGCAACGTCGGCTCCAATCCGATTTGGCCTTCGATGCCATAATCCCGCAGGCCCCAATAGGGCGGCGACGTGACTACACATTGCACTGATTCCGATGGGATTCGTTGGAGAACGTGAAACGCATCCCCTTCAAACAAGATCGACTCCGTAAGAGGGAATTTTTCCGGCGGAAAGATATGTTCTTGTCGCATGGCGGTTACCTTCAAATTGCTGATCTCGTTCCCCAGCGCATTCCGTCGAATTTTATGCTGGTCGATTTCCTCTAGTCTTTTGTTTCCCTGTTTGCCGCGCCGAGCACCGGAGCTTTCGGCGGGAATAGCCCGGTAGGGGCGTGGAATGGATTCCGCGCGTCGCCAGAGGGGCATGGAAGCCCCTTCTGGCGACCCCCGCCGAAAGCGAGGAGCGGAGGAGACAAGCGGCAATCGGGTGTCCTTTCTTTTGGGTACTGCTGTTTCGCGCCGTCCTGGCGCGAACCCTTCGGGCGCCCTTCGTGCGACCAAATTTGTTCCGGACAAATTTGTCTTTGGACAAGCACAAATTCGCCGGGAGCGAATTTGAACAGCCGGAAGGCTGGCCCGCAGGGTGAAAACCAGGGACGGGTTTCATAGCGAAAAGTATCTCGGCCGTGGGTCCGAGAACCCACACTCAATTCAACCCGTCGCGGCAGCGACACCTTAAAAGCGAAACCTTATTCGGTGGGTTACGGCTGCGCCTAACCCACCCTACGACTACGACAGATAAGGTATCTCAACGACGATCATCCGGTTCCTTCGCAACGCCTTTAAAGGGTTTGCCATCAGTCTTTTGATCCATAAAACGGCCAGTTGAAGCATCACGCTTTGTCCAATTTCCGTTTTTGGGATTTTGGGTCTGCGACCGATTATCGATAGATCCACGGCGAAAACCGTTACCTGTATTTCTTGCCATAACGTTCTCCCACAATTTATGGGTTAAGCGATAAATTTCCTTCCCTCACCCTAACCCCCTCCCAGAGGGAGAGGGAACTGAAAGGTCCCACAGTAGAGAGGAAGTAAATTACTGACACGCCTCACATTCCGGATCATCAATCGAACACATCTTCACCCCCGAAGCCGCCGCCTCGGCATAGGCGGCTTCCGCCGGGTGGTGCTTCGTTCCGGGAATCGCATCGTCGATGGGGTCGGTCTTCACGGCGTTGAGCTTGCCGTCGAAGGCGGTGCTCTTCTCCACGTGGGTGGCGCCCATGGTGCGGAGGTAGTAGGTGGTCTTCAGGCCGCGAATCCAGGCCAGCTTGTACAGGTTGTCGAGCTTCTTGCCGGAGGGCTCGGCCATGTACAGGTTGAGGGATTGCGCCTGGTCGATCCATTTTTGCCGGCGCGAGGCGGCTTCGACCAGCCAGCGCGGATCGACTTCGAAGGCGGTGGCGTAGATCTGTTTGAGCTGGTCCGGTATGCGCTCGATCTTTTGCAGGCTGCCGTCGTAGTACTTGAGGTCATTGATCATGACCGCATCCCACAGGTCGAGCTTCTTGAGATCGTTCACCAGATACGGATTGACCACGGTGAACTCGCCGGAAAGGTTCGATTTGACGAACAGGTTCTGATAGGTCGGCTCGATCGACTGCGACACGCCGCAGATGTTGGAGATGGTCGCCGTCGGGGCGATGGCCATGGTGTTGCTGTTGCGCATGCCGACCGCTTTCACCCGCTCGCGGAGCGCGTCCCAGTCCAGCGTAAAGCTGCGGTCTTGTTGCAGATAACCGCCCCTGCCCTGTTCGACCAGAGCCATGGAATCGTAGGGCAGGATGCCCTGGCTCCACAGCGAGCCTTCGAAGCTGGAATATCGACCGCGCTCTTCGGCGAGATCGGTGGACGCCTTGATGGCGTAGTAGCTCACCAGTTCCATGCTCCGGTCGGCGAAGCTTACGGCTTCGTCTGACGCATAGGGGATACGCAGCTTGTACAGCGTCTCCTGGAAGCCCATGATGCCCAGCCCCACCGGCCGATGGCGCAGGTTCGAGCGGCGCGCCTGGGGAACGCTGTAGTAGTTGATGTCGATGACGTTGTCCAGCATGCGCATGGCGGTGGAGATCGTTTTCTCCAGCTTCTGCGCGTCGAGAACGCCGTCCTCGGTGACGTGATTCGACAGGTTCACGCTGCCCAGGTTGCACACGGCGATTTCGTTGTCGTTGGTGTGCAGGGTGATCTCGGTGCAGAGATTGGAGCTGTGAACCACGCCCATGTGCCGGTTGGTATAGCGCAGGTTGCACGGATCCTTGAAGGCGACCCAGGGATGTCCCGTTTCAAACAGCATGGACAGCATCTTGCGCCAAAGCTGCGTCGCCGGAAGCCGCTTGTACAGCGTGATTTCGCCGCGGTCCACCTTGGCTTCGTACTCCAAATAGCGCTTCTCGAAGGCTTCGCCGGTGAGGTCGTGCAGATCCGGCGTGTCGCTGGGAGTGAACAGCGTCCAGTCGCCCTCTTCCGCCACCCGCTTCATGAACAGATCGGGCACCCAGTTGGCGGTGTTCATGTCGTGGGTACGGCGGCGATCGTCGCCGGTGTTCTTGCGGAGTTCCAGGAACTCCTCGATATCCAGGTGCCAGGTTTCCAGATAGGCGCACATGGCGCCCTTGCGCTTTCCGCCCTGATTGACGGCGACGGCCGTGTCGTTGGCCACCTTGAGGAAAGGAACGACGCCCTGGGATTTGCCGTTGGTGCCTTTGATATGGGACCCCATGGCGCGAACCCGGGTCCAGTCGTTCCCCAGGCCGCCGGCATATTTCGACAGAAGGGCGTCGTCCTTGATGGCACCGAAGATGCCGTCCAGATCATCCGGCACGGTGGTGAGATAGCACGAGGAGAGCTGCGGGCGCAGTGTGCCGGAGTTGAACAAGGTGGGCGTGGAACTCATGAAATCGAAGCTGGAAAGCAGGTTGTAGAACTCGATGGCTTTCGCTTCACGATCGATTTCGCTGATGGCGAGCCCCATCGCGACGCGCATGAAGAACGCCTGGGGCAGCTCGAAACGGACGCCTTTGGCGTGAATGAAGTAACGATCGTACAGCGTTTGCAGGCCCAGATACGTGAACTGAAGATCGCGTTCGGGTTTGAGCGCCGCGCCGAGGCGCTGTAAGTCGAATCGGGTCAGCTCGGGCGACAAGAGCTCGAGTTCGGCGCCGCGCTTCACGTAATCCGCGAAATATTCCGCGTAGCGGTCCGCCATTTCGTCTTGAGTGGCTTCGAAAAAGCCGTGGCCGAGGAAACTCAGCGCCTCGCTGCGCAGGCTGTCCAGCAGCAACCGGGCGGCCACGTAAGAGTAATTCGGCTCCTGTTCGATCCGGGCGCGCGCCGCCATCATGAGCGCCGGGGCCACGTCTTTCTCGGGCACGCCATCGAACAGGTTGCGCTGCGTTTCTTCGAGAATCCAGGCTCCATCCACATCGGCGAGATCGCGGCAGGCCTCTTCGACGATCTTTTGCAGGCGCGCCATGTCCAATGGCTTTTGGCTGCCGTCGGGCAGGGTCACGTGAATGACCGGCGCTTGGGCTTCTTCTTGCTCCGCGGCTTTCTGCGCCCGAAGCCGCGCCCTGTCCTCGCGATACAACACGTAAGCGCGGGCGATCTTGTGATGCCCCCCACGCATCAAGCCCAGTTCGACCTGATCCTGAATGTCTTCGATATGAATGGTGCCGCCGGAAGGATTCCGCCGGAACAGGGCATTGACCACCTGGCCGGTCAGCTCCTCGACGGTCTCGTGGATGCGGCGGCTAGCGGCGGCGGTATTACCTTCGACGGCCAAAAATGCTTTGGTAATGGCGACGCTGATCTTGCCGGCGTCGAAAATAGTCACCTTGCCGTTGCGCCGGATGACGCGCATCTCGCCGGGAGCGGTTGCGCGCAGATCGGCGGAAACAGTTGGCAGATCCAAGGGAATCGCGGTCGGCTGATTGGTACGGGCTGCGGATTCGGTTTCCATAGATGCGTGTCCTCCGAGGATGGCTGTATGTATTACGACATACACTATAGAATGTGGTCCGCCATATCGTCAAGCACAACATCCTGTGGTTTACTCTGTTGAGGGCCTGTGGATAAATTGTGCAAGAAAAGCGTTAAAATGCATTGAAATCAAGGTACTTGGCGCACGTCCATTATTCGTCCAACGGGTTTGTTGTACTATTTGTCCGCCAATACACAACAACAATTCATAACAAGGGCAACTTCTCACCATGCAAAGCGTGCGGGAATGGTTGAGTGACTGGGTCAAGCGAGTGCTGCCGAACTCGCAGGCCGTCTCTTTCGCAATTCTTTTGATCGTCGGTTTCGTGCTGGTGATCAGTTTGGGGCAGATGCTCATGCCGGTATTCGCGGCAGGCGTCATTGCCTATCTGCTGGAAGGCCTAGTCGCGATCGGCGTGCGGAAAAAGCTGCCCCGCCTTGCCGCAGTCATCATCGTCTACGTACTTTTCCTCGCTTTTCTATTGTTTTTGTTCGTCGCACTCCTGCCGCTCCTTTATCAGCAAACCGTGCAACTCATAGAGCAGCTGCCGGCTTGGATGAACCGCGGACAAATGCTGGTGATGCAGCTGCCGCAGCAGTATCCGAACTTCATTACCGAGGAACAGATCTACGAATTGACCGGCGTGGTACGGAGAGAACTCCTCGCCTGGGGCCAATCCATGCTGACTTATTCGTACGCGTCCTTGGTCAGCGCCATCACTTTGATCGTCTATCTGATCCTGGTGCCGTTGCTGGTGTTTTTCTTCCTTAAAGACAAGGACTACATCCTCGGTTGGTTTAGCCAATACATGCCCCGCGACCGCAATCTTTCTACCCGTGTGTGGCGCGAGGTAGACATGCAAATCGGAAATTACGTACGCGGAAAGTTCTTCGAGGTCACGGTGCTGCTCGCCGTCAGCTATGCGGTGTTCTCGCTGATGGGGCTCAATTACTCGCTGCTGCTCGCGGTGCTGATGGGGCTCTCGGTGATCATTCCCTACGTCGGCGCGACATTGGTAACGTTTCCGGTGATGATCGTGGCTTTCTTCCAGTGGGGACTCACCGACGATTTTTGGTATTTGCTGCTGGCTTACGGCATCATTCAGGCCCTGGACGGGGTCGTATTAGTACCGCTGCTGTTTTCCGAAGTGGTCAACCTGCACCCGGTGGCCATCATCGTCGCCATCTTGTTTTTCGGCGGGTTCTGGGGATTCTGGGGCGTGTTTTTCGCCATTCCCTTGGCGACATTGGTCAAGGCGGTACTGGCGGCTTGGCCGCGATTGGGGGAAGAGGAAATTCCGCCGGAAGACGCCGCCCCGGCTCAGTTGGTAAAACCACCCAAAACCATACCCTTGAGCCGGGAGCAGGTTTAAACCCGCATTTCTCACCCTCCTTCGTAGCGACGGCGTCGAAACTCCGCTGTGGCGCGCCGCACGGACTGAGCGACGGCGGAGGCGTAGCCGACACTACGTCGAGCCGCCGTGCCAAGGCTATAGGATGTGCCGACCAAGGAAGGGTTGCGACTAAAGCAACCGTTTGCGATTGGGTGCATCGCTCGCGAACGATGCCTGTCCTGAGCCCAGTCGAAGGGCGGTTCGTTCTTCACAGCATCCTACGGCCTCTGTTTGCAATTGGGACGGCGTCCGTAGTAGGAAGGGTCGCTTCGGCGCTCCCGAAGCGACCGTTTGCGATTGGAAGGGCATCTCTGACGCTCCCAGAGATGCCGTTTGCGATTGGAAGGGGCCGACTAAAGGCCCGTTTGCGATTGGAAGGTCGCGACTAAAGCGACGTTTGCGATTGGAGGAGAGTGAGAAATGCGGGTTAATCTACGATTTTCTCGACTTGGCCACCAAATAGACTTCGGGGCTTCGATCCCGCGAAGCTTTGGGTTTTCGCACCGACACCTTGCCGAACATCTGGCGGGATTTCCGCACGAAGTCGTCGAAGTCGGGTCCTTGGAACAGCTTGGCCACGAAGCTCCCGCCGGGCTTGAGGAGCTGTTCGGCGGTATCGAGAGCCAATTCGGCGAGATACATCGCTCTTGCCTGATCCACAACGCGCGCGCCGCTCATGTTGGGCGCCATATCGGATAAAATCAGGTCGACCGGCCGGCCCTCCAGTTTCGCCTGCAACTGCTCCAATACGGATTCTTCCCGAAAATCGCCCTGAATTGCGGTCACACCCGGAATCGCTTCCATCGGCAGAAGATCAAGCGCTATAATTTCGCCGCTTTTTCCGATCCGCTCAGCTGCGTACTGGGACCAACCGCCCGGCGCGGCTCCCAAGTCCAGCACCACCATGCCCGGCTTGAACAAGTGCTCCCGCTCGTCCAATTCTTTCAGCTTAAACACCGCCCGTGAGCGGTAGCCAAGCGCTTGGGCTTGTTTTACATATTCGTCGGAAAAGTGTTCGGCCAGCCAACGACGGCTGCTTCGACTACGCGGCATAATCTAATGTACGGCCAAATTGAATCCCAGTTCCCGAGGAAATCCGAGTTGAAATCTGATTATAAGAAATTCTTGCGTGCCAAGGCCCATTCCCTGAAACCCGTCGTCATCACCGGCCAGGCGGGAATCACACCCGCCGTATTGAACGAGATCGGTTTAGCCTTGGACCATCATGAATTGATCAAGGTGCGGGTGAACGCCGCCGACCGAGAAGAACGCCGCGAGATGACCGCCCAGATCTGCGGAGAACTGGGCGCCGAATTGATTCAATCGATCGGCCATATCATCACGCTTTATCGGCAAAATCCTGACAAGAAATAACTAAATATATTTGACCGAGCAAACTTCGAATTCCCTTACGCCACCCGGCGCCTGTACCGTCGCGACATCGCCCTCCCGCTTGCCGATCAGCGCCCGGGCGATGGGCGAGGTGATGGAGATCAGTCCTTCCTTGATATTGGCTTCATCCTCGCCGACGATTTGGTAAGTCACCGAATCGCCGCTGCCCATGTCTTCAAGCTCGACCGTGGCCCCAAAAACCACCTTGCCCCCGGCATTGAGCGTCGTCACATCGATGATTTGAGCGTGCGCCAACTTGGCCTCGATTTCCTTGATCCGGCCTTCGGTAAATCCCTGTTGCTCGCGCGCCGCGTGATATTCCGCGTTTTCCTTCAAATCGCCGTGCGACCGAGCCTCGGCGATGGCTTCGATAATCCTCGGGCGCATGACTGTCTTAAGGTGGTTAAGCTCTTCGCGCAGCTTTTCTGCCCCACGGGCGGTCAGTGGAACTTTATTCATAGTTGCGTTTCCTCAAAAGTCACACTTTGCAGAATTCCTGGTGCAAATCCTGTAGGCGATTGACATCGCCGGCATCCAGTTCGCTAAGGGCGGAACAGGTGGCACGGGCACCGGAAATAGTAGTCGTGTAGGTAATCTGCTGTTGCAGTGCCTGGCGCCGAATGGTGAATGAATCGGCAATGGCTTTCTTGCCTTCGGTCGTGTTGATGATGAACTGGAGTTCGTCGTTCTTGATCATATCCACGATATGCGGACGCCCCTCGTAAACCTTGTTCACGGTGATGCAAGGTATGCCGGCGTCTTCGAGCACTCTCGCCGATCCGCGCGTGGCCACTAATCGGAAACCTTTGGCCAGAAGATCTCGGGCTATCGGGATGACCTTGGACTTGTCGCTCTCCCTCACACTGATCAGCACATTGCCGCTGTGGGCCAGTTTTACGCTGGCGGCGCGCTGCGCTTTGGCGTAAGCCTCGCCGAACGTGACTCCCACGCCCATCACTTCGCCGGTGGACTTCATTTCCGGGCCGAGCAGCGGGTCCACGCCGGGGAATTTGATGAAGGGAAACACCGCCTCTTTGACCGAGTAATACTCGGGGATGCGTTCCTCAAAGATGCCTTGTTCGTCCAGACTTTTTCCCACCATACAGCGGGCCGCGATCTTGGCCAGCGGATAGCCGGTGGCCTTGGATACGAACGGAACGGTGCGCGAAGCGCGCGGATTGACTTCCAGAATGAAAATTTCTTCGCCCTTGATGGCGAACTGGGTGTTCATGAGCCCCACAACGCCCAGGGCCTCGGCAAGCTGACGAACCTGTTCGCGCACCCGAGTCTGAAGCTCGGGGCTCAAATCATACGGCGGAATCGAGCACGCCGAATCGCCGGAATGCACGCCCGCCTGCTCGATGTGCTGCATCAGTCCGCCGATCAGGACTCGTTTTCCGTCGCATATCGCGTCGACGTCCATTTCGATGGCATCGTCCAGGAACCGGTCCAACAGCACCGGCGACTCGTTGGAAACGCTCACCGCCTCGCGCATGTAGCGCCCCAGGTCCTCGTCGTTGAACACGATTTCCATGGCCCGCCCGCCCAATACATAAGAGGGCCGAACCACCAGCGGATAGCCGATTTCGTTCGCGCAGCGCATGGCTTCGTCCAGGGAACGCGCGGTGCGGTTGGGCGGCTGTTTGAGATTTAGGCGATCGACCAGCTTTTGGAAACGCTCCCGGTCTTCCGCCAGGTCGATGGAATCGGGCGACGTGCCGATAATGGGCGCATCGGCCGCCTCCAGCGCCCGCGCCAGCTTCAGCGGCGTCTGGCCACCGTACTGGACGATGACCCCGGCTGGTTTTTCCAGATCAATGATCTCCAGCACGTCTTCCAGCGTGAGCGGTTCGAAATAGAGCCGGTCGGACGTGTCGAAGTCGGTGGAGACCGTTTCCGGGTTGCAGTTGATCATGATGGTTTCGTAACCATCTTCACGCAGCGCCATCGCGGCGTGCACGCAGCAGTAGTCGAATTCGATGCCCTGGCCGATTCGATTGGGTCCGCCGCCCAAAACGATGATTTTCTTCCGCTCGGTAGGATTCGCCTCGCATTCTTCCTCATAAGTGGAATAAAGGTAGGCCGTTGCCGTGGCGAACTCCGCCGCACAAGAATCGATGCGCTTGTAAACCGGACGGATGCCGTGCTTGTGGCGCACGGCCCGGACTTCCGACTCGGCGCTGCCCAACAGCGCCGCGAGACGCGAATCGGCGAACCCTTTGCGTTTTAAAGCGAACAGTTCTTCCGAAGACAGCGTGGCCAAGGTGCGCTTCGCCAGTCCCATTTCTTCCTGCACCAACTCCTCGATCTGGGCCAGGAACCACGGGTCGACGCGGCAATGGGCATGCACCTCGTCCAACATCCATCCCGCCCGGAAAGCGTCGGCGATATAGAAGATGCGCTCGGGTCCGGGATGGCGAAGCTCCCGAAGAAGAATATTGCCGGCATCCTCGGCGGAAACGTCGAGCTTTCCGACCAGACCGTCCACGCCGGTTTCCAGGCTGCGCAGGGCTTTTTGCAGAGACTCCTGGAAGGTGCGGCCTATGGCCATGGCCTCGCCGACCGACTTCATTTGGGTCGTCAGCCGATCGTCCGCCTGCGGAAACTTTTCGAACGCGAACCGGGGCACCTTGGTGACCACGTAATCGATGGTCGGCTCGAACGAGGCCGGCGTCGCGCCTCCGGTGATCTCGTTCCTGAGTTCGTCCAGCGTATAGCCGACCGCCAGTTTGGCAGCAACCTTGGCGATCGGGAATCCGGTCGCCTTGGACGCCAGGGCCGAGGAACGGCTCACGCGGGGATTCATCTCGATGACGATCATACGCCCGTCCTTGGGGTTAATCGCGAACTGTACGTTGGAACCGCCGGTGTCGACTCCGATCTCGCGCAGCACCGCGATGGAGGCGTCGCGCATGATCTGGTATTCCTTGTCCGTCAGGGTCTGCGCCGGGGCGACGGTGATGGAGTCGCCGGTATGGACTCCCATGGGATCCAGATTCTCGATGGAGCAGATGATGATGCAGTTGTCCTTGCGGTCGCGCACCACTTCCATCTCGAACTCTTTCCAGCCCAGCACCGATTCCTCGATGAGAAGCTCGTGGGTGGGCGAAAGTTCCAGGCCGCGTTCGCAAATTTCGACGAATTCCTGTCGGTTGTAGGCGATGCCGCCGCCCGAACCGCCCAGCGTGAATGAAGGACGGATGATGGCCGGAAAGCCGATTTCGTCCAGACAGGCGAGCGCTTCTTCCAGGCTGTGGGCAACGCCGGAACGGGCCGAGCCCAGACCGATCTTGGTCATGGCCTGCTTGAATTTTTCCCGGTCTTCGGCCTTGTCGATGGCTTCCTTGGAGGCTCCGATCATCTGTACGCCGAATTTCTCCAGCACCCCGTTACGGTCCAGATCGAGCGCGCAATTCAGCGCGGTCTGTCCGCCCATGGTCGGCAACAGTGCGTCCGGCCGCTCCTTCTCGATGATTTTGGCGACGGTCTGCCAGTCTATAGGCTCGATGTAGGTGGCATCGGCCATCTCCGGATCGGTCATGATGGTGGCCGGGTTGGAGTTGACCAGGATCACCCGGTAGCCCTCTTCCTTTAGTGCCTTGCACGCCTGTGCGCCGGAATAGTCGAACTCGCAGGCCTGCCCGATGACGATGGGACCGGCGCCGAGTAAAAGGATGGACTGAATGTCGGTTCTTTTAGGCATGAAGCGTTGTATCGTTGATCTATGTCTGAGCGAAAGCCGTTCCGGACTGTGCGAAAAAACTCAACCTGCGGGTACCGTGCGTGCGGACCGGCCGTCCTGGCGACAGGCCATGCTTTCGATAAAGCGGTCGAACAACGGCGTCAGGTCGTGCGGTCCGGGACTGGCCTCGGGATGGCCTTGAAAACTGAAGGCCGGGCGATCGGTCAGCTCGATGCCCTGCAGGCTGCCGTCGAAGAGCGAGCGGTAGATCGGTCGTACGTTTCGCGGCAGGCTGCCTTCGTCCACAGCGAAGCCGTGATTTTGGCTCGTGATCAATACGCGACCGGTATCCAGTTCCTGAACGGGGTGGTTGGCGCCGTGGTGACCGAACTTCATCTTCATCGTCCTCGCGCCGCTTGCCAAAGCTAACAACTGATGGCCGAGACATATACCGAATACCGGAATCTGGATGTCCAGAAACTCCCGGATTGCTTGGATGGCGTAATCGCAGGGCTCGGGATCGCCCGGTCCGTTCGATAAGAAGATTCCGTCCGGGTTCAATGCCAGAACCTCACGGGCCGATGCGGTGGCCGGAACTACCGTCAAGCGGCAACCCCTGTCGGCGAGAAGGCGAAGAATATTGCGTTTGACGCCGAAATCATATGCGACCACATGGAAGCGATTCTGATCGAGTTCGCCGTATCCCTGCCCGAGCTGCCAGGACGTTTCCAACCACGCATAGCTTTGTCGTGCGGTGACCTCCTTGGCCAGGTCCATGCCTTGCAGCCCCGGAAATTCCCGCGCTTTGGCGACGGCATAATCCGGGTCGATCTCTTTACCGGCGATAAGGCAACCGCGCTGGGCTCCCTTGTCGCGAAGAGTGCGGGTCAGTTTCCGGGTGTCGATTCCCGCAATGCCAACCACCCTATTTTCTTTCAGATACTCCGGGAGACTCTTGTCGGCCCGCCAATTGCTCAAGCGCGTCGGCACGTCGCGAACAACCAGTCCGCTGGCGTAGACGCCCCCCGACTCCACGTCTTCACGGTTGATGCCGACGTTACCGATGTGCGGATACGTGAGCGTTACGATTTGGCGGGCATAGGACGGGTCCGTCAGGATTTCCTGGTAGCCGGTTATGGACGTGTTGAAAACCACTTCACCGACGGAACAATCTTCTGCTCCGATGGATATACCCCGAAAAACGGTGCCGTCTTCCAAGGCCAGCAATGCGAGCGTGTTCAATTTGTGTCACCTTAGACATGCAAAACGGGAGGGACCATATGGTCCGTCCCGTTGCTGTTATTCGTGGATATCGCTAATTTAACGGGGATTTTACGAAAAATGGGCATCTGCTGTCTATGAGGGTCAGTCAACCGTCCGGTCGACGCCCCGCCCTTCAGAGTCTTCACAATCGGCTGTGGGTTCCGTCGCACATGGGTTGCTTATCGGTATGCTTGCAGCCGCAGAGCCAGACTTTCTTTGCCTCGGCAAGTTCGAAAACTACTGGCGAAAACTCCGTTCCCTTATGGGAACCATCGCAAAACGGTTGCTTGGCGGATCGCCCGCAGGCACACCACCAGTATTTACCCGGCGCTAGATCCATGGCGTACGGGGCCTTCTGAGGGATGGTCGGTTCGGACATGGCTATCTCCTGTTCTCGTTCTAAGGGCAAAGAAGGTGACATAAATAGGCCTGATCTGTCATCAGTCTGGATAATCCATGATCAGTTTTCGAGCGGCCGGAGTTCGCCGTACGTGCGCCCCATCGTCCCGAGTTTCGGAGATACGACTCGGAACGACTAATCGCGGTTCCGCACAGAGCCACGCCGAATCATATTCTTAGCCCCAGAGGATTATCGGGATCGATATGGTCCATAAACGGTTTACGGCGGTCCTGATCGGTGACTTGGTAAATACACCCCAACCAATTGTTGAACACCGCTTTCGCAGTATCCCGCCAAGTGTTGTCCAAATGCCGGATCACCTCCTCTTCGGGAAACTCCGGAGGCGTTTTGCCAAGGCGCCGGGCGCTTCGGAGATGTTGACCGTATTCGTTAAGTACACCGCCCACGTCCAAATTGAAATAATGTTCCGGAAACGGCGGATAATCCTCGCGTTCTCCGTGGTAGTGGCGCATCACTTCGCGCTTGTACTCCTTCAGCAGGCTGATCGTGTCGTACTCCGGATGCCCTTGGAAATAGACTACGCGGAACAGGTCCGGGCTCACCGCGAGATGGACGCCCGCCTCCTCGCTTTCAACCAGAACTTTAAGCCCGGCAGCTTCCATATCTTCCCGAAAAATTTCATTGTAACGGGAGTGAGGCACGTCGAAACGGGTATTGATGTCGGCAACCAAAGGATGGCGCCGCTCGACCACTCGGTGGGAATAGACTCCCCAACGCTTGAAGCCCAAATGAGTGCGCTCTACGCCGTGGCAATACTGAAACAGCGCATGGGTCGCGAGACACGAACATAAAATGGACGTGACGTTCTGCTTCGCCCAGTCGAACACTTCGGTCAACGGTTGCCAGAACGCCTCCTCAGGAAGATGCGGATGAGTGACGTTCGCGCCGCTCACGATCAGCCCGTCGAGCCCATCGCGTTTGATTTGCCCGAAGGTCTCGTAATAGCGGTCGATATGGTTTTGCGCCTGTTCGCTCCGCTGTATGCCTTCGATCGTGAACGGATGCATGTGAAACTGCACGATCGGATTGGCGGCCCCAACCAGGCGAAAAAATTGCCGCTCGGTCGCCTCCAGAGCCGAATCCGGCATCATATTGAGAAGCCCGATATGCATTTCTCGGATGTCCTGATGGCGAGCGCGCTCGACCGAGAGGATTTCCTGCCCCTCCTCCCTCAAGCGCCTGAACGTGGGCAATTCGGTGTGCGCTACCAAAGGCATGTCTTCAAGCTCTCCGAAACTGAATTAACGCGATCAGCGCCCCAAGGCGTCCATGATGAGACGAATGAAATCGTTCTCACCTCGAACGTTCGCAATCTCATTGGCATCGACGGTGTAGCCGTATTCGTCGGCGATGGCCTGGTAATTGGGCAAGCGCGCGCGGAACAGCCGGGGAAACACCCAGGAAACGAATTCGTCCGGCGGGATATCCTCGATGGCCGAATAGGCTTTTTCCGCCATGAATTCGGCGAGTTGCCGGTCCAGAAACTCTTCCCGATAGTACAGCGGCTTGGGATCGCGTTGAGCGCGCTCGATTAGAAGATGCTCCAATTCCGGAGTGGTCTTGATATACAGAATAATCGTGTGCTCGGCGAGAATCCTGATGGTTTCCGGATCTTCCAGTTCGCAGACGCTGCCGCCCGCGTCATTGATGAAATGCTTGTAGCCGTAGATAGAGTCGACCTTTTCGATAAATTCCGGCACGTCGCGCATGGCGGCGATTTCGGCCTGCCGGTGCAGGGCCTGACGACGCTTGAACTCGGCCGGAGTGAGTCCGCCCTTCGCCGGATCGCCGATTTTCCCGAGGAACGTCGAAACCGGCGCCAAGTTGTCTACGGTGATGTTGCTGCGGATATAAATCGAATCGGAACGCAGCAAATCGCGCAAGAACGGCACGTCCATGGCTTGCCGCTTGATATTGTCGAGAATCGGCTCATCCAAATACCGGGTGCCGATTCGATAGTCGCCGGAGTAATGGAACCACGTCTTCTTGGGCAAACTATTGGCCAGCGTCGTTTTGCCGACGCCGGACATGCCCAGCAGCGTGATGCGTTTGGTCTCCCAGTCCAAGAACGCCTTGGGGCTCATTCTCATGGTATGTTCCGTGTCAGTGTGTAATGAGCGGTTACTCGCCCCGGTTGATCATGTGAGTCGCAGTCTGCGCGAATGCCCGGGCCAGAGACTCGCGCAAAGCGGGGTCCAGGGGCATATCGTCGAGAGCCTTATACATACAAAGCAGCCATTGATCCCGTTCCTTCGTGCCGATAGAAAACGGAAAATGCCGCATCCGAAGGCGCGGATGCCCGAACTCCTCCTGAAAAAGATCGGGACCTCCCAGCCAACCGGACAGAAACTTGAACAGCTTGTCTTTCGAACCGGCCAAATCCGCAGGATGCATCGCTCGAATGTCTTGAGCTTCCGGCATTACATCCATGTACCCGTAAAATCTTTCCACCAGTTCCCGAACGGCGCTCTCGCCGCCGACGAGTTGGTAAGGGGTCATTACGTCGGGGGGATTCATCATAATTCCGATACGTCAAAAATCGCGCGAATTTTAACAGGTTCGGTTCCTGAGCGGTTTAACTCGATCGGGCGGTCTCCCCAATTTGAGATGATATGTTTAATATAAAACACCGCGAGCGAATCAACCGCGCTAGCGATACACGCTGGTTATCCGCTTGATGACTTGACGCAAGGCCATCGCCTCGCGATTATGGGCGCTCATGCGATGGAATACGCGGCTTGAGCAACTATTAGCATCCGCCTCCGACTTGTTACCAATCGTCAAAAACTGCAAACGGTTTATCCCGGCTGATTATCCGTCCAATCGAACTCGTGACCACAACACCTTCGCTCGACCTTAAGACGAAACTGCAAGTTACCTGTCAGAATTGCAGTTTGACTTCATTGTGCATTCCTCGGGGATTAGCCCAGGAGGATATCGAACGCATCAGCCGCATCGTCGCTCGTAAGAAAACCTTACAACGAGGCGAGCATCTCTTCCGCGAGGGCGACAAGTTCCGCGGGGTCATCGCGATCAAGGGAGGAACGGCCAAGACCGTCATTTACGACGCGCAAGGCTACGAATACATCACCGGCTTGCTGTTACCGGGGGAACTATTAGGTTTCGACGCACTGGCCACGAATCACCACAAGTGCTCTGCAATCGCGCTCGAAACCTTGAGCTACTGCGAACTTCCCGCCAATCAACTCGACCAATTGTGCCACGAAGTACCGAATTTGCTGCGGGAACTTTTCCGCCATGCCAGCGCCAAGCTGGACGAGGAAACGGATCAAGTAATTGTCAACAAGCGCGCGGCAGAAGACCGGGTTGCCATGTTTATCCTGAATCTGTCCGACCGCCTTCGAAAACGCGGCTTTTCGCCGGTGGACTTCAATCTCACCCTTACTCGTCAGGAAATAGGCAATTTTTTGGGATTAGCACTCGAGACGGTCAGCCGTACCTTGCGGAATCTAGAAGATGCCGGGCTGATTACGGTCCGCCATAAACATATCCGTATACTGGATCTAGAGGCATTGAGAGCCACATATACCCACCGCTGATTCAGCCTAACCGCATTTTCAACAAGCCCGAATAATTCGGATCTTCGCGGGACGGCAATGTCCCTAGCGCCACGGGATACCGGCCGGCAACCCATAGAGAAATATCGCCTCACAAGACCTAAACGAAAAAAGGCGCGCAGAGCTGAACTCGGCGCGCCTTTAAGTAGAGACTGAAAAAGGATAATTATTTCTTCTCAGACTCTTTGAATTTCGTTAGAAGACCTTTCGCAGGCTTCGCTTCTTTAACGGTATCGGCAACCTGAAGGTATTTTTCTACCGTAGCGTCCAGATCAGCCGGTTGGCCCACTACCATCACGGCGCCCATGCGAGCACCCCAGTGCGGCGGACATTTGAAGACGTACAGACCCTCTTTCTCGACGGCATAGTCGTAATCGGCGCCCATAGCGGACAGCATTTTCGGAGCCCCTTCCGGCCACATGCCTTCTACGCTCTCCACGAAATGGGTCGCCATATTGCGGAACGAAATAACATCGCCAACTTTAGCGTGAATAAACTCGGGCGCGAATTTCACACCTTGGCCTTTTACTTCGATCGTCTCCGCGTTAACGGCGGCCGATGCCAGCATCGCCACACCCGCCACAGCAAGCATCGCTTTCTTAGCAAAAATCATTACATAACCTCCAACACTACTGTTTTTCGTTCTCACGGATACCAGGCAAATCGGACAACAAACCCTGTTTTGCCAAAGCCGTTTTCCTGAACTGATCCGATATATCACCGTACACCGCGGCGCAGGATGATACACCAATTTGGCTTAATTAGCTATGAATGATATTTAAGCCTGCGCATCGAAAACCGTATTTCCACGGCTCATCAGCCGAACTGTCCGGAATTTCCCTCAGAAGAGTCGTCGCCGTACAGATCGCTCATTTTATAAAAGCCATGAATATGCCGAATCATCACCATGATTACCGAAGCAACGGGCAATGCGAGCAACACCCCTAGGAAACCAAACAGCTGACCGCCCGCCAGAACAGCAAAAATGACCGCGACGGGATGCAGTCCGATCTTATTTCCTATCAGCCACGGGGTTAACCAAACGCCCTCAAGCATTTGGCCTACGCCGAATACAGCCAAAACCGGGACGATCGACCACAAATCTCCGAATTGTGCCAACGCCGCTATCGATGCAGCCACCACGCCGGAGATGGAACCCGCATACGGTATGAAACTGATCAGCCCGGAAAACATGCCGATAAGAAGCGCCAAGTCCAGTCCGGCCAGCCATAATCCGATACTGTAAATCGTGCCCAGAGCGGCCATGACCGCAAACTGACCTCGAAACACGGCACTCAACACTTCATCCGATTCTTCCGCCAATATGACGACAACCGGCGCCCAGCGACGGGGCAAGAGATCGTGGACACGGGCGACTATGTCATCCCAGTCCCTCAGCAGATAAAAGATGACCACCGGAATCAGCACCAGATTCATCAGCCACGAGATGACTACGGCGCCGGAATGCGACAAAGAGGACAGCACAGTGGTCGCCACCCCTCCCGCCTGCTGCCAATGCCCGCTCAAAACCCCGGCCACCTGTTCCAGATCGACAAACTTGATGCGGACTCCTAAATGTTTTTGCACCCAAGGGACAACGGACGTTTTAAACCAGCGGGTGTATGCGGGGAGATTATCGATGAACCGGCTGATCTGCTCCTCTAACATTGGGATGATCAGCAGAAGCACTAGACCGATAACTAAAACAATGACTGCAAACACGACGATGACGGCATTTTGACGTTTTAGTCCGAGCGCTTCCAAACGGTCGGCAAGGGGATCGCTCAGGTAGGCTATCAGCGCGCCGGCCACAAAAGGCGTCAAAATGGGCATCAATAAATAAATCAGCCAGCCGACTGCGAGAATGCCGGCTACTGCCATGCATTTGTTCAAATTAGCCATCCCCGCCCTGTTAACGTTTCACGAATATGACAAGCACCGGCGTCGACTCACCTAGACGAGCGCCCCGAAACGCATTCTATGCGTTTACGTTTAAGCGCCTGACAGGCCGCGGTTGCGTCCTCCTTCGTCATTCCGTTGAAAATGGCCAGATAGAGCTTTTTTCTGCCCTGTGAGCGCGCGGTCACCGTTGCACGTGCATGACGAAGCGGATATGGAGCGAGCTTCAAAGCCTTCGACAGCCGCTGTTCCGCCGGCTTTTCGGCGGAAAATGTGCCCACACGAATGTGCCAGGCCTGCTTTCCACGATTGGTGCCCGATTTCTCGCGTCCATCTCCTTCATCGGCGGAGCGCCTGTTGCCTCCCGCTAACTTGACGTTTTTCTTTCCGCCCGACTTCTCGACCGACCGTTCAGGCAATTTTGGACGCGAGAGTAAAGCAGGCGGTTCCGGTTGGTCAAAGGAGGCCGTACGCACCTCGTATTCCAATCCGTTGAGCTGCGCAAAGCCGTAGTCGAGTATATCCTGCATATGGGCATCCCTCGCCGAAGCGCTGGTTCCGCCAAAAACCACCCCTATCAGCCGTTGACCGCCTCGCCGCGCCGATGCAACGAGGTTAAAACCGGACGCATTGACGAACCCGGTCTTGATCCCGTCCGTTCCCGGATAGTTTTTCAGGAGATGGTTGTGATTATGAAAGCTACGGCCCTCGAACTGGAACTGGGTCGTAGAGAAGTAGGGATAGTACTGGGGAAAATGTTTGTACAGGGACTTCCCGAGCCGGAACTGGTCCCAAGCCGTCGTGACTTGATTGGGATCGGGCAAGCCGGACGCATTCCGGTAGACGGTGCGCTCCATGCCCAGCTCGCGAGCTTTCTCGGTCATCAGCTGCGCGAATGCGGACTCGGAACCGGCCATTCCTTCGGCGATCACCGCCGCCGCGTCATTTGCGGACCGGGTTACCAAAGCCAATATGCCTTGCTCGACCGTGATCGTATCGCCTGATTTCAACCCCAATCGCGACGGGGGACGAAGAACCGCAAACCGGGACGCCCGAAATAGGGTATCGGAAGAAAGGCGTCCGTTAGCCAAAGCTTCGAAGACCAGATAAAGCGTCATCATCTTGGTGAGCGATGCCGGATGCCTCAACTCGTCGGCATTCCGCTCGAACAGTGGACGCTCGGATTCGACTTCCACCACCAGTGCCGCATAAGGACCGGCCTCCGCTCGATGAGCGAAGGAAAAGCCAGTCGCCAAGACCAATAAAGCCAAGACCAAGAGGTGATTGTGCTCAATCCAATGCATCGTTATCGTCAAATTCTTCTGAATGCGTGATTTTTGCCAAATCTGCACGGGGCAGCCGGAAATTCACTCCTGAGGCAACCCGCTGGGCAGGAGAGGCCAGATCCAAAAATTCAGTCTCAGCGCTGCTTCAATACGCGCTGCTTCTCGCGCTGCCAGTCCCTTTCCTTTTCGGCGGCACGCTTATCGTGCTGCTTCTTACCTCTCGCTAAACCGATTTCCAGCTTGGCACGTCCGCTTTTCCAATACAGCGCGAGCGGAATTAAAGTATAACCTTTGCGTTCCACATGACCGATGAGCTTGCTCAATTCTCGACGATGCAGGAGCAGCTTCCGGGTTCGGATGGGATCGGGTGTGACATGGGTGGAGGCAGAAGCCAGCGGAGAAATATGTGCTCCGAGCAGCCAGGCTTCGCCGTTTTTCAGCGTGACATAACTCTCCTTCAGCTGTGCTCTTCCCGCACGCAAGCTTTTCACCTCCCACCCTTGCAGGACTAGTCCCGCCTCGTAGCGCTCCTCGATGAAATACTCGTGCGTTGCTTGCCGGTTGAGAGCGATGGTGCCACTTCCGGCTGTATCCTTGTTCTTCTTTGCGGCCATGTACTTAAAACTAAATTGCCTGACTCGATGGAAAAATCTTGTTATTTTACCCCAACCTCGGGTTGCCCGGACCTTCGATTGGCTCAGCATAATAATTCGGAGAACACATGACCGATCAACGTTTTCTGCACAACCAATGGTCATCGCGCTTGGCGTTCGTTCTGGCTGCAAGCGGTTCGGCCATAGGCCTCGGGAATATCTGGAAGTTTCCCTATCTGGCCGGCGAAAACGGAGGCGGAGCGTTCGTCGCGGTTTACCTCTTATGCGTCGCTGCCATCGGTATTCCGATCATGATCGCAGAGACCATGCTGGGGCGCCGCGGTCGGCAAAATCCTATCAATACCATGTTGTCGCTGGCACAGGAAGCGAAAGCCGGTCCTGCCTGGCACTATGCCGGTTGGCTCGGCGTGTTGTCGGGCTTCCTGATTCTGTCCTATTACTCGGTCATCGCCGGCTGGTCGATGGTCTACATCTTGAAGATGAACAGCGGCTACATGAGCCATATCAGCGCCGAAACCGCCGCACGGGTATTCGACGACCTCAAAAGCGCTCCGGAAATTCAGTTTATCTGGCACACTGTCTTCATGGCCGCCACGATGCTCATCGTCAGCCGCGGCGTCAGCGGCGGACTGGAGCGAGCGACGCGCTTCATGATGCCGGGCTTGTTCATCATGCTCATACTCCTGGACGGTTATGCGATGAGTTCCGACGGATTCGGCCAGGGAATGTCGTTCCTGTTCAAGCCGGATTTCAGCCGCATCAACGGCGAGAGCGTGCTGGTCGCGATGGGGCAGGCCTTTTTCTCTCTCGGATTGGGCATGGGCGCAATCATGATCTACGGCTCATATCTCCCTGATCATGTTTCGATTTCGCGGTCTACCATTTTTGTCGCCTCCGCGGACACCCTAGTGGCTTTATTGGCGGGTGTCGCCATTTTTCCAATCGTATTCGCCAACCACTTGGAGCCGACCATGGGCCCCGGCCTGATTTTTCAGACGCTGCCCATCGCCTTCGGCCAAATGCCCGGCGGTTCACTGTTCGGGGTATTGTTTTTCGTTCTCGTATTTTTTGCGGCGATTACTTCCGCGATTGCCTTGATCGAACCCGCCGTGGCCTGGCTGTCCGAAAACCAGGCGATGAGCCGCGAGAAGGCCTGTCTTTGGAGCGGACTAGGCTGCTGGCTACTTGGGCTCGGAACCGTATTTTCGTTCAATCTATGGTCCGGAAATACCTGGTTCGGCAAGAATTTCTTCGAGCTCGTGGATTTTCTCACGGCCAATATCATGTTGCCCGTTGGCGGCATCTTGGTTGCCTTATTTGCCGGCTGGATCATGAGGCGCGAGACCTCGGAAACGGAGCTCGAAATGGGGTCGGCTTATAACTATTGGCGTTTTACTATTCGCTACGTTTCTCCCTTGGCTGTCGCCCTCGTCACCCTTAGCGCCGTCGGCGTGATTTGATTCGGTAAAGATCGGACAAGCAGCAAAAGAAATGAAAGTCGAAGTCGCTTACGCGAAACCGGATGTACAGGTCATTCTCACCGTGAACGTACCGGAAAATGCGACAGCGGAAACCGCCATCGCCGCATCAGGTATCCTGGACCGTTTCCCGGAGATCGACCTGACAAAGGACAAGATTGGAATTTTCAGCAAGGTCTGCTCCATCGACCAACCGATAAAGCCGGGCGACCGAGTGGAGATTTATCGCCCCTTGATCGCCGACCCCAAAGAAGCTCGGCGCGCGCGGGCAGCGAAGAAGTAGAACCGCGGACCGAGACTCCTCGCACTCTACTAATCGCCTTTTCGGAACAAACCCGTGATCTTTTCCCACAAGCTTTTCTCGCGCTCGATCTTCGGGATATCGATCGTCACATCCTTGCCGGGTTCAATCTCGGGAAGGTTGCCCGGTCGGAAGTCACCCTGAAGCCCGATCAATTCATCCTTGTCGAAAACCAGGGTAATCCGCTTCTGCATCCGCTGCTTGCCACCGGGCTCGTTGGAATAGATATAGTCCCAGCGATCGTCGTGGAAAGGATCGACGACCAGTGGCGTACCCATGATGAATGCCACTTGCCGCTTGGTCATACCGGGCCGAAGTTGATCCACCATTTGCTGAGAAACGATATTGCCCTGATGGATGTCGAGCCGGTACACCCCAGGTAGGGACTCTTTAAGCTTTTCGGTGGAACAGCCGGCTAAAAACAGAGTCAGGCAGTAGGTTATTACGATGAAACGCTTCGGCATGTTATGATTGCGGAGAATCGGACCCAACGTCCAATCATACTCGATCGACAGAGTTAAAACACTGCGTAGGTTGCCGCTTTGGAAAGTCAAGACATACGAAACGCCGGGCTTAAAGTGACTCTCCCGCGCGTCAAGATTCTAGAGATGCTGGAGAACCGTAGCGGATCGGATCGACACCTGACAGCGGAAGAAGTCTACAAGTCGCTGCTCAGCGAGGGTGAAGAAATCGGCTTGGCCACAGTTTACCGAGTCCTGACCCAATTCGAGGCGGCGGGCTTGGTCAAACGCCATCATTTCGAAGGCGGAAACTCGATCTTCGAGCTAAACCGCGGCGAGCATCACGATCACATCGTATGCGTCAAGTGCGGCCGAGTCGAAGAATTCAGCGACGAGTTCATCGAGCGCCGCCAAAACGAAATAGCAAACGAGAAACATTTTAAGCTGACGGATCATTCGCTCTGTCTCTACGGCATCTGCATGGATTGCCAAAAGGGCCAATCGCCTCTCTGATTCCCGACAACCTTCTTTTTCCCCATGAAGCTCACTTTTTGCGGAGCCCGGTCGATATCGGCGCATGTTTAAGCCACTGATCTTTTTCATCGGTCTGCGCTATACGCGGGCTAAGCGGCGCACGCGCTTCATTTCGTTCATTACCTTCACTTCGGTTCTGGGCATCGCCTTGGGCGTCACCGCCTTGATTACAGTACTGTCAGTGATGAACGGATTCGAAGCGGAACTTCGCGAACGCATACTGGGCATGACTTCGCATGCCTCCATCTCCGGCTTGGATGGCCAACTGCGGAACTGGCGCTCGCTTGAACCCCCGCTCGAACAAGACTCCCGTATTCTAGGCTGGGCACCTTATATCGAAGGTCAAGCCATGCTCAACTCGGACCGCCGAGTTAGCGGCGTGATGCTGCGCGGCATCATGACCGACTACGAACCGCGCGTGTCCGAGGTCGCCAACCGCATCGTGGAAGGCCACCTCGAAGCGCTCAAACCCGGCGAATTCGGCATTATTCTCGGTTCTGAGCTGGCTGATTATCTGGGTGTCCTCACCGGCGACAAGGTGACCGTCATCACCCCGCAACTTACGGCAACACCCGCCGGCATTCTGCCGCGCCTCAAGCGCTTTACGGTGGTCGGAGTTTTCCAGGTCGGGATGTATGAGTACGACCGGAATCTGGCGCTGATTCAGCTGGAAGACGCCGCCAAGCTGTTTCGCCTCGATGACGCCATATCGGGGCTTAGACTCAAGCTGGACGACGTATTTTACGCGCAGCGAGTGGCGCGGGACCTTGGCCCCAAACTCGATGGGCGTTATCAGATTGCCGACTGGACGCAGTCGCACAGCAACTTCTTCAAAGCCATACAAACCGAAAAGCGGGTGATGTTCATCATTCTCCTGCTCATCGTCGCGGTTGCCGCTTTCAACATCGTCTCCACACTAGTTATGGTGGTCACCGACAAGCGTTCGGATATCGCGATCCTCCGAACCCAGGGCATGACTCCACTCGAAGTCATGGGAATATTTATCGTGCTCGGTACGGTCATCGGTACGTTCGGCACCTTGCTGGGCGGTGTCGGCGGAGTCTTATTGGCGTGGAATGTGGAAACCATCGTACCGGCGATCGAGCGGTTGTTCGGCGTTCATTTCCTGTCGGCCGACGTTTACTACATCAGCGAGCTGCCGTCGAAACTGATCTGGTCCGACGTGTACCGGATTACCGGCATGGCCTTCCTGCTTTCCATCCTGGCGACGATCTATCCGGCCTGGCAGGCATCTCGCATCAAGCCCGCCGAGGAACTCCGTTATGAATAAGCCGGTGCTGCAGTGCCGCGATCTGCACAAGCGTTATGCCCAAGGCAATCTGAGCGTCGATGTGTTGCAGGGCATAACGCTTTCCGTCGAACCGGGACAGCAGGTCGCCATTATGGGAGCGTCCGGCTCGGGCAAAAGCACGCTTTTGCACTTACTCGGGGGTCTAGACGCGCCAACCCGAGGGCAAGTCCAACTGGACGGCGTGGACCTGGGAACACTGAACGAACGCAAGCTCGCCCAACTGCGTAACCGGGTGCTTGGATTCGTCTATCAATTCCACCACCTGCTGGGTGAATTCACGGTACTGGAAAACGTCGCCATGCCGCTTTTGATCGCGAAGCTGCCGATACATGAAGCAAGAAAGCGCGCGGCTTCGATGTTGGAGCGGGTCGGACTCGGCAAACGCCTGGAGCATAAACCCGGAGAATTATCGGGCGGCGAACGCCAGCGCGCAGCCGTCGCCCGCGCGCTGGTCACGAAACCAAAGTGCGTTTTGGCTGACGAACCGACCGGAAATCTGGATCGAAAAACCGCGGAACAGGTGTATCAACTCATGCTGGAGCTGAACCAAGAAAACGGGGTGAGTTTCCTAGTCGTCACTCACGATCCGTCTTTGGCTCAGCGGATGGACACGATATTGCATTTGGAAGACGGACGGATCGTCAAGCCGGAAAACCTATCCGAACCCGTCCGCCTAAAGCAGCATTACGATTAGCCTGCTTTCTTCGCGACAGGCTTCGCTGCTCCGATCAATCGATCGTTCTGATGCTTGTGCCGGTGTTCCAGGAACTTCTTGTACGACGCGTAGCTTTCCCGGACCATAATGGCCGTACTCAATTCCGCATTGCGGAACTTTCTCAATTCCACCTGATGTCGCACGGATCGCCGCCACATGAAAAGTATGCCGAAATAGCCTAGGACGGCCCCGAGGTGCATCAGAATGGCGCAACCAATCAGCAAGGGTGCCCCTAACTCCAATGCTTTTTCTATGGTGAACAGTTCCGAGAACTGATCGAAGTCGAAAGCTGCTTGTCCCATAACAAGCGCGCCTACCTTGTAGGCGAAGTAATACATCGGCACCCAGGTCAGCGGATTGGTAATCCAGACCAAGGCCACGGCGATAGGTAAATTGGCATTGAAATAGATCGCCAAAACCGCGGCGATGATTTGTTGCCAGGGCAATGGCGGGGTATACATGGCCCATAGCCCTATGGCAAAAGCCCGTGATACCGACCGACGGTTCAGATGCCATAAATTCGGCGAGTGAAGCTTATCCCCCAAAAACTCCAGCGATTTAATTTCCTTTACTTTTTTCGGGTCCGGCAAGTAGCGCTTAAAAAACTTTTTAGGCATAGCCCTTAACTGGGATGATTGTGAACTATTTTTTTAGGTAAAAGGCGCGCTATTGTACGGATTTGAAATTCAAAGTTGAATGAAATTCTCCATCCACAAACCCGCAGCCCGCTGGTTCTTCCGCTAGCCATCGGCTTTGTCGGCGGGGTCAGCGCTGTCCAGCAACTTCCGTCTTTGCCCGGTGCCTGGGCTTTCGTCCTCTTGAGCTCCGCTTTCGGTCTAGCCGTTTATTATAAGCTGCGTTTTCCGGCAGCATTTGCGTTCGGCATCCTCTGGGCGCTTGCCTTTGCCGGAATTCGACTCGACCAAGGTCTTCCGACTGCAACTGAGAGACAAACGGCCGTCGTCGAAGGCGTCGTTCGTACCATTCCCCAGCCCGTGGACCACGGTTTCCGTTTCGACTTCGATATTGAACAAACTCTACAGCCCGACGACCTAAGTTTGCCGTCACGCGTTCGCCTGAGCTGGTATGACCGCGGAGTTTCGCCAAAAGCGGGCGAACGCTGGCAGCTCAGAGTAAAGCTCAAGCCGCCGCATGGAATGCTGAACCCGGGAAGTCTCGACTACGAACAATGGCTGTTTGCCCAGGGAATCCGCGCGGTCGGTTACGTCGCGAAGTCTCCGGACAATCGGCGGCTCGATGCGGGAGACAACCGGTATTCATTCGAAATTTGGAGGCAGGCCCTTTACGATAGCCTTTCGGCAACACTGAACGACGAACCCGCAGCCGGAATCATCAAGGCTCTGGTCATGGGAGTCGACGATGACATTACGCCCATTCAATGGGACGTGCTTCGGCGCACGGGCACGACTCACCTGGTTGCGATTTCCGGCTCGCATATCGGTTTAGTCGCAGGATTTGTCTTTTTCGTCATACGCCGAATGTGGTCGAGGTTGGGCATCATGCGCTGGTCGCCGCCGACTGTTGCGGCCGTTTGTGCTTTTGCGGCCGCCCTCTTCTACTCGGCGCTGGCGAACTTCGCGATTCCCACTCAACGCGCCATGATTATGATCGGCATCGTCATGGGCGCCGTCATCGGCCAGCGGCATCTCAATAGTTTTCATGTCCTCGCGACGGCCTTGCTGGCCGTGGTGCTTTACGATCCGTTGGCGGTTCTTTCGGCGGGATTCTGGCTTTCCTTCACAGCTGTCGCTCTAATCCTTTTCGCTGTTTCATACAGAAGAGGCGAAATCGGCGGTTGGCGGGCCATGATGCGGGTGAACTGGGCCACCTCGCTAGGCCTTGCACCCCTGCTGTTGTTATTCTTTCAGCAGGTTTCGATCATTTCTCCAATTGCCAACTTGTTTGCCGTCCCCGTGATCGGCTTGCTGCTGATTCCGGTTTGCCTGACCGGCGCACTGCTGTTACCGATACTGCCGGTGGCGGGCGAAGCGCTGCTGATCCTGGCATCACGCCTGCTTGAATGGACGTGGCCTTTTCTCCAATGGATTGCCGAACAGCCGGTGGCTCAGTGGACCCATGCCGGACCGCCGTTCTGGACCATTCCGCTGGCATTGAGCGGCTTCGTGCTGCTGCTATCCCCCAAGGGCATTCCGGCGCGCTGGCTCGGTCTCGTTCTGGCCGTTCCGGCCGTGACCGCGCAGCCCGATAGGCCGCCTCAAGCGGGCTTCCTGCTTACCCTGCTCGATGTAGGCCAGGGACTCGGCGTTGCCGTCGAGACTAGCGAACACCTCATGATCTTCGACACCGGAGCCCGGTTCGGGAGCCGGTTCGATATCGGCTCCGCCGTCATCGAGCCTTATCTCCGCCATCGCGGGATCGAGCGCATCGACGCCTTGATCGTAAGTCACGGCGACAACGACCACATCGGCGGCGCGCCGTCGCTGCTCAGACGATTTGTGGTCGGGCGGACTTATACCAGCGTGCCGGAAAAGTTATCGGAATTTTCGACTGAAACCTGCAAAGCCGAACAGTCTTGGGAATGGGACGGCGTCAAATTCGAGATGCTCGCGCCCATCGAAAAAAGCGAGCGCGAGAACGACAATTCCTGCGTATTGAAAATCAGCGGGCCCGGCGGCAGCGCACTATTGACCGGCGACATCGAAAAAACCGGTGAACGCCTATTGGTTGACCGTTACGGGCATCTTTTAGCCAGCGACATTCTGGTCGTCCCCCATCATGGCAGTAAAACCTCTTCAAGCTCCGCCTTTTTGGCTGCCGTGAAGCCTCGTTACGCTCTCATTCCCGCAGGCTATCTGAACCGATACGGGTTTCCTCATCGGGCGGTGCTGCAACGCTACGGAGACATGAACATACCGGTACTGAATACCGCCGAGACAGGCGCACTTACCGTGCTCGTAGGCAACCGGAAGGATGATCTAAAACTGGAAAGCTACCGCAGGGAAAACGGCCGATACTGGAATGCCCATTCCGCGGCGATGGCGGAATGGGCGGAAACGAAAAATCAAGTAAGACGATCAGAACTCGAGGACCTGAGTTTCCTTCAATAACGCAAGCACTTCGTCCGCTTCCATTTCATCGGCCGAAACATGGAGCGCGCTCAAACCGTCGCCACTCGGGCTTGCTTCGCAAGGACAGATGCAGATCAGTCCGGCATGGTTGATCTGCTCTGCAATGGCTTGAACCTGTACGCCCAGCGCCTCGTTATCCAAAACGGTGCTGGCATGCCCGACATCGAAGAGCTTCCGTTCGAGTTCATACGCCACATCGTGCCGGCGTTCGCCGGTAATCCATAGCGTCACCGCCTTTTGTCCGAAACGCGCGCTCCGCTCTTCAACCGTCACCCGCCGTAAACCGGATTCGCCGTCCGCCTGACTTAGGATCATGCCGGCGCCGACGGTGACGTTGGTCAGGCGATCGATGACGATGAACGATCCGGTGCCCTTGCAAACCTTGTAAGGATCGAACGCGATCGGCCCGCTCAGGGAGACCTCGCACAAGCCGATTTCGTTCAGCTTGAGCTGGTCCGCCGGAAGCTGCTCCAAGGTATTGATATCGACGCGGTGATGGATCTGAGAAACCGAGCCGTTGACCACCTTGGTCATCTGCTTCAGATAATACTGGCGGCCCGGAACCAAAGGCGCCTCGGTCATCCACACGATATGGGCCTTGAAACGGGTGCCGAGCATCGGCAAGTCATCGGAACGGACCAGCATGTCGCCGCGGCTCACGTCGATTTCATCCGTAAGCGTGATCGTAACGGCTTGAGGCGGAAATGCTTCTTCCAGTTCTCCGTCGTAAGTCACGATGGACTTGATGCGGCTGGTCTTCTTGGACGGCAGCACCGTAATCGGATCGCCCTTGCGAAAAACCCCCCCGGCCACGGTGCCGCTGTAACCGCGGAAATCCAAATTCGGTCGATTGACGTACTGCACCGGAAAGCGCGGATTCGTAAAATTCTGGTCCTTGGCGATCTCGATGGTGTCCAAAAGCTCCATCAGCGCCTGCCCCTGATACCAGGGCATTTCCTCGCTACGGCTGACGACGTTGTCCCCCTTCAAAGCCGACAGCGGGATAAAGCGGACATCGTGAATATCCAGTTTTTCGATGAACGCCAGGTAATCGCTGCGAATGCGCTCGAATACGTCAGCGCTGTAGCCGACCAGATCCATCTTATTGATGGCTACGACCACGTGCCTGATGCCCAGCAGGGACACGATAAAGCTGTGACGCTTGGTCTGCGTCATCACGCCGTGACGCGCATCGACCAGAATGATGGCCAAATCGCAGGTGGACGCTCCGGTCGCCATATTCCGGGTGTACTGCTCGTGCCCCGGCGTGTCGGCAATGATGTATTTCCGCTTCGCCGTGGAGAAATACCGGTAGGCCACATCGATGGTGATGCCCTGCTCCCGCTCGGCCTGGAGCCCGTCGACCAGCAGCGCCAAGTCGATATCGCCGCCGGTGGTGCCCGATTTGACGCTGTCCTTCTTGATCGCCGCCAGCTGGTCCTCGTAAATCATTTTCGAATCGTGCAAAAGGCGCCCGATCAGGGTGCTCTTGCCGTCGTCGACATTGCCGCAGGTCAAGAAGCGCAATAATTCCTTGCGCTCGTGCTGAGCGAGATAGGCGTGGATATCGGAACTGATGAGCTCGGACTGATGAGACATAGACTAATTCACTGGATGAATGGGTCAGACGCAGACGCCAACGTTGAATGCACGCTCGGCACCTTCCATAGCGAAAATCAGAAATAACCCTCTTTTTTCTTCTCTTCCATCGACCCCGCTTGATCGTGATCGATGACACGCCCTTGGCGCTCCGACGTCTTGGTCAGCAGCATCTCCTGGATGATGTCGGGCAAGGTGGCGGCGGTCGATTCGACGGCGCCGGTCAAGGGATAGCAACCCAGGGTACGGAAGCGGACCGTCTTCATGATCGGCTTTTCGCCGGGCGCCAGCGGCATGCGATCGTCGTCCACCATGATCCATATCCCGTCGCGCTCGACCACCGGCCGCTCTTTGGCGAAATACAACGGGACGATCGGGATGTTCTCCAGATAGATGTACTGCCAGACATCCAGCTCGGTCCAGTTCGAAAGCGGGAACACCCGGATGCTCTCGCCCTTGTTGATCTTGCCGTTGTAGAGATTCCAAAGCTCCGGGCGCTGGTTCTTCGGATCCCAGCGATGGTTTCGGTCGCGGAAGGAATAAACGCGTTCTTTCGCCCTCGACTTCTCCTCGTCCCGGCGCGCTCCGCCGAATGCCGCATCGAACTGGTATTTGTTCAAGGCTTGCTTGAGAGCCTCGGTTTTCATGACATCCGTATGTTTCTTGCTGCCGTGGGTGAAAGGACCAATGCCCTGTTCCACGCCCTCCAGGTTGACGTGCACGATGAGATCCAGACCCAGATCGTGGGCGCGGCGATCGCGAAACTCGATCATCTCCCGGAATTTCCAGGTCGTATCGACATGCATGAGCGGAAAAGGCGGTTTGCCGGGAAAAAACGCCTTCATTGCGAGATGCAGCATGACTGCGGAATCTTTGCCGATCGAATAGAGCATTACGGGACGCTCAAACTCGGCAGCCACCTCGCGAATGATGTGAATACTTTCGGCTTCCAGCTGCTTGAGATGGGTAAGTGTATGTTCGTTCATGGAAAAGAGTGTTGATCCCGAAACCCGGAAAGAGATTCATCCCATTGTTTATGGCGCTCAATACTACCATAAAAGCCTTTGGCCACTTCCGGGGAACAAATACTGGCATCCTATAATGATATTGATTATCATTTTCTCACGCTTTTTCGATCGATTCCCCGTCCCAGGTTTATCGCCGTGATCCAGATCCGAATCCTCCTTTCACACTTGGCGGTTCTACTGTTGTTCTCCGAAGCCGTGACGGCCAATTCGACGCGAACCTACTACATCGCCGCCGAAGAAATCTTGTGGGACTACGCCGCCTCCTATCCCGTCAATCCCATGCATGGCGCAGAATTCAACGAGGACGAGAAAGTCTTCGTCGAAGGGAATAACGCCGATCGGATCGGCCGACAGTATTACAAAGCGCGTTATATCGAGTACGCCGACGCCAGCTTTACCCAAATCAAGGAACGTCCGCCCGAGTGGCGGCACTTAGGGATACTAGGGCCTGTAATTCGCGCCAACGTCGGCGACACCATCAAAGTGGTGCTGAGGAATAAACTGGCAAACATGCCGATTTCACTCCATCCGCACGGCGTGCTTTACCGGAAGGACAGCGAAGGCACTCATTACGCGGACGGCACATCCGGAGATGACCGCAAAGACGATACGGTCGAACCGGGCGAAACCCACACCTACCTCTGGCAAGTACCCGAACGTTCGGGTCCGGGCCCCGAGGACCCGAGTTCGATCGTGTGGCTTTACCATTCCCATGTCAACGAGGTGGTCGACACGAATACCGGCCTGGTAGGACCCATCATCATTTCCCGCCGAGGCGTTCTGCAGAACAACGGTAAACTGAAAGGCATCGACCGCGAATTCGTCGTGCTGTTCACCGTGTTCGACGAAAACAAGAGTTTCTTTCTGGACAAGAACATCAGCACCTTCGCACCGGCTGCCACGGACGAGAAAGATGACGAAAGCTTCGTCGAAAGCAACTTGATGCACAGCATGAATGGCTACGTCTATCACAACCTTCCGGGAATGACGATGAAAGAAGGCGAAACCGTGCGCTGGTATCAACTGTCCCTCGGAACCGAAGTCGATCTCCATACCCCGCATTGGCACGGCAATACGCTCACCGAGACCGGGCGCCGCGTAGATGTCGTGAATCTGCTTCCGGGAACCCACGTCACCGTCGATATGAAACCCGACAATCCCGGCGTCTGGATGTATCACTGTCACGTCAATGACCACATCGACGCGGGCATGATGGCCAGTTATACGGTCACGCGCCGAAAGTGACAATCAGGTCGCGCCTGCGGAATTCCGCAGGTCGAACCGACCGCACTATTGCCTTGCGATGCCAAAAGAGAGATGCTTCGAACCGTATGAAACCTGCCGAATAACACTTTCGGAGTGCCATATGGACCAGCAGATGCATAACTTCGAGCAAGTTAAAGATGTGCTCGACTACGGTATTCAACTACACAGCCAACTGACAGAACTTTACGATTCGCTGAACCAACAAAACGATCAGGCTCGGGTAAAAATGCTTTTGGATTACCTCAGCCGCCACGAAAAAAATCGGGAACAGGCGATGCAGCGGTTCGAAGACGGATCGCGCAAGAGCATCCTCAATTTCTGGCTCCAATATTCTCCAGGCTCCAACGTCGAACAACTGCTAAAGAATTGCGCCGTCAGGCCCAATATGTCCGTCGATGACGTCATAAAGATCGCCATGGCCTTCGACAACGCGCTGATCGAACTCTATAAAGGAGCGGCAATCATCGTCGACGATCCGCATGCCAAAGAAGTGTTCGCGAATCTCGCGGAGATGGAAGAACAAGAGAAACACCGCTTCGTCCGCGACGCGGAATGGATGGACGATCTCTGAAAGACTGAAAACCAGTTCTACTCACGGACTTGTCCGTGCTTAAGGCCGGAAACACCCTTCCGGCCTTAAGGAAGACCGCATCTCACGCGAGATGAGCGCGTAGCGCCATGCCGCTTTAGCGTGATTGAAATTTGTCCCCTGCCGGTAGTCGCTAGCCCGCATTACCCGATCCCTTCAGCATATCGCAACGTTCCGCCAAGAAAAGCTGTTTCGCACGATTATCGCGCCACGACTCAAACGCTGGTTGCTCGAAACTTTTTTGCCGTTATACTGTCTATCTTCCTGACCTAGGGGGCGACTTGGCTTCGACGAGGATCGCAAAACCCGAGGTGCATGCCGAGGTGCAGATAACCTCGTTAATCAATCTGCAACCAATATAGTTGCCAACGACGACAACTACGCTCTGGCCGCTTAATCCGGCCGGCCTCTGATCCGAAGCCCGCTTATAGGCGTCGGTTTTCGGGGGTAACCCAATTGTAAGCTCGCGATGAGGTCTGTCCGGGGCCGATTCGCTAAAACCTAACGGAACCGCCGGCCGTCTTCCCTGCCGCTCGGGTAGCGACCGGTTAAATCAATAGAGTCGGATAAGCATGTAGAGCCAAAGGCGGAGGATTCGCGGACGCGGGTTCAATTCCCGCCGCCTCCACCAAACACCCATTCAAAGACATCCAAAGAAATCCGTAAGCCCGCGTAAATGCGGGCTTTTTCGTTTATATTCCATCCATCGCGATCCTATAGAGTCCGTTGACATCCGGGGTAACTGGGGGCACTTTCGGGGTAATTCAGTTATCCTACAAGGCGTTACCTCCATGCTCTGACCGATACCGCGCCGCGATCCGCAATACAAAGGCCGGGGCAAAGCCGATCAAGCTGGAATGACTGAAAGTCTTACTCCATAAGGCTTTCGTCGATTTCCGATTGACGCCGCCTCAACGAGATGAAAACCGCGTCTGACCTCTTTCGGCGGCGCGTTTTACTTTGGATGTTCACAACTTACGCCGCTTTTCGTGCAACAACACTTTTACCTCGCGCACGTACGTTTCGGAAATCACGCCAGCCGTTTCTGGGCGAACCTGGTCCAGATCACCCGAGAAAGACTTTGATCTGGACATAGAGGGCACGACCGTCACGATCGCCCATATCGAGCGACCTCGAAAGGTATGTGGTGAGTGACGCCTCCAGCGGATCACGTCCAGGTATTGATGCACGACCTCTTCCGGTGGCTGGCGACCGGTGAAGAGCACTCTGATTACCAGTTCCGTGTTTCACTACGAGTTCAAGTTCATCCATCCCTTCACAGACGGCAACGGCCGCATGGGGGACCGTGGCAGACCTTAACCTTCCCGCTGGAATCCCTCGTTCGCCGGCATCCCGGTAGAAAGCCTGATCTATAAGCATCAGGCGAAGTACTACCAGGCACTGCAAAACAGCATGAAGCAAACCGACTCAGCTCCCTTTATCGAGTTCATCCTCAGGATGATCCTTTAGGTGAGGGCGGAAAACTTGCAACACAACAAGTGATAACCTGCCATGGCCTGAATTAGCGTTGGCGTTTCCGGCAGCCGCTCCGGCTTCGGACGGTGGTGCTCGGGGTGCTACACCACATTCGAAAATCCCCGATCCAACACACCCCGAGATCAGCGCCAAGCGCATTCGTCCGGATCGAGCGTGAGCTTTAGACACAGCGAGTACGGCATATCCCACAGATCCGCTCTACCTGGCTTTTCTTTTTTAGGCTTTACAACAACTTATAGACGTCAGAAAAATTTTTTCTATCGGAAGTGCGGGATTAGCCGCGCTCATACGTCATTAGGGATAAGAAGCAACAAAAAAGGAATCGTCATGAGGATCAAGCAAGGCCGCCCCGCCTCTAGCCGAAGGGTCGACCCGAACGGAACTCGAGCCTCGGAATCCGGGACAACGAGCGGACCGGAGTTTCCTTCGGCGCGCTATTTTCAGGTTCATTTCGAATATCTCGAGGAGTTGCTCGCCGACGTTCGCCTGCGCCTCGATGCGTTGCGACAGCAAGTCGCCGATTTTCAACAAGATTCCAGTTACAGTCCTGCCGATAACACCGGATGCCAGCCCTCCGGGCAAGACAGCCGGATTGCACGCCAAGTGCCGGAAGAGTGCGGGACGGAGGCACACCGCAACAAATCATCCTCCGTCGGACCGACACTCTCGCTCCAAGGCGTCGACAAGTGCCAGAAGTCGCGGCGCAAGACGACGAGCGCGGTCGCTCCCATATTCGGCACGGTGTCCCGAGAATGAGCACATATTTCTTTTCCGGGGACCCGCCGTTCGATGGTCCCGGAGGTACGCCGGTCACGATGGCCGAGATTCCCGTTACCTGGAAGCGACCGCTCGCGGTGGCTGCCGCCGCCGGACTGGCCGCCGTACTGCACGGTTTGCTTTTCTTCTGGTATCTCGCCCGCCCGGAACCTGTGCCCTTCACCGAAGCCGCGCCGCTGCCGATGATCGACATGGTTCTGTCCGCGCCTCCCGCACCGGCGGTGACCCAGCCGACCGTACCGTCCCCGCCGACACCTCCGAAGGAAGCGAAGAAACCCGATCCCAAGCCGGTGAAAAAACCCAAACCGAAACCGGTGCGCAAGGATTCCGCGGTCAAACAGGTCGAGCCGCAAAAGCAGGAACAAGCGGACACCGCACCGCCAGCACCGGCGGCACCTTCCGCACCGCCCCAAGACCGTGCCGCTGCTCCGCGCAACGACACCTATACGCCGGCCAGTTCGAACGCCAACTATCTGAACAATCCGAAACCGGTTTATCCGGGCATCGCGCGCCGCCGACACTGGGAAGGCCTGGTCCTGCTGCGGGTCTACGTTACCGCCGACGGCCGCTGCGGCGAGTTATCGGTGCAACGATCGAGCGGCCACGACGTATTGGACGAAGCAGCCCTCGAGGCGGTGAAAAAATGGCGCTTCGTGCCCGCCAAGCGCGGTGATGTCGCGCAGGCAAGTTGGGTTACCGTGCCCATCGAGTTCCAATTGGAATGACCCGGATGAGAGGAACGTTTCGTTAGGTGGCTAGGCGCGTCGGGCAGAGCTTTGTCTTTGACGGTCGGCCGTCGCCCGCCTTAACCATCGTTCGGGACTGATCGGTGAGTGATGCTGTGCGGCGAAGTTGCGACAGGCACGAGGGCGCAGAAACCGTGCGGCCCACAACCGCGCGAAACAAACGAAATCACAATCTTAAACGCGAGAGGAGATCATGTTTAACCTATCGGAAACCGCCATTGTCGACGGCACTCTGTGCATGCTCGGCTGTTTTTCTCTGCTGACCTGGAGCGTGATTCTGCTGAAAGCGGGGGAACTCGGTTTGAACAAGCTGCGCAACCATAGCTTTCTGAAAATTGTCAGGAACGGCTCGGAGCTCGGTATCGATCAAGAATCGGTAAGCCACAGCGCGGCTCAGCTCGCCCGGGTGCAGCAGACCGGGCTGAAAACCCTGGCGCGGGCCAAGGTACAATTGGCTTTCCGCGCCGATAAGCATGAAGCCTGGCACGACCTGATCGAACGCGCCATGCGTTTGCAGATTCAAAAGGAGAAGGCCCGGATGGACGCCGGTCTCGGCTGGCTAGCCAGCATCGGCAGCACGGCGCCGTTCGTCGGCCTGTTCGGCACGGTATGGGGCATCATGCACGCCCTCAAGGACATCGGCGCCAAGGGTTCGGCCAGTCTGGAAGTGGTGGCCGGCCCCATCGGCGAGGCGTTGATCGCGACCGCCTTGGGCATTGCCGTGGCGATTCCGGCAGTGATCGCCTACAACTTCTTCCTGCGTCAGAACCGGCGCATCGTCATCGCACTGGACCACTTTGCCAGCGAGTTCCTGCACGCGACAATCCAAGACCATCTGATCCAACAAACGGTGACCGAACATGGCCATACAATTGCCCAATGACGACGACGGCGGCGAAATGAGCGAGATCAACGTCACGCCTCTGGTGGATGTGATGTTGGTGCTTCTGGTGGTGTTCATCGTCACGGCGCCGCTGCTGACCCAGGTGGTTCGGGTCAAATTGCCCAAGACCGAGCAAACCGAACCGGCACCGGACCAACACATCGCCATCCTCAGCGTGAACGCGGAGGGACAGCCGATGCTGGACGACCGTCCGGTGCCGCTGGAATCCTTGGAGGCCGAGTTGAAAGCCCTACAGGAGCGCGATCCCGAGATCGGCATCCAGCTCCAGGCCGATCGGGCGGCAGTGTTCGATGCCGTGGCCAAGGTCATGGCCAGCGCCCAGCGTTCCGGGATAGGCAAGCTGTCGTTCGTGACCGTCCAGCAATGAGAGGGGGTTTTCGGCCGATCGGAACCCCGGAATCCTAGGTTCGTGGCGACGCATGCCGTCAAGCAAAACTTCCGCGACGTTTATTTTGCGGACCACATGTCCTTCCGGCCCAAGTACTGGAGGCTGCTCTTGCGATTCCTCGAATTTGCGGCATCGAAACTCAGCCGTTCCACGCCCGAGATGCAGCTCGTGTCCGGCTCGCGGTACGGATCATCGAGGAAGGAGAGCATCACGCGTGTCCCGCAATGATCAGCCGGTTTATCGCCTTTGGCGCCAGCCATAAGCGAATTCAAAATCACGACGTGCCCGGCGTCGGGCACTGTGACGAACCGCTGATTGGGGCCATTCAAGTCCTCTCGAATCGGTATGGCTTCGGCCAGGGGAGTGTTCGAGTCGATATCACTGTTGAGCATCAACACGGGGGCTCGCGTGTTAGCGTGCAGATCGCTCAATGGATCGCGGTACACCGGCCAGACCTGCGCATCGGCCAATAGAGCCAGCGAGGGCGCCACGTTCAACCAGGCGTAGAATCCCTCCGCTTCGTTCATGATTTGCGCGAAAGAAGTACCTTCCCACAGCTCCGAAAGCGTGATGTGCGAACTAAGGGGTGCCGAGTACTTCACCTGTTCGTAAGGTACGAAGCCAGGTCCCGGATCGGCCGCGGGCGCTTCCGAATCCGCCGCCGAAAAGAGCGACTCCGAAGAGAGTGATCGGATCAGATGTTCCAGTGCCATAACGTCGTCCGGAACACAGCGATTCAGCCGTAACACCACGGCCGGCATCAACCCTCGCAGGTCGGTCCTCTCGATCATCGTACCGAATAAACTGCGTAAATAGGAACGGGTGAGGGGCGAATCCAGTCGCGCCTGCAACTCCGAGCACAGTTGCCCCTGATCGAGGCGCGCGAAAGTCACGCCGAGAGCGGTCCACGGATCGGCGGCGATGCCGGCCAGGCGCCGACGGCAGTCGGCGTCCTTCGCGCAGCGGTCCATCACCATTCGTGCCGCCGCATTGGTACCGCGTTCAATCGTGTCGTACGCTTCGTACCCGGCTGCGACGATCGAATCGAGAATTACCGCATCGGGCTGCTCACCGCGCAGGGCCAAGTACCGCTGCACCAAATACGTGCCGTAGGAGACGCCGTACACTACCACTTCCCGACCGGGCGGACGTAGCCGGTCGATGATGTGAGCGAGATCACGTGCGGTGTTGGTGACGGTAAAATCCTCGATACCCTCCGGCCAAGCTCGGCGCAACTCGGCCAGGCAGTCCAGCGCATCCTCGGGCGCAACGATCGCCTCGTCAGCCGCGGCGGCACAGTAGAGCGGCGCCGAATTGCCGATGCCGCGCTGCTCGAAGATGTAGTAGTCCCATTCCGGGCGCAGTTCCGCAAAGGATTGAGACTGTTGCGCGAACCCGATGGCCGATGCGCCCGGCCCGCCGGTGACAAACCATAACTGTCCGCGCTTTTCGGTTTCCGGCGCGCTGCCCCGCACTCGCGCAACGAATATCGGAATCGTTCTACCGGGATTCGAGTATCTGAGCGGTACCGGAATGAAGGCGCATTCCGCAGCTACATCCTTAAATTCCGGGTAATCGGGACACTCGCCCCACTGGATCGACGGCTCGGACGTCGAACCGACAACACCACCGCTGACCGCTAGGACGCACAGGACTAAGGCCAAGTGCAGCGGATTCCTGAATGAGATTTCGAACCGAAGCGGCATGATTCCCATCCGTGCCTGACATCCACACCAATCCTTATTAGACGAGCATCCTCGGCAAAGATCGCGATCCGATGGCACGTTCCCGATCGTCGGCTGGTGCCGGGGGATTCGGTTTCGCGCACTAGGCCGTCCGAAATGTCATTCGCAGCGGAACCGCTTCGCCATTCCGCTCTACCGCGGACCACCAGATGAAATATATTTAGCGGCAGAGAGTCTGAACGATCATGGAGGTGCGCAGAATGAATATCGACGTATCGAATATCCGGAACGACAGGTCTCTCTCCTGTCTCCTTTATTTGTATCTGTGGCCGCTCTGGATCTTTGAAAACGTAAATGTGGGCTCCTTCCTGGAGCGCGCTGCGGCATACCGCCGCAACCGATCCAAGCGGGTCTACCTGCCAGGCTACACGGCGAAGTGGATTGTCATCTTCGCGATACTCATGGCCATGCTATCGGCGCTCGAATGCATGGGAAACGTCTTTGCCGCATGGAAATTCTCCTTCACCCTTCTGGCATGCGGAACGGGTATATTGGCAATTTTGGCTTTCGTTGTGGTTGTGATGACCGTCGCCATTTATTTGTTATTGACTCATTGGGAGTACTGAGATTCTACTTGCAAGAGTAATCGAATCGGCACGGGCGCCGGGGCCGTCATCCGCCTCCGGCGCTCGCCAGATGTAGCGAGCGGATATTCGTCACCATGCTCTTCAGGCACTGAGTTACGGCACAGCCAGCCGGCAGCATCCGACAAGATAGCCACACTTGCCACTTCGCTCCCGGCTCATCCCGCACCTTTCGAACGCTCACAGGCGTTCCCGTCATCCCGTGATCGAACAAACCGGAAAATACGCCAAAGATTGCTGCGGAGCACACACGGAGAGCGTAAATTAGACCTGCCGCTGATCGTGTGAAACCGCGATCAAAGGTCCTCGAATTTCCTTGAGAGGAAAAACCAATGTTGAGACAAAAGATTAAAGAACGGCTGAACGCCGACGCCAAAAAGCTCACCGAGAGCGATATCAAGCGAGTGATCGAAAAGGCCGACGACATAAAGCGGACGTTCGAATCCAAAGGTCCGCTCGGCCGTTTCCTGCGGGACGTCAAACTGATGATCGCACTGGTGCGGGACTATCGGAACGGCACCTATCGCCAAATCCCCTGGTATGCGCTCTCGGCGATTGTCGCCGCCCTCCTCTACGTCTTGAGTCCGGTCGATCTCATCCCGGACGTCATCCCGATTCTGGGCTACACGGACGATGCGCTGATGTTGAGCGTTTGCCTGCTTCTGGTCGAGCAACAACTTGCTGAATACGAGTCCTGGACCGCCGAAATGTCCACCTAAGCTAGCGATTTTCGCAAGATACGGCGAGTATCCGAATCGCATCATCTGCAAACCGCCGCTTCGATCACGGCCTAGGAAAACTCGGTTAGCCCGCATTTCTCATACCCCTTCGTAGCGAGGGCGTCGAGACGCCGCTGTGGCGCGCCGCACGGACTGAGTGACGGTGTCGTTGTAGGTCGGCAATCCTTTGCCGACGAGCGTGTGTCGGGAAAGGATTGCCGACCTACGATACGACGTCGAGCCGGCGTGAAGGGCTTCTCCGAGCGGGTGGCCAAGGAAGGCCACCCCGAACTTGGCGCGGAGCCGGACGGCGCGTCACGGCGAGCGGATCGGCGTCCGCAGTAGGAAGGGCGGCTCCGGCGCTCCCGGCCAGCCCCTTCCCCGGATAACCGTTTGCGATTGGAAGGGTCGCGGCTAAAGCGACCGTTTGCGATTGGAGGGTATGAGAAATGCGGGCTAGGTAACCCCACGTATTGTCTTAACCTATTCCGAGCGATCTAATACCTGCTACTCGGCTCGGACATCCGCCATAACCCGCGGGACGCGCGGATTGATGCGCCGAGTGCGAAACGGGATGTTTCGTCCCAGAGAGCCAAGGGAATAGCGGTCTTCTGGACGTCTCCACGGATGGCGAGTATCAGCACTGAGTGATGACGGGGGTCAACGGGTGGGAGGCCACTCGGGCTCGCCGAAGTCGGCGGGAACACGGAGGTTCAGCCCGTCATCACTCAGTGGCTTTCCCGCGAACGTGCACGCGCAGCCATGATCCAAATTTCTTCCTCGTCGCGATTTCCCCGCTGGGCACGGACGGCAACCCGCATCTTCGTCGCCGGACAGTTGCTCAAGGCGGTTTCCCGGCTGACTGTAGGCAGCCCGGTGGCACGGGCCATAGCGCTCGTCAAAGTGATCCGGATGGTTCGGAACCGACGGCGCGTTTGATCGGTAATCGGATCGCCTCACGAATGAAGTCGATCTTCAACCGCTGGCGCCCATCTTCGACGCAACGTTCTTGCCGCCTCGACCATATGAGCCAGGGTTTGCTCCGCCTCCGGCCATCCGCGCGTCTTGAGTCCGCAGTCGGGATTGACCCAGAGCCGTTCCGGAGAAATGGCCTCGCACGCTTTTTCCAGAAGGCGCAGCATCTCCTCTTTGTCCGGTATGCGGGGAGAGTGAATGTCGTAGATACCGGGGCCGATGTCGTTGGGATAACGGAAATCGCGGAAAGCGGTCAGCAAATCCATGTCGGAGCGGGAGGTTTCGATGGTGATCACGTCCGCGTCCAGATCGGCGATGGCCGGCAAAATGTCGCTGAATTCCGAGTAGCACATATGGGTGTGGATCTGGGTACCGTCCGCCACGCCGGATGAAGCCAGGCGAAACGCTTTTACCGCCCAATCCAGATAGCCGTTCCGGTCCCGCCGCTTAAGCGGCAAACCTTCCCGAATAGCAGGTTCGTCGATCTGGATGGCCGCGACGCCCGCTTGCTCCAGGTCGTCGACTTCGTCGCGAATGGCCAGGGCGATTTGCAGAGCAGTGGTAGCTCGGGGCTGATCATCGCGTACGAAGGACCATTGTAGGATAGTCACGGGACCGGTCAGCATGCCTTTAACCGGCTTTCGGGTCTGCTTCTGGGCATAGGCGATCCATTCCACGGTCATGGGCTTCGGCCTTGACACGTCGCCCACGATGATCGGCGGCTTGACGCAACGGGAGCCGTAACTCTGCACCCAACCCTGCCGGGTGAAGACGAAACCCTCCAATTGCTCGCCGAAATACTCCACCATATCGTTGCGCTCGACTTCTCCATGCACCAGGAGATCCAACCCGAGCGCTTCCTGTTTGTGCACGGCTTCGCGTATGGCTTTGCGCATGGTTTCCCGGTACAGGGCGTCGTTCAGCTCCCCGTTGCGGTAATCGGCGCGGGCCTTGCGGATGTCCGGCGTCTGCGGGAAGGAACCGATCGTGGTGGTCGGAAAGACAGGCAGCCGCAGCCTTTTCTGCTGCAATGGGATCCGTTCGGGAAAGGGCGAGTAACGCCGAAAATCCGCTTCGGTCAACTGGTCGAGACGGGCCCCGACCGCCGGATTGTGAATCCGCGGTGACGTTGCCCGGTTCTGCAACACCCGATCCTGGGCTTCCAGTTCGGTCCGGATGGCATCCACGCCCAGCCGCAAGCCTTTGTCCATGATCGCCAGCTCATCGAGCTTCTGCACGGCAAAGGCCAACCAGTCTTTGATCTCTGGATCCAGTTCGGACTCCGGCTCCACGTCTACCGGTACGTGGAGCAGTGAACAGCTCGGCGCCAGCCACAGCCGCTTGCCCAGCTCGGCACGGGCGGTTTCGGCCAGCGCCAGCGTGCGTCTGAGGTCGGTACGCCAGATGTTGCGGCCGTCGATGAGCCCCAGCGACAGAATTTTGTCCGAAGGATACCCGTCGACGAAAACCGGCACCTGATCCGGCGCTCTGACGGCATCGATATGCAATCCAGCCACCGGCAGCGCCTTCAGCAAGCTCGCCTGATCCGCCGCCGAATCGAAATAGGTCGCGAGGAGAATTTTCGGCCCCGCCGCTGCCAGAGCGCGGTAAGCCTCCCGATAGCCGGCGAGCCAATCCAGCGGCAGGTCGAGCACGAGGGCCGGCTCGTCCATCTGCACCCAGGCGACGCCTTGATCTTTAAGTCTCCGGAGGATTTCCGCATAGACCCGCACCAGATGGGGCAGTAATTCCAGCCGGTCGAACCCTTCTTCCTTCGCCTTGCCCAGAAACAAATAGGTCAAGGGACCGATCAGCACAGGCTTGGGATTGAGTTTCAGAGCCTTGGCCTCCTCCACCTCTTCGAACAACCACTCCGCGCCCAGGCGGAACCTCGTGTCGCGATGGAATTCCGGGACGATATAGTGGTAGTTGGTGTCGAACCACTTGGTCATTTCCATGGCCGGCTGATCCTTGCTGCCTCGGGCCAGTTCGAAATAGCGGTCGAGATCCGGAGGCTCGTCGCCGAAACCGAAGCGTTCCGGAGCGGCTCCCAGCAATACCGCCATGTTCAGCATTTGATCGTAATAGGCGAAATCGCCCACCGGCACCAGGTCGATCCCGGCTCGGGCTTGGAGTTTCCAATGCCGTTCGCGCAACTGTCGGCCGGTTTGCTTCAAATCCGAGAGACCGATCTTGCCGGACCAGTAGGCTTCCAGAGCCTGCTTCAACTCGCGCTTAGTCCCGATGCGGGGAAATCCCAAAGAATGCGTCACCGCCATGAGTCTGCTCCTCTTGTAGGTCGATTCGGAGCTGGCATGATCGGCTCGCGATGATTATTATTCAAACTCAACTTTTTCATAAACTTCATCGATTTTGTTCATGATTCAGTCGATTTTGGAGCTGCGCCATTTGCAAACCCTGCTGGCCCTGGTGGAAACCGGCACCCTGTCCCGAGCCGCGACCCGGATATATCTCTCCCAATCGGCGATCTCGCATCAGATCAAGCAGCTGGAGGAGCACTACGGCGTCAGCCTGTTCGAGCGCAAGAGCCAGCCGCTGCGGCTCTCGCCGGCGGGCCAGCGCCTGCATACGTTGGCGGAAACAGTCATGAAACTGGTCGGAGATGCGGAGCGGGACGTCGCGCGCATCGCCCAGGGCGAAGCCGGGCAGCTCCGCATTGCCGTGGAGTGTCACACCTGCTTCGATTGGCTCATGCCGGCCATGGACCAATTCCGGGAGCACTGGCCGGAAATCGAGCTGGATCTGGTCTCGGGCTTCCACACCGACCCGTTGGCCCTACTGCTGGAAAATCGCGCGGAACTGGTGGTGGTTTCCGAGCCGCAGCACCGCTCGGGGCTTGCTTTTCATCCACTGTTCAGTTTCGAAATCGTCGGCTTGGTGTCGCGGCAGCATCCGTTCGCGCCCAAACGCTTCCTGAAACCCGAAGATTTCGCCGCGGAAACGCTGATCAGCTATCCGGTGCCGGACGACATGCTGGACATCGTGCGCAAGGTCCTGAAGCCGGTCGGTATAGAACCGAAACGGCGCACCGCCGAACTGACGGTGGCTATCCTACAACTGGTGGCCAGCCGTCGCGGCATTGCGGCCTTGCCCAACTGGACGGTTCAGAGCTATCTGGAGCGGGATTACGTCTTGGGAAAACCGATCGGCAAAAAAGGTCTGTGGAGCGCCTTGTACGCGGCGACTACCGCGCCGATGGCGACATCGGCCTTTATGCTGGACTTCCTAGATACCGTACGTTCCAGCAGCTTCCGGAACCTGCGGGGACTTCAACCGCTGTCGTAGCCGGTTGGGTCTGCCCGAAGACGGCTCGTAGGTAATTTTACGTGCTTACAAGGCGCGCAAAGGAGGCTTGAATAGAGTCCTCTGTAAATTTGTCGCACCTTATCTTTGATTTCCTCAGTCACGACCCGAACCTGTTTCGGTATCGATTTACACCGACCACTCGTCGAGATCAGTTCCGCTCGATGTCGTCGACATTCCGATGCGGTTTGAGCGTATAATGGATAAATCTTCCACGGCTATGAATCCTCGATTGTCACAATCAAGCACCAAAATTCCCCTCGGTACGGCAGTACTGTATAAACCCAAACGACCGCGCTTTTTCAAGGACTCCTACCTCCCCGGTCAACCCGCCATCGTCAAACGCTATTCGCGCTTCAACAGCGACGACTGTTTTATCGAATTTCCTTCCGGCGGCATTTTGCGGGTACCCGAGAGCGACATCGAACCCGTGGTAGCGTAGCTACAATCTGGTGAATTCGGTAATCACCCCAAAATCGACCATGGGTCCAACGTAGCGATGTGGTTTGATGCCGCGGTTGCAGGCGTTCGGGTCCGTTGTGTGCCGTTGCTTCCGCCAGAGATCCCCGCGTTTTATGCCGGTGGCCGGTATGAAACGACTCAGCGCGGCGATTCCAAGATAGACGCTAGCGCCTCCGCCAACGCTCGGCACTGAGCGTCGGTGCCGACGGTGATGCGCAGGAATTGCTCTATCCGCGGCTGCCTGAAGTGCCGCACGATAATATGCCGCTGCCGAAGCAGCGCAGCTAGCTCCGCTGCGTCCCTACGGGGATGCCGGGCGAATACGAAGTTCCCGCCGGACGGCAATACCTCGAATCCCAATCCGGATAGCTCCCGAACGAGCTGATTCCGGCTCCGGATGATGGCTAGCCGCGTGCTCTCGAAATAGTCCCGGTCCTCGAACGCCGCCACCGCGCCGGCGATGGCCAAGCGATCCAGCGGATAGGAATTGAAGCTGCCCTTCACGCGCTCCAAAGCCTCGATCAAACCGGCGTCTCCGATGGCGAAACCTACCCGCAGGCCGGCCAGGGACCGCGACTTGGACAACGTTTGTATCACCAGCAGATTGGGGAAGCGTTCGACCGCCGCCACGGCGGATTCGCCGCCGAAATCGATGTAGGCCTCGTCTATCACCACGACCGATTCCGTGTTGTTTTCGAGCAGCGCTTTGATATGGGCGAGCGGCAGCAGGCAGCCGGTAGGCGCGTTCGGGTTCGGGAAGATGATCCCGCCGTTCGGGCGCCGGTAATCGTCGATCCGGATGTCGAAGCGCTCGGTCAGCGGAATGCAGGTGTGCTCGATGCCGTAAAGACCGCAGTAGACCGGATAAAAACTGTAGGTGATATCGGGAAACAGAATGGGCAAGTCGTGCTTCAGCAGCGCTTGAAAGGCATGGGCCAGCACCTCGTCCGATCCGTTGCCGACGAAGATTTGATGTTTCTCGACGCCATAAAATCGGCCAATGGCCTCTTTCAGGCGATCGGCATCGGGATCGGGATAAAGCCGGAGCGTTTCGCCCATCTCGCCACGCAAGGTTTCTAACACCTTGGGCGAAGGAGGATACGGATTTTCGTTGGTGTTGAGCTTGATGAGATCGTTCAACCTGGGCTGCTCGCCGGGCGTATAACGCGTCAAATCCCGAATGGCGGGACTCCAAAATTTATTCACGAATTACCGACTCCAGTTTCATGGGTATACAAATCACGCCCGAAACGTCGACCGCTTCGGATTGCCTGACGAATCCGAATTTTTCGTATACGGCGACGGCATAACGAGACGAATTCACGGTAAACACACCTGGATTTCCGGCACTGAGACTCGCGGCTTTGGCGACTTCCCAGAGCCTTCTGGCCACGCCCTTGCTCTGGAAACGTTCGGATACGAACAAATGATAGAGATGGCGATTGTCCCTGATTGCGATCACACCGGCCAATTCGCCATTTTCCTCGGCAAGGTGATAGCGGTAACCCGACTCCAGGTAGCTCCTGATCGCGACCTCGCTCATCGACTCGAGCAAGCGGCCGGCTCCTTCCTCGGAAAATTCGTGCGCGATGTACTTGCCGGCGAGATCGCGAAGGAGCGCGCTGATGCGTCGCGCATCATCCGGAGTGGCAGCTCGAATGTCCATTCATGGCTCGCCTGGAACCTCACTCGTAAGGCGTACCGTCTTTGCGGAAGAACCGATAAGAGCCGCGAACCGCACGCGCCTCCAAATCTTCGTCGGGATAGTTGGCAAGGTCCCCCGGAAGCCGGTCGCCGATTTCCAGATAGACCGCGACGGATTGTCCGCGGTTGATCAGCTGATGCCCGTCCGGCTGGCCGCCCGGAAATCCGGCACATAGTCCGGGGACTAGGATTTGCTCCCCTTGCTCGGTTACCAGGGTCAATTCCCCCTCCAGAACGTAGATGAACTCGTCCTGCCGGGTATGCCAATGCCGCAGCGCCGACACGGCGCCCGGCTCCAGTGTGACCAGGTTGACGCCGAAGGTCTGCAGGCCCAGCGCATCGCCGAGAGCCCTTTTGCTTCGTCCGGCGGTCAATGAACGGAGTCGTTCCGTCGGATAGGTCGAGGCGGTTCTGGCGGGAACACGGGAAGGGTCGAGCGCGGGTAATGTCAAAGATGTTTCTGTCTTCATCGGGCAAATTTCCAATTAGGCTGGTTCGAAGAGTGGCTCACCGGTCGTCGTGCTTGGGGAAATCTCCGCTGCATTCGATGATGCTCTATGCGGACTGGAGGTCTTTCTCCATGCCGTCAATACCTGCGCTGATAGCACCGCGCACTAGCTCGGCCACCGATGCGGCATCTTCGGGCTGCGATTCGAAATCGATAGTCCACACTACAACGCCCAAGCCATCATAAGACTTAAAGACTTCGACCGTCCCTTTGTAATAGGTTACGGGAAATGGAGATATCGGCCGAAGATATATCAATCGCATGTTTATGTCGTCGATTTCTTCAATAGTGTCTTTTATCTCGCCGCCGCCTGCTACGGTCATATATCGCAATGCGCCCTTTCCATCACCCTCTACTCTGCACGTTTCGATGAACGGAAACCAAACGTCGAGTCTTCCTATTTTTCGGATCGCTCCCCAAACCATATCGGCGGGGACATTTAGCTTTTTCGTAATCGGTTGTTTAGTAAACATCGACATCTCCTTAACCAGTTTTCGCGATCGAATGAACACCTTTGTGACAATGCCGCACCGTTCTATCGATCTACAACGACTTCAATCTACAACGAACCTTTTGGCGGCCCGTGCGGCGTACTGTAGCAACACGATCTATCGTTCGTATTGGAAAAAACCGACAAGCGGAAGCGGCACAGTCCTAAACAGCGTGGCCGAGCGTGAAACGGAGAGAAATATAGAGGCGCGAGAAATGGCCAAGAGGGTTCTTCGAGCGATAAAACAATCACCCTTAGAGCGTTTTCATCGCGCTCGTACGGCAAAACCGGCTTGGCGGACGTCGTTGGCGCCTTCGGCTCGGGTGAATGGATTCAAGTATTCGTAGGTCGGCAATCCTTTGCCGACGAAGACGCTCGCCGGGACGTGGCGTCGGGAAGGGGGGCTTCGGCGCTCCCGAAGACGCCGTTTGCGATTGGGAAGGATTCCCGACCTACTCGTGAGTGCCCGTACAGCAGATATGAAAATGCTCTAGCGTCCGGCTCCATGTAGATTCAATAATCCGGAAAACTGTATGGTTTTGGAAGCTTCCAATCGAGGATGGATGGATTCCGGCGACATCCCGTAAAGCTCATGGAAATCGCGAATCATGTGGCTCTGATCGTAGTAACCTGCTGCATATGCCGCATCCGCCCAATTTGAAAGCATTCGGCGCTGGAAAAGCGCGTTCCGCAAACGGACGATACGAGCATATTTCTTGGGCGTAGCGCCGACATGAAACTGGAACCGCCGTTCGAGCGTGCGTTCGGTCAAGCCTAAAGTTCGGGCGAGCTTCGAAATGGGATGATTTCCGTTTGACTTATCCAACTCCTTGCACGCTGTTTGAATCAGCAAATCCTCATTGTCCCGATTCAAAATCGAAAGCAAGAAATGCTCGACACATTGGACGCGCTCGCTAGCGCTCCTCTTAAGAGACAAGTTATCCTCGATTTCTTCTATCGAATATTTGGGGAAAATATCTCTACAGTCCACCCGCCTTTCGGCGCAATCTCTCACTATGCCGCGACAAAAAACATTTAACCCCCATGGGGTAAGGCGCGCCGAAACCCCGGATACTTTTCCAAAAGACCCAAGATCACTGCGAAAACTTTGAAAACCGGCGAGTCCGCTACGGGTTGTATAAATTCGGTCCTTGTGCGCCGTGGTCAATAAATCGGCATACAAAAAACATAAATAGGTTGCGGTATCCGGCAAGATCGTCAGCGCCGAGTTGTCAGCACCCATTAAATCGTCATAGTCCCAAATCGCCGTAACATAAGGTGCCAGCAAGCGAGATGGCCGAAAGATTCTTAAACTCATAATGACACACCTGTTTATCGAGCACGGCAGGCCGTGATCTCTCGGTTGTCCCTGCCCATGAGTCGCGACTTTGAGAGGCGGGTAATTGAGCTATCTTGGGCCCAGCGCATTTTCATCCCGATAGTACGGACACCGCGACGGGAGAGATGAACGCAATCCCCCCTGGCCCAATGCTGTTAAGTTAACTCGTCATTCCGGCAGGGATTGCTCACCCCATCCCTGGGGTTCGTCCTACGGACCGTGCTCCGCACGTCCAAATTTGCTCCTGGCAAATTTGTGCCGGACAAATCGGCAGGATGGCCGATTTGCACGCGAAGCGTCCGTAGGGTGCCGCACAGGGACTGTGCGGCATGAATCCAGGGCACAGGGAAATGACACGCCTCTGCCATCCATGGCTTCTGGACCCCGGCATTCCAATCGCAAACGGTGTCTTCGGGAAGGGCGTGGCCGGCGCTCCCGGCCAGGCCGTTTGCGATTGGAAGGGTCGCGACTAAAGCGACCGTTTGCGATTGGAAGGGTCATCCCAGCGCTCCTGGGATGACCGTTTGCGATTGGAGCACCGAAGCCACCCTTCCCTGCCGGGGTGACGTCATTCGCCTTAACTTAACGGCATTGCCCTCCCTGGCCCCTTTTGCAAAGGGGGGAATGACGCTTGCCTCCCCCCATTGTGAAAGAGGGATCGAGGGGGATTCAAAACGCCGGCCGAGCACCGGATCCCTGTCGGTTTTCTCATCGGACCGACACGACCTAACGTCCAGTAGATGGCGCGTTGCCGCGTAAGCCGTCGTCGGTAAGCGAAAACGCCATATCCGCCGCGAATCTACGCCGCCAAAGTATCCCCGTCAATTGCAAGCAGGTTGAGACTCAGCGCACAACTCGAGACGTCCGGCCCGATAAATTCCGGAATGTGGCGCCCCGTCTCTTTTCAAAGACATGGACCCGGTTTAGTGCCGTTCTTGTCGTTCCCGCTCTTTTTCCGGAATTTTCTCTTTGGATGTGGCGGCATCGACCAGTGCGTGGCACGCGCTGTCCTCGGCCAAGCCGAGTTCGATCCAGGGAATCAATGCTGCCGCCGGAGTCAGGAGCGCTCCCAGCGCTACGGAAGCTGCGCCGCGGGCGATCAGGGGCGCAGGCTCGGGATAGGGGCGCGGCTTTTTCAGGTTTCCTTCGATCTTGATCGGATTTCGCGCGCTGAACGGGCTGAAGTCCTTGGGATGGGCGGTCAGGCGGAGATCCAGGGCCTCGGTGGCCAGATTCACCTGGCCTTCCATCAGCACATTGGTATCGGTGGTATCCATCAGGAACAACTGAGTCTTCACCACGCCGTCGCTGACGATGAAGTCGGCGATGGTGCAGCGGACCGGAATGCTCGGATCCGTGCCGATGAGTTTCTGGAGACTCTCCGCGAAGTCGATACCGAACAGTTCCATCATCAGGTTGCTGATGCGGCCCTGTTCCATCAGGATGGTTATGCCGCCGTCCGCGTGAGCGGCCATCTCCGCCACCGAGTTGCCGGCGGTGGTCAGATTCACGCGGCCGAAAAAGGTGCCGGCGGTTTCTTCTTCGAACGGGGTTCCGGCCACCAGCCGCTTGAACGGCACCTTGTCGATTTTTCCTTTGACTTCGGTCTGTAATTTGTCGCCGCGTGCGTTCAGAGTCACATTGGATTCGATCGCCCCGAAACCCACGGTAAGCTTTACCGGTTGGATCGTCAGCATGCCTTGATCCATTTTGACATGCACGGACACATCGTCCACCGGCATCCAGGGGGTCACGATATTGCTGCTTTGGAAGCGCACGTCCCCGTCGGCGGCGCGCAAGCCCTCCACGGGATACGGCTTGTCGGGAAGCAGTCTCGGGCGCTCCGGTTCCTCCGGGGACGGCGTCGGATCGGCACCGAAGACGCCCACGAAATCCTTGAAGTCGAGTTTGCGGGAAACCACGTCGCCTTGCAGGTAGGGCCGCTCGTCCCGCATCGTGAACATCAGGTCGCCGGTGAGATCGCTGTTGCCGAGACTGCCCTCGAACCCCTTCAACAGCCAGCGTTCGCCCTCACGGTTAATCTTTCCGCTGAACCGATACGGCGGCGTTTCGGGTATCCACATGGGCGCTATGGAGGCGAGCGCCGCGAGATCCGGCCCTTTCGCCTCGAACTGCAAATCGGGGCCCTGAAGCTCCAAGGGTTCGGCTATCGTGCCCGATACCTTGGCCTCGGTCTTGCCGTACTCGACTTCGACGTTAACCGGGAAAGGCTGATCTTCTTGCCAAAGATCCAGCACCGAACCGCCTCTGACCTTCAGCGTGAATTGTTCCTGCTGCAATCGGCCCTGGCCGCTCAGTTCGACCGCCTGCTCGTCCGACTCGCCGACCACCGTCGAAACGTTCATGTCCAAGCGGGTATCCGTGGTCGGATCGCGGAACAACAAGCGGCCGTCGTCGATGGCGAGGCTATCGATTTTCGGAACCCATCTTTCGCTAACGGGGGCTCCGGCCGGTTCCCGCTTCTCTTTTTTGTCGCCGAACTCCCAATTGGCCATTCCCTCGGGATTCCGTTCGAGCAATATGTGGGGTTTCGAGACGCGGACTTCCGGAAGCACGATGCGCCCTTTGAAGAGTTCCGGAATTCGGACGGCGAACGCCAGCCGGTCGAGGGTGAACATCTCCGGTTCGCTTCCCCAGGGCGCATTGGCCAGTTCCACGTCGTTGATCGTGAAGCGCGGCGTCCACGACCAGTCGGCGCTCAGATCGCCATTGATCGCGAATTCGCGGCCCAGGGACTTGCTGACCGCCGTGGATAGCGGCTCGCGAAGCCTGTTCAGGTCGAAGAAGGCTATGACGAGAACGATGGTAAGAATCAGAATCCCGATCAGGGCACCGATTCCGATAGCGATCCATTTCAAGACGCGCAGCATAAGCTTTCCCAAGGAAATCGGTTATCGGGCTGATCGGCAACCCGCCTGGTGAAGGCCGGTACCGCTCCAAGTTCCTCCCGGATTCCGCTCTCAATGTCCATAGTACCCTCGGCGCCGCGAGCGATTTACACGGTCCGTATCTTTCAAGCCTCGCTGCCGGCGAATCCGCTCGGTCGTACGATGCCTTGCCGGATAGACCTGTCGCCGTCCAAATTCTCTTAAATCGTTATGACCGCCGATCCGGCAAAAAGGTCGTTGGAAAGACGCTTTCCATCCTTAGACAGTACGGATGATTGTTCCCCCACGATTTCGCTATCGACCCGATCCGCCCGCTCACGGAACTTTTGATTTAGTATCGCGTCAATATGATCGTCATCGCCTCGGTACCCCGCATTGGGTGGTGTAAGCCAGGCGTAAGTATCAACGAGATGAATCCGCGTCCTTGGAGATTTCTGGAGACAATCATGTTCAAGCTTTTCCCGCCGAATTCTAAAACCACGGGATCCGCCATCTTGGCCTTGAGCGCTCTAATTTTCTCGGCAACGACACTGGCTGACGAGCCGCCTGTCGAGGCCACATCCGATGCAGTCGAGTATTGCGAATCGCTCGGCATGGTGAGCGGGCACTCGGGCTACGGAAAACATGGCGGCGTGCACTGGGAGCGAGTCGCAAAAGGCCGGGCGCTACGGAAAGCGGACAATCTCGGAGCCACTCATATCGTATGGGAAAGCGCCACCCCTCGCGGTGCATTCAATGGTCATGTGACCGGCAACATCTACGAGTGTGAATGAGTAACCGGCTCCGCGAGAGGTGAAACGCCGCTCGCGGAGCCGATCGCGCAGGTCTTTCGCATCCCGCCGCGCGTTGGGGCAGAGGACTCGATACCGGTATCGAAGAAAATATCCGAACCGTACTCGATCACCGTTATCCGGGAGAGGTCGAAACGCTCTTCATTTTCGACGACGCACACGAACCGGCGCTTCCCTTATTAATCAGGCCCGTAAATACCCTCCTGGTATTTCGGGCCGCCGCCCGGGCCGGTACACGCCCGGCCTGGGCTCACGCGGCTTGTCGCCGCGCCGGGGCATCCCTGTCCCGGATTAACCCGGCCTATTATTTATAGGCCGGGTTAATAGTCGAAAAAGCGCTTGCCGAGCGGAAGCGAGCCGGACAGGCCGTCGACGCGCGAGTCATTTTTTGCGGCCACACGCCGATTCTCAAAACAGACGTCCGCGCCGAATCGTTCGCTGGATACGCCTGTGCGAATGCCGTTCGCTAGCGGTTTTCCAGTCGGCTGAAGGTGGAATCCAGCGCTCTCTTCAGCTTTTCCGCGGCTCCGTTGACCGCCTGCTCGACGCTGTCGGCCCTGTGACTGACCGCTACCGGCTTCAGGCCCGCAGGGCGAGCCTCGAGCAGGCAGCGTATATCGTCTTGACCGATCTTGTGAGCGTTGATGTCACTGAGATGAGCTTCCACCCGGGTGACCCTTTCGCCGAAACGACCCAAAATCGCCGCTACCGAATCCTCGACCCAGTGGGCCAGTTCGTCGCGGCCTTCGATGTTGCTGTCGGTGTTGAACTGAATCTGCATGGACGCGTCCTTTTGCCTAGGCTATCCGGGAACGACCCCCTTAATAGCGATAAATCGCGGCAACCCCGGTCCCGGTGGGCATCCGCTCGGGGGGAACGACGACCACCTGGCCGCCGCTCCTCATGACCCACTCCGCGAGATCGTCGAGCAGATCATCGACCTCGGGGTGAGCCAGATCGTCGAATTCGACCTGTCCGGTCGTGGAATCAATTCGGCCGGGAATCTCGCAGCCGGCGTCGATCAGCAAGCTCGTAACCCGACCGGCTACGGCCGCCTCGGCGACCTGGGCCGGATCGTCGGCACCGAGCCCTTTGGCTTTCGCCGCGCCGAACGCCTCCACCAGCTCGTCCAGCCTTGCCAGATAATAAGGCTCGACCGCCCGCCACGCGCGCTCCCGCAGTTCGTCGGCGGACACCGCGTCCGGATGGACATCGATGCCTTCCTCCAACAGGAACGGGTTATGGCTCACCCGGCGGAAGAGATGATGGTGTTCCGGCAGCGCCGCGAGCACCAAGGGCAAGCCCGAGGGCCGCGAATGATGTTCCAGCACGGCGCGGTCGACGACGCGAAAGAACCGTTCCGCATCAAGGTCCACCTCGTCCTTTCTCCCGCCCTGGCCATGGTGCATCGCCGGACCGGCGGGGCCGGAGCCATAGGTGGAGACGGTCAGGTGCGGCTCGGTCAACTCCTCGCCCAGCGCTTCGATGATGGTGCGCGGGACCTCATCGGCCAGTTCGATTTCGTCCAGTGCGTCGCGATTCCCTTCAAAAAGCTTGATTTCCTTACGATTCAGTCCGAGAACCTGGTAGCGATCGGCCGACTGGAGGATGCGCAGCAGGGGTTTGGTGTGGAAGCTGTCGGCCACTACCGCCAATTCCGGAACCGGCCGCTGCAGCCTATAGGCTAGGAACAAGCCGGGCGCGGCCAGTACGGCTAGTCCATCCAGCGTGTGATTCCAGAAGCCGCGATCGGCGGCCAGGTTTCGAAACGGCTCGATGAGCGCTCGAATCTTTTCTTCCGGATAGGTCCGCCGCAACGAGTCTTCCAAGGCTTTCACCAGGTTCCGAAACCGGATTCGGTCCTGCTGGTTATCCGGATGGGACCGGTGAGTCGGCGCGTACAGCGAGAGGCATGGGGGCCCTTGAACGTCGAAGAAGAGCCCGGTGGGGTAATCATGTGCCGGTGAATCCATAAAGCCTCCGGGGCAAGGCGAAAGTCCTGGAAAATACCCAAGATGAATAAGTATCAATGACCAAGAACGTTCGCCAATCGTTCCCCTGCTTTCAGCCGGCCGCCTTCCGCTGCGATGATTCCCGTTGTTCCGGTCGGCGCGACCTCCCCCGTCTCTCTATAGAGCCTGCCAGACAAACCAGAGTCCCAGACCGAGCGAGCCGAGGCCGAGCCCGGCGGCGGTGAGCCGGCGGCCATGCAGCCGGGTCCACAGCAGCACGCCGGTCAGGCCGAGCACGATCAGTCCGCCGGCCAGCGTGTCCGCCAGCAAGATCCAGCCGACGCCCAACCCGGCGCCGCGGTGCAAGTTGCCGAGCAGGGCGAAGACATTCGCTTCGCCGCGCTTGACAGTGACGAAAGCATTACCTTCCCAATATTCCGCTTGGAGGAAGCGTTGCGGCGTACGCGCGGCGATCTGCCAGCGCGCCGGCTGCCGCACCTCCACGCCGTTCCAGATAACGGTCTTGCCAGGCTCCTGCATGATCTTCGCCTTGTCGGATGGGAACTGCAGCGCTTCTGCTAGCCATAGTGCCAAGGCCTTGGGATCGGCGGGACGCGGTTCCGGCAGCGGCAGCTGTATCACGGTCTGCTCCATCCGGGCGGCCGGAATTTTCAACTTCTCGTGGTGATTGAGCAGAATTCCCGTGGTCCCGAACAAAAACCCCAACGCCGCGCCCCACAGCCCTATCCAGGCGTGAGTGCGGCGCAGCCATTTGAGGAATGCCCCGCGCGCCAGACGCCTAGGGAGGAACAAGTATCCGCCCGAGGGCTTGGAGCGCGGCGAGTGAGCCGGAAGACCGAACTCGGCGGGCTTCATCAGAATCTCACCCGCAGCGCGGCTGTGGCGGCAATCGGCGAGCCCGGCATGATGTTGTTGTTGCTGTGCGCCGAAGCGTAATACTCCTTGTCGAATAGGTTTTCGACGTTGACCTGCACCTGGACATTGTCGTTGACCGTGTAATAGACGGCCCCGTCGAAGCGGAGGAAGCCCGGCAGGGTGACGTTATTGTCGGTGGCCGCGTACATTTCGCTGCGGTATACCGCGCCGAGGCCGACGCCCCAATGAGGGGTAATGTCGTAGCGGTTCCAGAGCGAAACCGTGTGTTCCGGGACCTGGGCCACCTTGTTGCCTTTCGGAGCGCTGGCCGACAAGCTCTCGGTGATTTCGGCATCCTGGTAGGCGTATCCGCCGATCACGCGCCATTGGTCGGTGATGTTGCCGCTCAATCCCAGTTCAATCCCCCGCGTGCGCTGGCCGTCGACCAGGAATGATACCGCGGGGTTATTGGGGTCGGTGGCGATCGCGTTGAGGCGATCGAGCTGATAAAAGGCCAGGGTCGCCGACAGATCGGGACGGATGTCCCACTTCGCACCCACCTCGTAGTTCTTGAACTCTTCCGGCTCCAACGAGCTATTGGCCAGTGTCAGCGAGGCCAATTGATCGCCCGCTCGCGGCACATAGGCCATGCTGTAGCTCGCATAGATCGAGAGCTCGTCGAACGGCTTGAAGATCAGGCCCCCGCGCGGCGACCAAAGGTCGTCATTGGTGTAGAAAGTCTGGCCGTTGCGGTTGTTGCGGAAATCGACCTCGAAGTTGTCGTAGCGAAGCCCCGCCACGAGTTGCCAGTGCTTGGTGAGCTCGATCTGATCCTGAAAATAGCCCGCCGCGATGGTCGCGAGGCCGTGGTTGTCCGCATCCGTGGCGCTTTGCCGGAAGGTGACGGGGCCGGTATATCTCGGATCCGCCACGGGAACCCTGGCCGATGTCGCATTGGGACCCACCGCCGTGAAATATCCGGTCTGGCGAAAGTTGTCGGTTTCCTGGTGACCGAACTCGGCGCCGGTCAACAGAGTGTGTTTGAACGGTCCGGTTTCGAGCTCGAACGTCAGATCGGTCTGGTTGAAGAAATTCTCGCGCTGGGTCGCGTTGTTGTAGGCCGAGATCGCCACCTGGTCGCCCGCGGCATTGACCGCCCCCGGGAAGATGTTCTGGTAGAACTTGTCGTAGATCGCATAACGGGTGCGGTTGCGGAACTTGATCCCGTTCCCGAAGTCGTGATCGATCAAGGCGTTGAACGCGTCGACTTTCGACCAGGTCGGACTGCGCCTCGGATCGCCGAAAAACGTGGAAACGTCGGTCTCGACCGGGCGGCCCGAGAACGAAGAAATGCCGCGGTCCGCGACACGGTCGTCCTCGTAATGCTCGTAGCCGAAGGTCACTTGGGTCTGATCGCCCAGACGCCAGGACACGGTTGGATTGACGCCCCAGCGCTCGGCATGGAAACCCTCGCGAAAGCTGCGTGAACTCTCCCACATGCTAGTGAGACGAACGGCGAAATTCTCGTTGATGGCTTGGCCGAAGTCCCCGGTTAACCGGAATTTGTCCCAGGAACCGACCTGAAAGCTCGCCTCGCGCGGGTTCTCCCAGTTCGCTTGCTTGGTTACCCGGTTGATCAGACCGCCGGAGCTGCCGCGGCCGAAAATCATCGCGTTCGGGCCTTTCAGCACCTCCACCCGGTCGATGTTGTAAAGATCGCGGAAATACTGGACATCGTCGCGCATGCCGTCGACGTACATATCGCCGGTCGTGGCGTTGCCGCGAAAAATCACCGCATCCCGGTTGCCTTCCCCTTGCGACATCACGACGCCGGGCACGTAGCGGACCGTGTCGGCGATGCTCTGCATGTTCTGGTCCTTGATCAGCTCCTGCGTGATGACGGTGATCGACTGCGGAACGTCGATCAGGGGAGTGTCGGTCTTGGTCGCCGTCGTGGTGCGTTTGGCCATGTAACCTTTCGTGTCGCCGCCCGCCTGTTCCACCTTGCCGACCACTTTGACCTGGTCGAGCGTGGTGAGATCTTCGTCCGCCGCGATGGCGCCATCCGTCGCGCATGCCAGGGCAAGCGCGAGTGGCGTTCCGGCCAACGCCGTGGATTTAAGCCGGTAGTTGTTATTCTTAGTCATGGATGTTTTCCCCAAGTTAACTGGTTCTGTTGGCTGGCTACCTGGCTGGAAAACGGCTGGGTGGCTAATTCGTATGTCAAGGCTTGGCTTCGTTCGGATCGGAGACGAAGCCGATGCGTGTCACGCCGGCATTGGCCGAGGCGGCGAGCACTTCGGCGATGATCTGGTAGGCCGTGGCTTTATCGGCCCGGAGGTGCACCTCGGGCTGAGGCTGCTGCCGTGCCGCCGCCGCGAAGCGCTCGCGCATCCCTGCCCGGTCGATCGCGTCATTGTTCCAGAAAAGCCGGCCGGCTCCGTCGATCGCCAAATCGACGTGCTCGGCTTTGTCCGTGCTCGGCTGGCTCGCCGCTCTGGGCAGATCGATCTTGACGTTGTGGGTGAGCAAGGGCGTCGTGATCATGAAAATGACCAATAACACCAGCATGATGTCGATGAGCGGGATCATGTTGATCTCGGCCGAGGGACGCATGCCGCCCTGCCCCTGGCTGAAGCTTCCGAACGCCATCACACACCTCCCGCGACGGCCTGGCCGACCGCGCCGCTTCGCGCATCGGCTTCGGTCCCGACGCAATGCGCGCCGGTAGTCAGGAAGGCGAACAGGTCGTGGGCGAAGGCATCGAGCTTCGCCAGCAGAAGCCGATTGGAGCGGGCGAAGGCGTTGTAGGCCAATACGGCGGGAATGGCCACGGCGAGGCCGGCGCCGGTCATGATCAGCGCTTCGCCCACGGGACCTGCGATCTGATCGAGGCTCCCCTGCCCGCTCATGCCGATGTTGACCAAAGCGTGATAAACGCCCCAGACCGTGCCGAACAAGCCGATGAACGGGGCGGTGCTGCCGATGGACGCGAGCACGGTTAGCCCCCATTCGAGAGACGCGGTTTCCTCGTCGATGACCCGGCGCATCGAACGCGTCAGGAATTCCGCCGCCGAACCCGCCTCGTTCAGCCGCCCCGCGCCGTGCCGAGCATGATGCCGGGATGACACCAGCGCATGATAGGCGAGATGGGAAAACGGTTCGTCCGGGTGGTGCTCTTCCAATTGCAATTCCACGGCATGCAGGGAAGAGGCGTTCCAGAAGGACTCCAGAAAGCGGGCCGTCCGGCGGCGCGCGATCAGCGCCTGCAGGTTCTTCGCCACGATGAAATACCAGCTCGCGACGGACATGGCGACGAGGATCGCGAAAATCGCCTTGCCGGCCGAGTCGCTTTGCGCCAGGAAATGGGTCAAGCCCAGGGTTTCTGTCGTTTCCATAGGATTATCCTTCGAGTGAGAATGAAATCGGGACCAAGACCCACGCCGGCACGGGCTTGTCTCCCTGGCGGGCGGGAACGAATTTCCACTGCTTTACGGTTTCGAGAGCGGCGGCATCGAGCCGGTCGTATCCGCTGGAGGTCTGGACGTTAACCGCTTCGGCGCCGCCGCCGGCATCCACCAGAACCCGAAGCACGACTTTGCCCTGTTCTTTTCGGCGGAGGGAACCGACCGGATAGGCCGGCGCCGGATTGCGCAGATAAGCCGCGTTGAAGCGTGGCGGAACGACCGGCCCCGGCGACGGAGCCGTCGCCGATACGGCTGATGGCGGCAGTACCGGGCCCGGCGCCGCTTCCGTCGAAGTTTGACGTAGAGACGGTTCCTGTTCGGCAGTCGTCTGCTGCACGGCTGCCTGGCTGGGCCTGGACAGGATCGGCGACCGCTTGGCCGACGGTCGGACCTGTTTCGGCTTGGGCTTCGCTTTCGGTTTGGGCGTTTCGGTCTTGGGCTTGACGGGTTCTACCGGTTTCTGTACGGCCTGGGGCGCATCGGCTTGCGGGTGCGCCGTCGAAATCAGGTCGACCATGACCGGCGCCGCTTGCGGACTCTGCACTGCCGGCACCGACTCGTCCTCTATCAGCATCGGTAGCACCGCGGCATGGACCAGGGCGGCCCCCAATATGCCGGCGGTGCGAACTCCCCAACAACGATCGACGATTGAGATGCCGGGCCAGAGACGGTCCGGCGGAAAAGTGGCTGCCCACATGATGCTGCCTCACCAACAGAAGCGTAACTAAACCAAACTGTCTGGCTGGCTACCTATGCCGTGAGGCCGGGTGGCTGGCTACAAGGGGTGTCGGAACCTGCGACGCGTTCCACTAAAGCATTTTCCGATTCGGTGTAAGGGATCCCGATGTGTAGGTCGGCAATCCTTTGCCGACAGCAACAGTCCGGCCAGCGGGTTGTCGGCAAAGGATTGCCGACCTACGCTCTCCCCTCCCGGGACGAGTCTCACACACACAAACTATTTCGTCAGAATGAGCTTGTCGTTGCTGGTTAGGCGCAGACGGTATTCGTCTCCGCCATGTTCGATCACGATTTCACGACCGGAGCCCAACAACTCCGCACTTGTGACTCTGCGCTTCGAATGAAAGGGCCCCGCATCACCCCGACGATGCGGGCGATCGGTTTCGGTTCGGTTGCTTGGGCTCATACTTTTTCCTCATGTCGTTCAGCGGCGGCGGACGGCACATCCACCCTGTCGCAAATGATATCAATTATCATTTTCATTGACAACCGTTCTTGCTGCGCCTGACTCGTCGAGCCATGGGAATCTTTATGCGACCACCGAGGTCATAGGAATCAAAGAACTCAAAAAAATCCGCCACTGGGGTATCCAATATGACAAGCGACGACGTCCCCCCCATAAGGACCGATGGATTCGAATTCATCGAATATACCGCCCGTGACACTCAAGCCTTGGCGAGACTTTTCGAGCAGATGGGATTCAAGGCCGTGGCCCGCCACCGGTCCAAGGATGTGGTTCTATACCGGCAGGGAGAGATCAATTTCGTCATTAATCACGAACCGGGGAGTTTCGCCCAGCGCTTCGCGGAGCGGCACGGGCCTTCGATTTGCGCCTTCGCGATTCGCGTCGAAAATGCCGCCTGGGCCTTCCGGCGCGCGCTCGAACTGGGCGCCAGGCCGTCCGCCAGCGAGGCTGGTCCCATGGAACTCAATATCCCGGCCATCCGCGGAATCGGACGGAGCCTGATTTATCTGGTCGACCGTTATGGAGAGCATTCGATCTACGATGTCGACTTCGTTCCCATCGAAAACGAGCCGGCGGAACCTTTCGGGGTCGGCCTGACCCGCATCGACCATTTGACCCATAACGTGCGCAAGGGCCACATGGACGAATGGGCCGATTTTTACGAGCGCGTCTTCGGTTTCAGGGAAATCCGCTATTTCGACATCCACGGCAAGGCGACCGGGCTGAAATCACGGGCGATGGCGAGCCCCTGCGGAAAGATCCGCATTCCCGTCAACGAGCCTTCCGATCCCAAGTCGCAGATTCAGGAGTACCTCGACCTTTATCACGGCGAAGGCATTCAACACGTTGCTCTGGCCACGGACGACATCTACGCCACCGTTGAGCGGCTCCGCGAGAACGGCGTCCGCTTCATGGACGTGCCCGATACCTATTACGAGCGGGTGAACTCCCGCGTTCCGGGCCACGGTGAGAATTTGGAGCGGCTGCGGCGGAACCGGATTCTCATCGACGGCCTGCCGGGCAACAAAGTGGGCCTTCTCCTGCAAATCTTCACCGAGACCGTGATCGGGCCGATTTTCTTCGAGATCATCCAGCGGAAAGGCAACGAAGGATTCGGCGAGGGCAATTTCCAGGCGCTGTTCGAGGCGATAGAAGACGATCAAATGCGACGGGGGGTAATCTGATGTTCCGCTGGATTTCACTGCCGAGAGTCGAGGGCGTCGCCGCCCGCCAGGCTCACGCCGATTTGCCCGAGGGCACTTACGAACGGGAATTGGGGCGGGAGGGCTTCTACGGCCCTTCCACGCAAATGCTCCACCGCCATCCGCCGACCGGCTGGATCAGCGTCGAGGGACCGCTCAGGCCGCGCGCCTTCGATACCAACCAGCTCACCGGAACCAGCGTCTCGCCATGGGACGCCACGCCGATGCTGGGCAATCTGAGCGTGAAAATCCGGTGCTGGCATACCTATTCCGCCATGGACCACCTGGTGCGGAACGGCGACGGCGACGAATTGCTGTTCGTCCACGAGGGCTCCGGGCATCTTTATTGCGACTACGGCCATCTCGCCTTTTCCGAGGGCGATTACCTGGTGATTCCACGGGGCACCCTGTGGCGCATCGAAACCTCCGGCATGGGCGTCTTCCTCCTGATCGAGGCGTCCAACAGTACCTACCGGCTTCCCGAAAAAGGCATCGTCGGAGCCCATGCCGTGTTCGACCCGGCGGTCTTGGACACGCCCAAGATCGACGACGCCTTTCTCGCCCAGCAGTCGGACCGGACCTGGCGGGTGCTGGTCAAGCGGCGGGATCGGCTCAGCGCCGTGACCTATCCCTTCAATCCGCTCGATGCCGTCGGCTGGCAGGGCACGCTGATGCCGGTCCGGCTCAACTGGCGCGATATCCGCCCGCTGATGAGCCATCGCTATCATCTTCCGCCTTCGGCCCATACCACCTTCGCCAGCGAGCGCTTCGTCGTGTGCACCTTCTGCCCGCGGCCGCTGGAAAGCGATCCGGGCGTGCTCCGGGTGCCCTTCTATCACAACAACGACGATTACGACGAGGTGATCTTCTATCACCGCGGCCATTTCTTCTCCCGCGACAACATCCATCCGGGCATGATGACCCTGCACCCCAGCGGAATCACCCACGGCCCTCATCCCAAGGCATTGGAGGCGGCTAAGGCGAGGTCGCGCACCGAAACCGATGAGGTGGCGGTCATGATCGACGCCCGCGACGCCCTCGAAGTGGCCGACCTGCCCCGCGGGGTCGAGTGGGCGGGCTACGTGGATTCCTGGAAATAGCCATGAAACTCGCTTCGCTGAAATCCGGAAGCCGCGACGGAACCCTGGTTATCGTCGACCGGGAGCTGAAAACGGCATTCCCCGCCCTGGAGTCCGGCTTCTCAACGCTGCAATCGGTACTGGAGAACTGGGAAGACGCCGCACCCGCACTGGAAACCACCTATCGCGCCCTCAATCAGCGCGAGCTCGATGCGCTCCCCTTAAGACCTACCGAGCTGGCGTCGCCCTTGCCCCGAAGCTATCAATGGCTGGACGGAAGCGCCTATCTGTCCCATGTCGAGCGGGTGCGAAAGGCCCGCGGCGCGCCCATGCCGCCGAGCCTGTACACCGACCCCCTGATGTATCAGGGAGGATCGGCGGCTTTCCTCGGCCCACGGGACCCGATCCGGCTCGCCGATGAAAGCTGGGGACTGGATTTCGAGGCGGAAGTCGCGGCGATCACCGACGACGTGCCTGTGGGAACGACAGCCGAAGAAGCGGCCTCGCACATCAAGCTGCTGATGCTGGTCAACGACATTTCGCTGCGCAACCTGATTCCCCAGGAACTCGCCAAAGGCTTCGGGTTCCTGCACGGCAAACCCGGACCCGCCTTCTCGCCGGTTGCGGTCACGCCCAACGAATTGGGAAATGCCTGGGACGGCGGCAAGATCCACCTTCCGCTGCTGACCCACCGGAGGGGTATTCTCGTCGGCAATCCCGACGCCGGCCAAGGCATGCAATTCGACTTCCCCGCCCTGATCGCCCACGCCGCCAAGACCCGCCCCCTCCCCGCCGGCACCATCATAGGCTCCGGCACCGTCAGCAACGCGGACACCGGCCGGGGTTATTCCTGCATCGTCGAAAAACGCGTCCTCGAACAGATCGAATCCGGCGAAGCCCGGACGCCTTATCTCCGGCACGGCGAGACGGTACGGATCGAAATGCTGGACCGGAACGGACGCTCCGTTTTCGGCGCCATCGAACAGGACGTGCTGCAGTGATGGGGCTGGAGCTGTACACCTACTTCCGAAGCTCGGCCGCCTACCGGGTCCGCATCGCCTTGAACCTCAAAAGATTGTCTTACCGGCCGCAATTCGTGCATCTCGCGAAGGGCATGCAGCGGCAACCCAAATATCGTGAAATCAATCCGCAGGGACTGGTACCGACCCTGGTGGACCGGGGAACGCCGTTCACGCAGTCCCTGGCGATCATAGAGTATCTGAACGACACCTATCCCGACCCGCCGCTGCTGCCACGCCGCCGCGACGAGCGGGCTTACGTCCGAGCGCTTGCGCAAATCATCGCCTGCGACATTCATCCCTTGAACAATCTTCGGGTCCTACGGTATCTCGCGGAGGTGCTGGGCCAGGACGAGCTGGCCCGAAACGCCTGGATTCGGTACTGGATCGAGGAAGGGTTCGGGGCGTTCGAGGAACAGCTCGCCCGCCACGGAGGCAGCAGCCGATTCTGCTTCGGCGACACGCCGACCCTTGCGGATATCTGCCTGGTGCCGCAGGTGTTCAACGCCCGGCGCTTCGGCTGCGATTTGAACGGGTTCCCCCGAATACGAGCGATCGACGAAAGCTGCCTTGCGCTCACCGCATTCCGCGACGCGGCACCGGAGCAGCAGGCGGACGCCGAATAGTGAATTTTTCGGGCTGGCGTAGCGCCGGGAGTGCCCATGTCGGCAACGGATTGCCGACCTGCCGGAGAAATTCGGAACGAATTCGCGGGTCAAATAAGTAGTTTTCCTTCTTATGTTATGAGGAGGTTCCATGATAGCCGTCGCCGACTCCAAACTTGAGCGCTATGCCGAGGAACACCGCTTGTCGGGCCTGACCGCTCCGACGCTCGAGGCGCTTGCGACGAACCGGACCGGGTATTCGGTCGACAAGGCCCAACGCTTTCTCGCCTTTCAGCGGCGCATCGACACCGAAATGCTGAGACACCGGACCATCACCAACAATCGTTATACCGCCTGGTTCAGCCAGGGCGAGCAGACCTTCGATCAGGTCCGGGCGTTCATCGTCCAGTTCTCGGTGTTTTCGAACCAGTTCCTGGTGGCCCAGCTTCAAAAAATGATCAATGCCGATTCTCTCGAAGGCATGCGGGCCTCCAAGGAAATTCTCGCCAACGAAATCGGCGTCGTCTTCAATGCCGGGCGGAAAAGGTCCGCCACGCGCGATCCCGACCATGAGGTCGATCCCGAACTGGTCTCCACCGAGGGCACGGTGGAAGGCGGCATATTCCATTTCCGCGCGGCGCATTTCGAGTGGCTGCTGCGAATCGCCGGGGAGCTCGGACTCGGATTTCTGGATCTCGGCGGCCGCAGGCACGGCACCCCCGCCACCCTCCATTTCTGCGACGAACTGATCCGGCTCTACGGCAACGAGAACTACGCAATCACCCAGGCCGCGAGCTATGCCGTGGAAAACTGGGCGGCGGCCGGTTTCTGGCAGGAACTGATCGACGGTTTGGTCCGCTACAACGCGCGTACCGGCTCGAACTTGCCGCTCGCTTTCTTCACCTGGCACAACCGCCTCGAAGCCCAGCACGCCCAGCATACCCAGGAGGAACTGGAAGAGCTTTATTTCACCCGCGACATCGACGAGGATGATTTCATCCGTTATGGCAACGAAATGCTCGACGGCGTGGCGGTTTTCTGGGACGGCCTGGACGAACAGCGGCGGGAGTTGGCGAAAGCGGCTTAAGCAGCGCTTCCCGCAAATCGTCAATATGAGGAGTCTTTTGCGCGACAGCTATTTGAATGTGGGTTTCCGAACCCACGGTCGGCTTACTTTCTTTTGCTCGGCCAAAAGAAAGTAACCAAAAAAAGCCGCCCGGTTGCCGCTTGGGTCCTGCGCTGCTACGAAAACCATCCTTGGTTTTCGCCCTTCGGGCCAGCGTACCGCTGGTCAAATTCGCTCCCGGCGAATTTGTCGCTTTCGGCGGGAGGCGATCGAAGGGTCATCATGACCCTCGATCGCCGCGCAGAATCCATTCTGCGCCCCTTACGGGTTATTCCCGCAGAAAGCTCCGATGCTCGGCGCGGCAAACGGGATAAGAACACAAAGCCGGAAACGCAGAACCTGTCCTGAGAAAAGTCGAAGGACTTATTCCGGCTATTGGAGTTTGCGTGAAGTAACGATCCACCGGCAAAGCCAGTGGCTTTCGACGGCTGGCCCCTCAAAGGGGCCTGACCGCCATCGGGCAAAAGCCATGTCGTCACCCCGGCAGGGAAGGGGCCGACTAAAGGCCCGTTTGCGATTGGATTGCCGGGGTCCAGTGACCACGGATGGTTTCGACCATTCACAATCCCTGTGAACTGGATTCCGGCAATCCCTGCCGGAATGACGGCCCAGCGAAATTGGGACAATACCTGACTCCCGGAAATGTCAAACTTTGCGAGTCCCTCGGCAGAACCGGGGGTTTTCCCGCGATAAATAATCTGGAGCGCCGTCTTGAATCAACCCCTCTGGCAACCCACCCGCTCGCGCATCGAAAGCACGAATCTGTACCGATTCACGCACATTCTGCGAGATCGATGGAGCATCGAATTGCCCGATTACGCTGCCCTTCACCGCTTCTCAATCGAGCAAATGGACGAATTCTGGCTGAGTCTGTGGGACTACGCGGGAGTCGTGGCGGAGACGCGCGGCGACCGCATTTTGGCGGACGGCGACAAGATGCCCGGCGCGCGGTTCTTCCCCGAGGCGCGGCTCAATTTCGCCGAGAATTTGCTCAAACGCCGGGATGACGGAGACGCCATCGTCTTCTGGGGCGAGGATAGGGTGCGCCGGCGGCTGAGTTGGCGCGAGCTTTACCAGCGAGTCAGCCGTCTGGCGCAGGCTCTCGAAGCCGACGGCGTCGTGCCGGGAGACCGGGTCGCCGCCATCACGCCCAACCTGCCGGAAACCGTGATCGCGATGCTCGCCGCCGCATCGGTCGGGGCGGTCTTCACCTCCTGCTCGCCCGATTTCGGCGTACAGGGCGTGCTGGACCGGTTCGGGCAAGTCGGACCGAAGGTTCTCATCGCCGCCGACGGATGCTTTTACAACGGCAAAGCCCATTTCGCCGCCGACAAGCTCCGCACGATCATGGCCAACTTGCCGAAGCTCGAACGCATTGTCCTCGTTCCTTATATCTCCGAGCAGCCTGAGCTAAAGGCGCTGGGCGAACGGGCGATTCGCTTCGACGATTATCTCGCGCCCTACCAAACGCGCGAGATTCCCTTCGCCCGGCTACCTTTCGACTCGCCGCTATACATTCTCTATTCCTCCGGCACGACCGGCATTCCGAAGTGCATCGTTCACGGCGCCGGCGGCACGCTGCTCAAACATTTGGAGGAACACCTACTGCAATGCGACGTGAAGCCGAACGATCGGGTGTTCTATTTCACCACCTGCGGCTGGATGATGTGGAACTGGCTGGCCTCCGCCCTCGCCTGCGGCGCCACCCTGCTCCTTTACGACGGTTCTCCCTTCCACCCCTCGGGCAATGTGCTGTTCGATTTCGCCGATGCCGAGGGCATGACCCATTTCGGCACTTCGGCCAAATACATTGACGCCTTGCTCAAGGCGGGAGTGGAACCGAAACGCACGCATCGGCTGACATCGCTCAGGACCGTTCTTTCGACCGGTTCGCCCCTGGCGCCGAACAGCTTCGATTACGTCTATGAGCGCGTCAAATCCGACGTGTGCCTGTCCTCGATCTCGGGCGGGGCCGATTTGATCGGCTGCTTCGTGGGCGGCAATCCGATGGGGCCGGTTCGACGGGGCGAGATCCAGGCCAAGGTGCTCGGCATGGCGGTCGAAGTCTTCGACGAAAACGGCCAACCGGTCGTCGGCACGAAAGGCGAACTGGTCTGCACCAAACCCTTTCCTTCGATGCCGCTGGAGTTCTGGAACGACCCGGACGGAACCAAATACCGCGAGGCGTATTTTTCCATGTACCCCGGCGTCTGGCGGCACGGCGACTGGGCCGAGATCATGCCGCACGGCGGCATCGTCATTCACGGCCGCTCCGATGCGGTGCTGAATCCCGGCGGCGTGCGCATCGGCACTGCCGAGATCTATCGGCAAGTCGAAAGGCTCGACGAAATCGTCGAAAGTTTGGTCGTCGGCCAGAATTGGGATAACGATGTCCGCATCGTGCTGTTCGTGCGCCTGCGCGAAGGCCTGAAGCTGGACGAAGCGCTGGCGGCAAGAATCCGGAGGCAGATTCGCGAAAACGCGAGCCCGCGCCATGTTCCGGCCAAGATCGTGCAGGTCGCCGACATTCCCCGCACGCTCTCCGGCAAGATCGTCGAACTCGCAGTACGCGAGATCATTCACGGACGCCCCGTGAAAAACCGCGACGCGCTCGCCAATCCCGAGGCGCTGGAACTCTTCAGGAATTTGCCGGAGCTGGCGAGCTGAGGGATTTGAGCCGGGCGTGTCATGCCTGATGCCGTTCTCCCGCCCGGCCGAACGGGACGCGCGTTCGTGTCGGCAAAGGATTGCCGACCTACTTGGGTTTGCCTACAAGCGTAGGTCGGCAATCCTTTGCCGACGATGCCTGTATAACATCAATCAATCAAGCGGAGACACCCCGATGAATCAGCGCTCCACGAAAGAAATCTACTACGCCGACTACCTGCAACTCGAGCGTCTCTTGAGCGCTCAGACGCCCGAAAGCCGCCGGCATGGCAGGGAAGCCCACGACGAGATGCTGTTCATCATCACGCACCAGGCTTACGAGATCTGGTTCAAGCAAATCCTGCACGAACTCGAGTCGGTGCTCGGTGCATTCGCGGTCACGCCTTTGGACGAACACAGCATGGGCGTCATCGTCGCCCGTCTCGAGCGCGTCATTGCGATACAAAAGGTCTTGAATCAGCAAATCGACGTTCTGGAGACCATCACTCCGCTGGATTTTCTCGATTTTCGCGATTACCTGATCCCCGCTTCCGGATTCCAGAGCGTGCAATTCCGCGAGATCGAACTGCGCTTGGGGTTGGGCGTTCACGTTCCGCAACCGGTCACCGGCCGGCTCAGATCCGAGGATGTCGCATACCTGCGCGAAATCGCCAGCGAGCCAAGTCTTTTCGAACAGGTGGACGCCTGGCTGGCGCGCATGCCCTTCCTCAAGTTCGAGGGCTATGACTTTTGGGAAAGCTACCGTCAGGCGGTCATGGCTATGCTGGCGAAAGACCGGCGCTCGATCGAGACGAATCCTTTATTTTCCGATGCCGAGCGAAGCGCGCAGCTCGCCGAGCTGGAAAACACCCGGCGGAAATTCGATTACCTGCTCGATCCGGCAGGATTCGAGCGGCTCAAGGCGCAAGGCATGTTTCATCTCTGCCAAACGTCCGTGCTATCGGCCCTCTTCATCCAGCTTTACCGCGACGAGCCGATTCTGCACCTGCCGTTCCGCCTGCTCAGTCACCTGATGGACATCGACGAACAGTTCACCGCCTGGCGCAGCCGCCACGCCCTGATGGCGCAACGCATGCTGGGGAGCAAAATCGGTACCGGGGGAAGCAGCGGACACGAATATCTCCAGGAAACGGTGGACAAGAAGCGGATCTTCAAGGATTTGTTCAACCTCTCGACCTTTCTGATCCCGCGCTCGTCCTTGCCGGCCCTGCCCAAGCGGCTGAAGCAAAGTCTCGACTTCCACTTCACCGGAGAGAGGTGCAGCTGAGCCGGCAACATTTTGTATCGGTTTAGCGGTGAGGATCGTGAAATTCGTAGGTCGGCAAGGGATTGCCGACCTACTGGACCTTGACGGCGCTGCGCCAAACCTGAAAATGTGCTCAGGCCCACCCCCGCAGAGCCTTATCCAACAACTTAAGCCTATCTACCGTTCGATGTTCGACGAGACAGAAGGCAGACATCGTCCACCGCTGGATCGGACGGACTAGGGCAGCGATATCCATCCTGCTAAGCTGTCCAAATCACGCTCTTCACGTACACCCATGACCGATTTCTCCGCCAGTGAATCGACGTCCTTCGAGCCTCGACAGGGGTTGCTCACTCGTCCGGTGATGCGCGCCCTCCCCGAACTGCGGGAGCTTCTGATACTCGCGGAGCACGTCGCGGATGCGGGCTGGGATTGGGCGCGGGTGGAAGTTTTGGCGGAATTGCATCACGGTGAGGAATCGTTTCCGCTGCTGGCCTTTCGCTTCGGTCCGCCCGATCCCGCCTTGCCGGCTCTGGCGCTGTTCGGCGGGGTCCACGGACTTGAGCGTATCGGCACGCAGGTCGTGACCTCATACCTCCGGACCCTGGTGGAAATGGCTCGCTGGGACCGGGTGACCCGAGACATGCTCTCCACGACTCGCCTGCTGATCATGCCGCTGGTCAATCCGGTCGGCATGTATCTCAAACGACGATCCAACGGCAACCGGGTCGATCTCATGCGAAACGCGCCGGTTCGGGCGGAAGGATTGTCCCGTTGGCATCTATTCGCCGGGCATCGCATTTCTCCCGCATTGCCCTGGTATCAAGGGCAGGAAGACGCTCCCATGGAGATCGAGGCGCAAACCCTTTGCGATTGGGTGCGCCGCGAGCTCTTTCCCGCCCGAACCGCACTCAGCATCGACGTGCACTCCGGCTACGGGAAGGTAGACCGCCTGTGGTTTCCCTTCGCGAAAACCCGGAAGCCCTTTCCGGCACTGGCGGAAGCCGTCGCCTTGAAGCACCTGATCGACAAGACCCATCCCAACCACGTCTATTGCATAGAGCCCCAGTCCCGACAGTACCTCGCCCACGGCGACTTGTGGGATTACCTCTACGACGAATACAGAACCGTCCGGCCCGACGGCCGCTATATTCCCTTCACCCTGGAGCTGGGTTCGTGGCTTTGGGTGAAGAAGAACTGGTCGCAGGCATTCTCGGCCCTCGGCGTCTTCAATCCGCGCCTTCCTCACCGCGTGCGGCGGACCCTAAGGCGTCATCTTTTGCTGTTCGAGCTTTTCTACCGCGCCGTACGCTCGCCCGAGCCATGGACCGAGCTCGACGAAGCCGAGCGAGAGCGGTTAAGGCGTCAGGGCTTGGAATGGTGGTATGACGGATGATGAGACGCGCAAACGCCGGACCAATCGGCCGGATGTCGATTGGCACGCACTGTGCCCATATGATTCGCCGACGCATATTCTGGTCTACGGTACATTTTCGTGCGTGCTGAATTCTCCTGTATGACGCGCAGGATCAGCGCGCCGCCGGGTTGTCTGCTGATTTCGCATCCTCCCCGGCGCTCGCCCGCTGGGCGCTTCACGCATCCAAATCGACTCCCGCCGGTGAAGTTCCTCTGCCGACCGCCGAACTTCCTGGCGATTTGGATCGCACGCTTACCCTTGATGTAGCCCACCACGTTCGAAACCGCATACTTCGGCGGAATGCTGATACACATATGAACGTGGTCGCCCATCAGGTGACCTTCAACAATTTTCGATTCCTTGTGCCCGGCGAGCTCCTGAAATATCTCTCCAAAATGCCGCTTGAGCGCACCAAAAATCAATTTCTTCCACCGCTTCGAACCGTCCCCGCCGCAGAAGACCTGCAACAGGCCGCGCACTCCCCCTGGTTTTGCATGCTCTCCTCGATGGCCGCACCGGCGCGGCCTGCGTCGGCCAGGTCTTGAGCCGCTATGAGCTTGGATGTCAGGGAGTCGGCGCTCCCCAAGCTGCCGATCGTCCCGAGTTCCTCTCCTGGAGCGGGCTGATCGTCTGCATGGTGCTGGGGATCGTAGTGACGACGTTCACGGTCACGGGGGCCGCGTGCGCGACCGAGGTCCCCGGAAACCCGACGATCCACAGCGTGTACGTGCCGGGCGTGACGGTGGACGCGACACCGATGGTGAGCGTGAAAGAGAAGGACCCATTGGGCGGGAGGGAGCCGATGTCCTGGGGGAAACCGGGCGCCGTGAAGCCGGCCGGCAGCGCCCCTCCGGTCGGCTGGGCGAAGATCCCGAGCTTCACGGCCTCTCCCGTGAACCCGTTCAGCGAATTCACCGTCACCGTCGCCAGGCCCTGTCCGCCTTGGGTGACGTTGATCGTAGGAAGGGGCGAGAAGGAGTAGTCGCTGACGAGGACGAGTTTGTCGGCGAAGCCATCGCTGGCGCCACCGCCGTACCTCGGCTGAGCGGCTCCCATCTGGTCTGCGTTGCTCGGTGGGATCTCGCCCGCCAGATAGACATTGAACCCCGAGATGGACGGCGGAACGGCGAGGGCGGTCGCGACGTCGGACGATCCAAAGGAGTTGAAGGACGAGGTTCGGAGGGCCGCCGGGTTCGTGATCGGGGTTTCGGCGAAGTCCTTCAGGTCGTACCCGAGTACCCACAGGAAGGCATCAGGGCCGGTGATCCCCTCCGGGTCTGTATCGAACGACCCCGCCACATTGACGACCGGTCCGAAGAACGAGCCGCCGATACCCAGCGCGAGCACCCGATCGAAGCCGCCGGCTCCCACAAAGCTCGCCTGGATCACGCTCGCCAGGCTGGAGTTGAGGCGAGCCACGAAGCCGTCCGTGGCCCCTCCGAACGTCGGTGTGTGCCCTCCCAGCGTTCCGGGGAAGCTCGACGCAGTGGTCTCTCCCCCCACGAAGACGTCCGGCCCTGAAACGGCTATGGCGTGCGCGATGTCCTGACCAAGCCCCCCGAGGTAGGTGGCCTGCACGAGCGAGGTCAAATCGCTGGTCAGGAGCGCCACGAAGGCGTCGGACTGGCCGTCGGGATAATGGATCTCCTGAGCGCCCCCTCCTGTCTTCGGAAAGTCCGTCGAGACGGTTTCCCCCGTCACGTAGACGAACCCCGCCGAGATCGCGATGGCGTTGATGAAATCGGAGGAGCGACCTCCCAGGTACGTCGCCTGCGTCAGGTTCGTCAGATCAGCGGAGAACGCGGCGATGAAGCCGTCGTTCGTATTCTGCCCGACGGGGCGGATGATCGGGTCCCCATTCAGCGGCTGAGCGCTGTTGAGAATCCCGACAAGATCATGCGAGGCCGTCCGGCCCGCCACGAACACGGCATAGGCGCCCCCGAAAAGAGCCACGCTGCTGGCGGCGTCCTCGTCGGTCCCTCCGAAGTAGGTCGCCTGGGTCAACGCCTTCAAGTTCGAGGTAAGGAGCGCGGCGAACGCATCTTTGCCCCCCGCGCTCTGCGGTCGGGCGCCTCCGGTCGTTCCCGGAAAGTCCGTCGATGTCGTCGAACCTGTGACGTAGATACCGGCTTCCGAGACCGCGAGGCCGCTCACGGAGTCGTCGCCGGTCCCCCCCAGGTACGTCGCCTGGATGATCGTCTTCAAGTCCGAACTGAGGAGAGCGACGAAGCCGTCGCTCGGACCCGCCAGGGCAGGTCGAGCCCCTCCCGCCGTCCCCGGGAAGTCCGTCGAGTCGGTAGTCCCCGCCACGAGCACGTTCGACGCCGTGGCCGCTGCGGCGGTGACGCGGTCCCCTCCCGATCCCCCGAGGAAGGTGGCTTGGATCAAAGGGTCGATCTCGAGGTCCTTCGTCCGATCGTACTGCCCGACTTCGAAGCGGTAGCTCGTTCCCTCGACCGCATAGGCGACCTCCACAGGGTGTGCGCGGCCCGCGACCGTCTGGTAGGCCTTCGGCCTGCTGAACACGACCGTGCCGAGCCCCGTGCCGACCTCCAGCTCGCCCTTGTCGTTCGCCCGGAGGAATGTCGCGCCAGAAATCCTCACTCCGATCTTCTCGGGCCTCGCGCCAGGCCTGACGTGGAAGAGTTTCTCGACGGTTGCGCCCGACGCCCTCAGCTCGAGCTCGATCCCCTCGTACACCTCACCGAGGGTCACGCGATCGTAGGTCGGGACGTTCGTTCTCCAGGCGGATTCCTCACTCCCGATCAGATAGTTCACCTCGGTTGGGGCCTTCTCTGCGCCGTCCACCAAGGCAGCGGCGCCGCCGACGAGCGCCTCCTTCAGGGACCAACCCGTTGTCCCGGTCTTGCCGGACACCTTCGGGAGGTCGTACACGATCTCGCCGATGCGGGTGACATAGACAGTGCCGCCGTCGATCCCCGCATAGAACCTCACCCGCTCGTCGGTCTGCCCCTGGTTCGCGATGAAGGGGACGCTCGGATGAATGAGCTTCCCGCTCACCTGCGGCGAGGGCGAGCTCGAAGCGTCATGCGGCTCACCGCCATGCTTGGGCCGGGCGAACAGGATCGCCCCCAGCAAGGCCAGCAGCCCCAGGAAAAAGTACCGTAAGCCCGGAAACCGGCCGCGGGAGCTCGGCTTCCTGTCCCTTTGCCGCGTCGAGTATTGCATGATTCCCTCTCCGGGATCGGACCTGTCCATGGCGCTCACCCCCCGTTTGGGCAGAATCTGAGCCTCGCAGAGTTTGAGTCCAGGAAAAATAAACGTCCTTTTTCTAATTCCTATGACCGGCTTCGCGGCATCAAATTCCGATCAGGGCTGTTCAATGCTTGATGCCCTGAGAGTTTATGAACCAGGCCCGTAAATACCCTCCTGGTATTTCGGGCCGCCGCCCAGGCCCGGTACACGCCCGGCCTGGGCTCACGCGGCTTGTCGCCGCGCCGGGGCATCCCTGCCCCGGATTAACCCGGCCTATATTTATAGGCCGGGTTAATAAGATGCGCTCCAGGTTAATGGCGTTGTCATAGAGAGCGGCAGCGATATTGGGGGCTGATCCCAAAATGGGAAATATAGTCCGCGTTGGGCGCAATAGGGTACTCCCGTATTGCGCCGCATGAGGAAGTTTCCCATGCGGCTCTACGGCCCTGTTCGATCTGTTCTACCGCGCCGTCCGCTCGCCGGAACCCTGGGTCGCACTTGGCGACGCCGAGCGCGAGCGGTTACGGCGTCAGGGGTTGGAATGGTGATATTAGGTGCCGCTGACGCGGCGCCCCCTTCAATCATGCTTCCAACCGTCGACCGCCAAGACGAAAAATACTCCGAGCCAAAACGGATCGCCTGCGGCGCTTGTCATCATTTCGTCACCAAACCGCAATATTTGCGTCATACCGCCTCCGTAAAGTGCCTTTCCATCGAAGCACAGACGGAAGGCTTACATGTCAGTACAAGACGCTATTTCTCTCTCGTCCCGTCCTCGCCGTTACGCCGCCGAAGTCGCCAGCGATCCGGCGACCGTCCGCGCAACCCAAGCCCTGCGCTACCACGTTTTCGCCGAAGAGATGGGCGCGCATCTGCATACCCGGATCGAGGGTCTCGATTATGACGAAATCGACGATTACTGCGATCATCTCTTGGTGCGCGACACCCAAACCGGGCAGATCGTCGCTTGCACTCGTTTGCTGGACGACATCCAGGCTGCGCGCCTGGGACGTTTCTACTCCGAGGGCGAATTCCAACTCGACGAGGTTCTGGCCTTGCCCGGACGCTTCCTGGAGATCGGCCGCACCTGCGTCGATCCGTCCCACCGCGGCAGCGTGGTTCTCGGAACCTTGTGGAACGGGCTGGCGGAATACGTCTACAACGGCCGTTTCAACTACCTGATGGGCTGCGCCAGCATCCCGCCTGGCCCCAGCGGCTTCGCCGTCGATGCGGTCTATCGGCAGATCGAGCCGCACCAGTTCGGCCCGTCGGAACTCTTGGTAAGGTCCAAAAATCCGGTTCCTGCGCACAAGCGCTGCGTCCAGGACGAAAGCGGCATTCCGCCTTTGTTGCAGGCTTATCTCAGGCTGGGCTGCTGGGTCTTGGGCGATCCTTTCTGGGACGAGGACTTCAACGTCATGGACGTGTTCATTCTGCTGGACCTCTCCCGCATGCAGGCCCGCTACGAAAAACGCTTCATCGCCAGCAAACAGGAAAACTCGCGTGCAGCGCTGTCGGCAGTGGTTTAAAGCCCTGGCCATCGCCGCCATGTTCGTGGCCGGCATCGTGGCCGTCAGCACGGTCATGCCGGCCCTGAGGCTGCTATTGGGGAAGAAGTCGGCCGCCTTGAACGACGCCATCGTGGTGAGCTGGAACCGTGCCGTCTGCCGGATTCTCAATCTGCGCTTGCACATTCGCGGGCGGCCCGACGCGAACGCCCGATTAGTGGTGGCCAACCACATTTCCTGGCTGGACATCATCGCCCTCGGAGCGCAAGGCCCCTGCTTGTTCGTCGCCAAACGGGAAGTGGCGGATTGGCCGGTCATGGGCTACCTGGCGAAAGGCATCGGCACGCTTTTCGTCCAGCGCGGCGATACCGGGCAGAGCGCAGCCGTGGCCGAACGGATGGCCTGGCAATTGCGCCAGGGGAAACGCCTGGTGCTGTTCCCGGAAGGCACGACAACCACCGGCGACCGCGTGCTGCGTTTTCACGGCAAGCTGCTCCACCCGGCGCAGTTGGCGGGAGCGCACGTCCAGGCGGTCGCCCTGCGTTACGACGGCGCGGCGAAAGAATGCGCACCCTTCGTCGGCGAGGACGAATTTCTGCCGCATCTCCTCGACATCCTCAAGCTGGAACGGATCGATCTCCATGTGCACTATTGCCCCACCGTTCCGCCCGGACCGGGCCGGAACGAGTTGGCGCAAACCACGCGGCAACAGATCGTGGCCGCGCTGGATGCCGGCCATTCTTGCCGCGGACTGGCCGTCATGAATTCTTAACCGGTCCGTCACGGCGCTTTAAGAAAATCGGTTTAAGTTCTTTGCCAGTTTCAACCGCAGCGAGGACTATCCATGAAGCTGAAATACCGTACCGTCTGGATTTCCGACGTACATCTAGGGACGAGGGGCTGCAAGGATGAATATCTCCTCGATTTTCTGCGGCACATCGAATGCGAACGCCTTTATCTGGTGGGCGATATCATCGATTTCTGGAAGCTCAAGAGCGGTGTTTACTGGCCCCGCCTGCACAACGAGATCGTCCGCACCGTCATGGCGATGGCGGCTCGGGGCACACGGGTGATTTACATTCCGGGCAACCACGACGAAATCTTCCGCGGCTATATCGGCACGGTGTTCAACGGCATCGAGATCCACGCCAGCGCGGTCCACGAGACGGCGGCCGGACGCCGGCTTCTGGTACTGCACGGCGACGAGTTCGACGGCGTGGTCTGCTCCAGCCGCTGGCTGGCGGTTCTCGGCAGCGGCGCCTACGACTTCCTGATCGAGGTCAACCGCTGGTTCAATCACGTCCGCCGCATTCTCGGCTTTCCCTACTGGTCGATGTCGGCCTACATCAAGCACAAGGTGAAGAACGCCGTGAACTTCATCTTCGATTTCGAGCGGGCGCTGATTCACGAGGCCTATGAACAAAATCTGGACGGCGTGATTTGCGGCCACATTCACCACGCCACGATCCGGACGGCCGAGCACGGCACGCTGTACGGCAACTGCGGCGACTGGGTGGAAAGCTGCACCGCCTTGGCCGAAAGCCACGCCGGAACGCTGTCCGTCATCCGCTGGCTGGAAGAAAGCACCCAACTCCTGGAGGATCTCGCACTTGAAACTCGCCCTGATCACGGACGCCTGGCTCCCACAAACTAACGGCGTCGTCACCACGCTTCGCACGATCTCTGAGCAGCTCCGCGCGATCGGACATACGGTCGAAACCTTTACGCCGGATCAGTTTCGCAACTGGCCCTGTCCGAGCTATCCCGAAATCCGTCTGGCGCTGGGCTGCGGCTCGAAACTCCGAGCCCGGCTGGACGAATTCCAGCCCGATGCCATTCACATCGCCACGGAAGGCCCGCTCGGCATGGCCGCCCGGAGTTTTTGCAAACGGCGCGGGCTTCCCTTCACGAGTTCTTTCCATACCCGATTCGCCGAATATATCCATCTCCGCACCGGTCTGCCGCTCGCTGTCGGCTATTCCTTTCTGCGCTGGTTTCATGGCGAAAGCGAGCGCCTGATGACTGCGACGCCCACCTTGCTGGAGGAACTCAAGGCGCGAGGCTTCAAGAACCCGGTGCTGTGGTCGCGCGGAGTGGACACGGACTTGTTCCGTCCCCGAGACAAGGGTTTTCTGCCCGATGCCCGCCCCGTGCTGCTCTATGCCGGCCGGGTGGCGATCGAAAAGAATATCGAGGCTTTTCTCAAGCTGGATCTGCCGGGCGCCAAGTACGTGGTCGGCGACGGACCGCAGCGGGAGGAGCTCGAGAGCAAATATCCCGATGTCCGCTTCGTCGGTTACAAATTCGGCGAGGAACTGGCCCGCTATCTCGCGGCCGCCGACGTTTTCGTTTTTCCGAGTCGAACCGACACTTTCGGCCTGGTGATGCTGGAAGCTCTGGCCTCTGGCGTTCCGGTCGCGGCCTTTCCGGTGGAAGGCCCGAAGGACGTGATTCTGAGCGGTCGGGTCGGCTGCCTGGACGAAGACCTCAAGAACGCTATCACCGAGGCGCTGAAACTCGATCCCAAAGACTGCCGCCAGTATGCCCTGCGCTATTCCTGGCGCGATTGCGCCCTCCTGTTCGAAAGCTATCTGGCGCCGATTCCGAAAAACGGCGCGCGTTCGACGGCGTGGTGGCAGCGGTATTCGTGATCTCCGTGCCCGAGCCATGGGCATCTGCACCCTCGCGATTGATGCCTGTCCTGAGCCTAGTCGAAGGGCGCTCCACTTCGTTCAGCACATCCTACGAGTTCTAAGCGCTGTCATGGATCGTTCATCTTTCCGTCACCGGATTGTCATCTGCCCCGGCTAAGGTTTAGGAGTAGCCCTTAGGGAGTAGCGTGCCATGAAATTCATGCAGACGATCCAAACCTACGACGTCAATCTGTTTCTCTGGGTAACGCAACGGAAATCCCGGCGCGTGCTGGTTCGCGGTGCGCGATGCGTCTCGAAGACCGGCGACGGGCACTTGTACCTGATCCTCGGCCTGGTGCTGGCATGGTCCGGGCAGCCTGCGGGCTCGGTTCTGCTGGCTTGCCTGTTAACGGGCTTCGCCATCGAGCGTCCGGTCTATTTCATCCTCAAGAATCTGTGCCGGCGCGACCGGCCCCAAGCCGCGCTGAATATTCCGAGCTTCATCATTCCGTCCGACCGTTTCAGCTTCCCGTCCGGGCACACCTCCGCGGCGTTCCTGGTGGCGACGTTGCTGAGTTTCTTTTATCCGGCCCTTGCGCCTCTGCTCCTAACCTGGGCTGTGCTGATGGGCATGGCGCGGGTGGTGCTCGGCGTTCACTTTCCCACCGACACGCTGATCGGCGCGCTGATGGGAATCCTTTTGGCCCTTCTGAGTTTAGAGATCCATCTTACGTGAAAGTGTTTTATGGCGTTCAGGCCACCGGCAATGGTCACATTACCCGAGCGCGAGCCATCGCGCCCAAACTCGAGCAAGCCGGAGCCGAAGTCACTTACCTGTTTTCCGGCCGCCCTTGGGAAAAGCTGTTCGAAATGGACGTCTTCGGCGACTACCAATGGCGTGCCGGTCTTACCTTCGAAACCAAAGCCGGCAATGTGCGGTACATCAAGACCGCATTTCGCAACAATCTTCCGAGCTTCGTCCGCGACGTCAAATCCCTGGACTTGAGCCAGTACGACATCGTCGTCAGCGATTTCGAACCGGTTACCGCCTGGGCCGCACGGCTGCAGGGCATCAAAACCGTCGGCATCGGCCATCAGTACGCCTTCGGCTACGATATCCCCAAGGCGAATGCCGATGTCATGGGAAATCTGGTGCTCAAGTATTTCGCGCCGGTCACGGTGGGCCTGGGCGTGCACTGGCATCATTTCCATCATCCCATCCTCCCGCCCATCATCGAGACCGATCTCGAACCCGCGGCGGTTCAGCCGGACAAAATCGTCGTCTATCTGCCCTTCGAAGACATCAATCAGGTCGTCCGCTTGCTGAAGCCGTTCCACGATCGTCAGTTTCACATCTACAGTTCGACCATGCCGGACGAACGCCATCCACGGCCCGAGCACATCCACATCAAACAGCTTTCCCGGAAGGGATTTCAGCACGACTTCGCCGACGCCGCCGGCGTGATATGCAACTCGGGGTTCGAATTGACCAGCGAAGCGCTTCATCTCGGCAAGAAGCTCCTGGTCAAGCCGCTGCACGGCCAGATGGAACAGAACTCCAATGCGCTGGCCCTGGAGGTCTTGCAGCTCGGCCAAGTGATGCAGACCTTGGACGGCCCCACCGTCGAGGCCTGGCTGCAACAGAGCCGGGCCACACGGGTCGTCTACCCCGATGTGGCACGGGCCGTCGCCGATTGGCTGATGCAAGGCGATCTGAGGGTCGACAAATCCTGGGTGGATAATATCTGGAGCCAGGTTCACCGAACCGATGGGTAAATTCGAAATCATGGCAGGTCAGAATCTCACCGGCTGGTCCCGCATTCATGCGGCGTTTTTCAACTCCATGAAAGGACTCAAAGCCGTCTGGCTGAGCGAGGAAGCTTTCCGTCAGGAAATTTACCTGCTCATCGTTACCGGACCTTTAGGATTCTGGCTCGGACAAACCGGTTTCGAAAAGGCATTGCTGGTGGGCAGCATTCTCCTGGTCCTGATCGTCGAACTGCTCAACACCGGTATCGAAATCGTGGTCGACCGGATCAGCTTCGAGCACCACGAACTGTCCGGCCGGGCCAAGGACGTGGGTTCCGCGGCGGTGTTCCTCGCCCTGACCTTGGCCGGCATCATCTGGCTGCTCGTGCTGCTGCCGAGATTCGGCTGACGGTGACGGTTCTGTCGGCAAGGGGTTGCCGACCTACGAACCACGGCCGCACAGTAGGTCGTGAATCCTTTCACGACATTAACGGGTCGGCCAGCAGGTTTTATCGGCAGAGGATTGCCGACAAGCTTCCTACGCCTTTGCCGGAAACGCTTCGCTTATTCATGCCTACGACTAGGACATGGTGAGCAACGCCCTAAAGCGCCTTGATTCCGACGATCACGAAAGCCGCCATGGCCCCGATCGATATCGCCAGGCTGGCGGCGCTTCGCCGTCTCAATACGAACTCCACGCCGTAGAGCACCACGGCCGACTGAATCGCCAGCTTGGCGTAGTTCACTTCGCCGAAGACAGGCAGGTTGGCTGCCGCCAGCAGGATGAATACGACCAGAAAGTCCGACGGGGTAACGGAAAAATAATAACGTCCGGAGAAGCGCACACCCACGGCGGTAACGGCCGCCAAGACCGGGAAAAAGTATTTCAGCCCGATGTGCCAAAGACGCCGTTCCGTAACGCCGGAGAGCTCGATCGAATAGATCACCAGGATGACGCAGGCATAAATCACGAACCGCTCTATCCATCTGGCCGCTGGCAGTCGCGATACGCGGGCGACCAGCCAGGCCGTCATACTGACGGCTACGAAGTAACGGATATCGGACGCCAGTTCCCTGGCTACCACGGCCCCCATGATCAGAAATCCGGTAATGAGCAGGCTCAATACCAGATTCGGGGTTTCGTCCAGTCTCGCCCGGTCGCGCGCGCGCTTGAGAAAACCCGTCACGGGCGAGGTGCCGCCATGCAGCCGCCATCCGAACTTTCGGGCGAGCGGGTAAAACAGGACGACCGCCGCGCTCAGAGCCAGATAAAGCGCCGCGATCAGCCAGTAGGATTCGTACCGGAACAGATAAGCGGATACCACGAATAGGGATTGAACGGCGTATATGGCCAGCACCGCTTCGTACTGATCGAACCCTAGGGCCAATAGCTTGTGGTGAAAATGGCTTTTGTCCGGTTTGAACGGGGATCGGCCTTCGGCCATCCTTTGCGTCATTACCATCAAGGTATCGATGATGGGCAATCCGAGAATGGGCAAGGCGAGTCCCGGCGTCAGCGCGGTATTGACTTGCTCGGTCAGCATGAGCACCAGCACGCCTAGGCTGAAACCGAGAAACTGGCTGCCGGTGTCGCCCATGAACACCATGGCCGGATGGGTGTTGTAGCGGAGAAAGCCGAGCGTCGCGCCGATGATGGCCAGGCTCGTAAAAACCAGCTCGTCGCCTTCCGCGAGATCGGCCAGGGAAGCGATACAGGCGAGACTCAGGAGACTCAAGCCGGCCGCGAGCCCGTCGAGGCCGTCCGACAAATTAGTGGCGTTGGTGGTCCCGAGGAGAAAGAAGACGGTCAAGGGATACGAAACGAACGCCGGAATTTCCCGGCTCTCGAACCCCGGCAATCGTTCGACCGCCACACCTCCGAGCCAAACCACCACGGCGATCGCCAATAGCTGCCCGGCGAATTTGGTCCGGTAATCGAGATTGACGCGATCGTCCCACAAACCGAAAACCGTGATCACGCCAATGCCGAAAAGAAACATCTCGGTGCTTCGGCTCAAATCGATCCAGGCCAAAACGGACGCTACAGCGCCCAAGACCATCCCGATACCGCCGATCCGCGGAATAACCGCATGGTGAATCTTGCGTCCGTCCGGCACGTCGACAAACCTCAGGCGGGGCGCCAGCCGCATGAATACCGCGACCAACACCATCGCGACGAACAAGGCGGTGAGAAAGACGAAGAAATGAAACATAAACCGAGGCAGCCCCACACATCCTTTGCAGTGATATCGACGGCGACTCGCCGTAGTAGCCTCTCATTCCCCTAGCACTCCGCTTTCCGCCCGACTTCCGCTCCGGAGAGATCATGGGATGGACATCGATGCGAGTGCCGCTTTGCCCACGCATGGGATTCCGGCGTTCAGTTCGCGACGTACCGGTCCAATCGCGGTATCAGCGAAGCGAGAAAACTGACGAGGCGCTTCTCGGTCACCGCGAGATCCTCGCCCGGAGGTGCGCGGGTCGTAAGTCGCACCAGCGCGCCGTCGCTACGGTTCAGGGTCAGCGCGTCCCAGAACAGATACCACTTGACGAGATATTCATTGGTCAGATTCCGGCCACGCTGCTGAAACCAGTAATGAACCAGTTGCCTTTCGTCGCCTTTCTGAATCAGGACCCGATTGACCCTGAGATCGCCGGCGTAAAGCCGGATGCCCGGAATTGACACCGTCTCCAAGGACTTGATCTGCCATCCGCCGCCCGGTATGCAGGAACGCGGGGAATGCACCGACTCGCCCTTGCGCTGCGAGGCGTAATAGGCCGCGTAGAAATTCACCGGCGGCGCGCCGCCCTTGCTGAAATCGGCCAAGATGTAATCGTCGAACTTCAAGGCATCGACATACTGCTGTTCCATGATCTCGCGCCGTCCCTGCCAGGCGTCCATTTGCATCGGAAACTCGGCGAACGATGCGCGCGGCGGAACCGATTCCGCCCGCTTCTCCAGAGACAGCGACAAGCCGGCCGCAACGATCAGCATGCCTCCGACCGTCCAGAACTCCCGAGGCAGCTTCCGCTTCCGAGGTGCGATACCCTCGTCGGGCCCTTCGGGCCACCGTCTCCCGGAAGGAGAAGGAGCCAAGGCGCGGCCCTCGGCCGCATATTTTCGGGCAGGCTCGGGAAAAGCGATGTCGAAAAGCTCACTCAGCGGGCGCTTGTCTTCACCGATCCGCGCCAGCAAGCAAATCTCGCCGATCAGAATGGCGGTACAGGCCATGAAGATCGCCCAGCCCTCGAAATCGTGCAGGAAGCCCTCCGCCATCGACGGGCCCCGATATTCCACGAGCACCCCGATGAGCCCGACGCGCAGGCTGTTCATCAGAACGGTAATGGGAATGCTCGACAGGAACACGAGCACCCGCTTCCAAAGCGCCGCTTTGAAAAGGTAAGCGCAGATGAAGGCCAGCCCCATGAGAGGGAACAAGTATCTAAGCCCGCTGCACGCTTCCACGACCTGGAGCTTGTACGCGCCGAGGTCGATGACGTTGCCCTCGAGGTAGACGCTGATATCGCACAAGCGGATCAAGCCGACCCCTAGCCGGGAAGAGAGCAGTTGCAACTCCGAAGACAGTCCCTGATAGATGAAACTGGGCAACGGGATCGCGAAAAACAGAAAAAACAGCGGAACCCGGACAAGGCGGAAAATTTCCGGTCCCAGAGCGGTGATAACCACGCCGAAAAGCACGATCAGGAATGCGTACTGCTCGATGATGAGCAGCGTGCTCAATTCGCCCAGAAAGAAGAACGCCAATCCGGCGACGACGAGCGATGAACCGGGCGGATATCCGGATATCCTCGCGGCCGCGATATCGTTCTTTTTTTGCCAGATGAGAAAAGCCGTGACGAAGGGGATGAGGATGCCGTGGCTATATTCATCCGAATTGAGCCAGGCATCGACCGTATAGGTCAACGCGTCGAAAAAGATGATGGCTATCAAGACACCGAGTATGGCGAGCCTCGACCAGACCCGGCCTGATGCTCTCCGTTGTAACTCGGAGTGAATTCCCTTCACGATATCTTGATCCATCTAGGCATCCTGCCCGGAGCGATGATACATCAGTTCATCGCTACGCCCGAGCGATTCGCCCACTTCTCGCGCATCACGCGCCATGCGAATTTCGGCAGTTCGGCTTGCCGCCGGAGTCTTTGGGGCTCGCGGGCGAGCCGGTAAAACCACTCGAGATGCATGCGCCTGAACAGCGCCGGAGCGCGCCTCACCTTTCCGGCAATGACATCGAAACTGCCGCCCACGCCCTGACACACTTTTACCGAGAGCTCGGGGGCGTGCTGCATCATCCAGAACTCCTGCCGGGGGCTTCCCAGTGCGACGAACAGAATCTCGGCCCTCGATGCGTTGATGTCGGCCACGAGCTTCGGCATATCGGGTTCGCGGACATAGCCGTGCTGAAAGCCGGCGATGCGAAGTCCCGGATACCGCTCGGGAAGAATCCGCGCCACCTTTTCGTTCACTTCGGGGCTTGCTCCGAACAGAAAGACGTTTCGCCCTTGGGCCGCGCCGATTTCGCAGATGGCCGGCATCAGATCGGCTCCCGGCACCCTGCTCGGGCAGCCCAGCCCCAGCCAGCGCGCGGCCCAGACCACGCCGATGCCGTCCGGGATGAGCAGCTTCGCGCTCTTCAATGCCTGCAAGAGCCGCGCGTCGTCGCGGGCCCGCATGATCTTTTCCGGATTGACCGCCGCGATAAATCCGCCCCCACCGCATCGAAGGATATCGTCGACGATCGCCAGCGCCCTGGGGAAATCGACGACGTCCACGGGCACGCCGAAAATATCGATTCTCTCGTTATTCATGGAATCCCTTCCCTGACGAGTTCTACAGATCGAGAACGACTGACTCCACCCGTCGATCCCTGCTTATCGCGGGTTATCGACGCTCATACCATATCGACACGATCCGCAGTGAAATCGTCACACCCCCAGTAATGCTACGTATCGTTTTCGTATCGAATGGCAAGCTCAAGTGACGTCGTCAGGGCACGATTCAGGGACTTATTCCAAATCGCTTTCAATAAGGAATTCATGTTTGTAGGGTGGGTTAGGCGCACATCAGCACTGACCGACCGCCGATCACTGCGCTTCGCGTGCGCCGTAACCCACCGAGCGACCGTCAATCGGTGGGTTACGCGGAGCCTGTCCTGAGCTTGTCGAAGGGCCTGTCCCGAGCGGAGACTAGGGGCCTGTCCTGAGCCTGTCGAAGGGCTAACCCGCCATCGATGGGTTTCGCTTCGCTCTGCCCATCCTACGATGAATGTTCATTCGAATGCCGAATGGAATTACATGGTTTTCAAAGGCTCCATCGCGCGCTCCAATAACAATTCCAAAGCCGCCATTCCGTCGCGATGTGTATCATCGAAAGAGAGCGCAGTGTGGAATTGGTGGGGAAATTCGCCGGCATATCGGACCAGAATGGAAACCGCCGGCTTTCGGACTCCGTAACACCGAGACTGCCAGCCGAGTATGGGATCCGTTTCTCCGCGGTGCAGGGTCATGACGCCTCCGGCAAGATCCAGCCGGGCGCCGATGTCGTTGCCGCTCAAGACGAACCCCGCTCCGGCGGGCGCCGCCTCGACGCCGAGATGCCAGATCAGTTCGGCGACATGATGCCCCTGCCCGGCCAGATAATCCCGGATCAGCAGATGATCCGATCCGTCGAAGGCGATCGCCCGCCAGTGGGTGATTCCTAACCGGCGATATCCGTCATGCCGGGCCAGCAGCAGAATTCTTCCGCTTTCGTCGCGATGACACTTCACCAGGGAAGCGTCGTGGCCGTTCGACCATTGGAACGACGTTTCCTGTCTCGCCTGATCCCGCCCGTCGACGCGCACCGTATTGTGGGCGGCGGTGCTTCGAAACCAGCGCCGCCAGGTCGGATCGCCGGTATAGGTGTATGTGTTGGGATCGATCAGAAGCTCGCAGCCGCCGACCTTCACATGAAGGGACAATGCATCGGCATGGGCGTGCCCGAAGCCCGGCGCCATGCCGAGCGGACCGTGATCGAAGATCAACCGCACCGGCCGTTCGCCGCGTCCCCTGACGACCGTATAACCCGTATTCGGAAAGATCGCGGGATTTTCCGCCGGCGCCGGTCCGCTCCAGCTGATGCGGAGATGGCGGGACAGCGCGTAGCCGTCGTCGCAATCCCCTATTCGTGGCAAATCGTCCGGACCGTCGGCCAGTGCTCTCAAGAAGCGCCGGCCACGGCGAACGGCATCGGCCAAGGCTCGCGGTACCCGGTGCCGGCGGTGTTCGAGCAGCGCTTCTACCAGCCCGAGCAAATCGACGATGAAAAGCTGATACCAGAAGGCCTGCTCGATTCCGCCCCCGTCCGGGAGCACCTGGCGCTCGGCTTCGTGCTGGAGAATGCGAAGTCCCCGCGTCCGCCATCGAAAGGCATCCGGCAGCTCCGGGAACAGGGTTCCGGCATAGACCAGCCCCGCAGCCTCCGCGACGGTGTGATTGCCGGCCGAGGAATGAAGCGACAACCTTTTCGCGATGAGTGGCGCGTGGGACGAAACGAGCCTCAACAGATTGCCCCAAGTCTGTTCGGGCGCCGTTAGGCGATCTCTCGTCAGATCCAGCGCATGGCACGCGGCGATCACCCGCAGTGCACATTCCATGGCGGACACGTAATGAATCCCGGTCAGGGGCGGATTGGCCTTCACCCAGGAATCGAGCACGGCTTCCATCAGTTCGACCGCTTCCCGCGCCCGGTCCTCGTCCGCGTTCGCCAGCAGCGCCAAATTCACCAATTGCTGTAGACGGGAGGGTTCCCACACCACGCGCGCATCGCCATGCGGATTGCCCTGTCGATACGCAATCGATCCGAAGAAGGTTTGCGGCCAAACGTGGCCGGTATCGGGGGCAACATGCCAAATGCCCGGATCGGGTGCCCAGGCCCACCGGCATCCCAAGGCCGGCCACTCCCCGGCCAGCCAGCTTTCGGTTTCGGCAGCGGTCGGCAGAAAGGCAAAGGGAAGATCGGGCATCTGCCGGACGGAGCCACGACAGAACGTGAAGCCGTCCGGACGACGGTCCGCATGCCGGCCGCCAAGGCGATGCTCCCGCCGCAACCGCCGCAGCGTCCACAGCTCGTTGAGCCGATGAACGATCTCCCCGCCGCTCATGACGCCGAGGCGTTTGACGTACCAGATGATGCTTTCCATAGCCTTATGGGCGCCTATCGGAGTTCGAATCGGCTCCTATCCCTGGGAAACGATGATTCGCCGCGTCTTGTAAAAAAGGAGCGCATACATCACGGCCATGCCGATGGCATATGAGAGCACCGCCGTCGTCAAACCGATGTCGTAGTGTCCGCTCGCCGAAAAAATCGCGATCACGACTAGCGTTCTCGCCAGATCCCAGAAAAATAGCCATCTTTCATGACGCATGATCGTGATGACGGACGAAAGCGGCGACGCGATGATTTGAGCGACGATGAAGGGCGTCAATGCGGCGAGAACTTCGCCCGCGCCGCTCCACTCCTCTTTTCCAAAAATCAGGCCCACATACCAGGGACCCGCGAGACAGGCGATCGCGACGGGGATGCTCAGAAGCATGAGCCGGCTCGAAGTCCGCTCGAACAGCGCCCGAAGCGCTTTGGAATCGCTATTGGCCAGGCTCCGCGCCTCGCCCCAGAAGCTCTGCCCGACCGCGCCGGTGAGCGTACTTACCGGCCCGGTGGCGAGGCGGTACATGAGCGCGTACCACCCCAACTCGACGGCCGAAAAATGGTGGGAAATCATGATGGCGGGCAATAGCAAGCCGCTGACGTTGATGATCCCCGTACTTCCCGAAACCAGCACGCGCCGCCGGATCGCTCGGGCTTTCGCGCACAGCGCGAGCGCGCGGATATTCGCGAGGCTGCGCCGCAGATCGTTCCGGGCGTGCCGGTACAGACCTCCGACACCGATGAAGGCGCCGAGCACCGTGGCCCCGATCAATCCCAGCGCTCCGAGAGAATAGATGCCGCCGATCAGACCGAGCGCGACCACGGCCAGGCTTTGTCTCACTCGTGCCCGTGCTACCGGGGTGAGATGGGCCGCGCGAACGAACCAGCCCGAAAACAGGGTGTGAAGACCGCTCCCGAATACGGCCACAGGCACGAGCCAGAGAAAAGGGTCGATAATCTGCCAGTCGACGAACGCGATCGTATGATGGAGACCGAAAAAGGAGACGCCGAAATAGGCTAAGGACATCAGCAAGAGATAGAGGATACCGATCACCTCGATATAGGCGGCCGATTTTTCTGTGTGGGCCGCGGCGACCAGCCAATCGAAGCGCATGGTGGCGATGGCCACCGCGACACCCAGTATGGCGGCAAAAAGAGCGAGAACGCCGTAATCGTGCGGCGAGTACAAGCGAGTCATGATCGGAGAGACCAGTACCGGCAAGGCCTGGGCAAAGAGGCTCGCCGAGGCGACTTTAAGAAAGTTTTTCTTGAAGCGCGAAGAGGCATCGAAACGTGCGTGCAGTTTTCGGCGCCACCCATAGAACATTTCCATTCCGTAACCGCGCAAGAAAATACTCAATCAGCGGAAATATTCATTTTTCCAAGATATAGAAGAGATGATACTTGTTGTCGCTGGCGAAAAATTGGTAAGCGATACGCCCCACCCTGGATATGGAATTTTCAATCCGCCTCCTTGAATAGAATTTCGTGCCTATCTCCCAATAATGCTGTCCGTCGAATTTCCAATCCTGCCAAAAGCAAGGCAAAGTCAAATTGAGCGAGATCCGCGGCGTCTTCGGCAATTTCATCCGCAAACCGGCAAGCGTCACGTGAGCGTAGGGAAGGCTTAACACGACGCGCTTTCTGGCAATCCGGAAAATTCCTTTTAGCGTTTCTTCGAAATCTTCGTACGGCAGATGTTCGAGAACTTGGCAACACACGACGACATCCGCACTGCCGACGGGCACGATCGAAGCGATTTCCCGCACGTCTCCGGTGAAATCGCAGCCAAGACTCGGATCGAAATCGAATCGCTTTACCCTGATGCCCCGCGCCTCCAGAACTTTCGGCACGATGTCGTCTCCGATCCCGATGTAAAGCACATCATCCGGCTTCGCGGCAACAACCTCCCTGATTTGGTGCCAGTATGAGTTCCACCGGGCGGGCGTAACGTAGCTCTCGAAGCTGTAGTGTTGCGGCGGCACTTGGCTGGGCATCGCGGATCTTCCTTGAAAGCGCGCGGAATCAGCTTAGAGCCGCAGAACTTACGCCCGGCACGACCGTGGTCGTGCCTATCGGATAACATTCGCCGGTAACGAAACCCCGTTCGGCCGCGATGCAGGCGCGCGTCACCGCCTCGATTTCGTCAAAAGCCGGCAATACGACATCGGGCCTGAGCAGGCTCGCGCAAAACAAGGCCATCTCTTCAAAGAAACCCTTCTCCTGTTTCCTGGTGCGGAAGGCATGCCGCCTTCCGCCCGAGTAGAGTTCGGTCGACGTGAAATCGTCTATGACGGCGGCTCTGCCGCCGCCGAACGCCTCGAAGCGCTCCTTGGCCAATCCGGTATCTCCCGCCGCCGCGTAGACCAGCGTTCCCACCGAGCCGTCGGCGAATTCCAAAGCCATGATGCTCTGGTCGTTGGTAATGCCGGTTTGGTGATATCCGACCGAAACGCTCCGAACCGTCGTCACCGGAGAACCGCAAACGGACTGCATCAAATCGACGAAGTGGCAGCCTTCGCCGATGATGCGTCCGCCGCCGACGGTGCGGTCCTGGATCCAGTGGCTCGGATCGATCGTCCCGGCATTGACCCGGTAAACCATGACCAGGGGACTCGTGCGCCCGTCGAAGTGGGCTCGGACCTTTCGCGCATGCGGCGAATGTCTTCGGTTGAATCCCACCATCAGCCGCAGACCCGAATGCGCCGCGCGGACGTAGACCTCCGCGATCCCGTCGAGTTCGTTTTCGTCGAGGCACAAAGGCTTTTCGACGAAGACGTGTTTGCCGGCGCCCAGCGCCTTTACGACCATGGCCGCATGGCTGTCGTGGCGGGTCCCGATCAGAACGGCGTTGATGTCCCTATCGTCCAATATCGCTTCGTAATCGTTCGAACAGTAGGCCGCTTGAAGCTTGTCCGCCACCGCGCGGGCACCGATCCCGCTGCCGGTGCACACGGCACGGATTTCCACGCCGGGCCGGCCCCGAAGATGCGGAATCAGCATGTCTTTAACGTGGTTGCCGGCGCCGATGATGCCCAGGCGCACGCGGGATTCGCTCCTGGCCGGCCGCAGCTCGACCACCCGAGCCGGCCGGTCTCCGGCAATCGCCGGATAATCCAGCACGATGCCGAGATAGGGCTCGGTCTCTTCCATGATCAGGGTGTAAGCGTCCGTCGCACGATCGATGGGAAAGCGATGGGTCGTCAGTCGCTTCAGGTCCAGATGCCGTTTTCGGACCAGGTCCAAGAAGGCTTCCATGTTGCGCCGCTCGGTCCAGCGGACATAGGCATAGGGATAATCCACTCCCTTCTCTTCGTAGACCCGATCGTGGCGGCCGGGGCCGTACGAGGTCGAAAGCCGGAGATCGATCTCCTTGAGATAAAACGGCTCGCGCGGAAGATTCATGCTCACCGCGCCGACCACGATCACGCGGCCGCGCTTGCGGCAGACCGCCGCGGCCGCGCGCACCGGTCCGTTGTCCTTGGCGCTCGCCGTGATGATCGAGGCGTCCACCCCCTGCCCCTTCGACAGGCTTTCCGCCGCTTCCTCGAGTTGCTCCGGCAGCACGGCGATTGCACCGGACTCTCGGGCCATTTCCAGCTTATAGGGGTCCGGGTCCGATCCGATCACCGTGCAACCGTTGGCCAACAACAGCTGAACCGTCAACTGGCCGAGCAGTCCCAAGCCGATGACCGCGACCGTTTCTCCCAACCGCGGCTCGGCCTGGCGAATGCCCTGCAAGGCGATGGCGCCCAGGGCAACATAACTCGCGTCCTGGAAATCGACCCCCTCCGGGAGTTTTACGCACAGATTCTTCGGGACGAACACGATTTCGGCATGGGACGCATAGTTCTGTCCGGCGCAGGCGACGTTATCGCCGACCTTGAAACCTTGTACCTCGTCCCCTACTTCGATCACCACCCCGGCGCAGCTGTAGCCCAATGCCACCGGAGCATCCAGGCGATTGAGAACCAGTCTGGCGGTTTCCACCAATCCTTTCTTCTTCACCTGGTCCATCACTTTCCTGGCCTGATCGGGTCGTTCCATCGCCTTGCCCATCAGGCTTCTCTGTGCGACCCGCACGCTCGCCCGCTCGGTGCCGGCACTGATCAGCGAGCACCGGCTCGCGACGATCAATCCGCCCGGCCGCACCATCGGTGCCGGCACCTCGCAAACCCTCAACAATCCCTTACGATAGTTTTGTACGAGCTGTTTCATTCCTCGGCGAACCTCCCTGTCTTTCGGAGTGAATGTTGATCGTCGAAGGGCTAAGTACATTCCATACACTTTTGCGGAATCTCGACAAATTAGTTCGATTGGCGGATTTCTCCTGCAGTGGTGCGTATGCCGCAAGACTTCCCTGAATGTACTTAGAGCATTTTCTAATCAGACGTACGGCATTACTGAATCGTCCCGTATGGCGCGCCCGAGCATCGCCGGCTGGAGTCGGAACCGCCCGAAGGGGCGCGCAAGGGATTGCGCGCGGCGACAAAGGCACCTGGACGTGCCTTTTGTCGCCCCCGGCTCCAGCCGGCGACGCGCAGGATCAGCGCGCCATCCGGGTGCCCTTTTCTTTGGTTTCTTTCTTTTGGGCAAGCAAAAGAAAGAAACTCGCCCGCGGGGCGAGACCCGCTTCAAACTCACTGGCTGCCAAAGGCAGCCTCCTTTTCGAGCGTACATCCGAGATGAAAACGCTCTAACCCACCCTACCAAATCCGGCAACGCTGACGTCCGATGTGCGAAGCCCGGCGGACGCCGTCAGCCTGTAGGCTTCCGGCTCGGTCAGCGACAATGTGCTCATGCCGCGCCTGGCCATTTCCGATGCAGCCAGATACATCCTGCATACCTGCAGCAAATCCTCCGCCGGATACGAAGGCGGCATCCGATTCTCGACCGCCTTCAGATAATCCCGATACATTTCGGCATGGCCCTTGTTTCGGAACCAATAACGAAATACCTGATGTCGCGCCCCAACCTGAACCTCCAGCTTCAGAAAATCGTGGATGGTCAGAGTCATATCCCCTCGCCGTATATCGACGTACTCCTGTACCCCGCGCAAGGAATTGCCCCGGTCGGTCGAGACCAGCGTCGCCTTGGAGCCATCCCTGAACGCAATGACAATGGAAACCTCGTCTCCGGCCGGAATCCCGCTCGGCGAGGCGAGCGTTATCCCGACGGGCGGAGCGCCGATCAGGTAATAGGACAAGTCGATCCAGTGGCACAGGTTTCCGGTAATTCTCGTCCCCTGTGCCGGCCAGTAATACCAGTGGCTAGCGGGAAGACCCAGCTCCTTGACGATGCAGGTCACGGTAATCGGACCGCTCCCAAGGGACAACAGATCCCGGCACCGTTCGATGATCCGGCTGTGTCTCCGGTTGAATCCGATTTCGATGAAGGCGCCCTCCTGCCGGCGCAGATCGGAGAGCCGGCAAAGCTGCCGATAATCGGTTACCGGGGGCTTCTCCATGAATATCCTGGAACGTTCGTTGATCGCCAGGGCTCGCTCCGCCAGTTCCAGATGGGTGGAGTGATAGGTACAGATGACAACGCAGGGTTCGTCCAGATGGCGCAACCTCGCCAAGGGCCGCGTGGCGGAGGTATCCCAGTAACCAAACCCTTCCCTTGCGCCGACCACCGCCGCCGCGGCGGGATTCAGATCGACGACGGTATGCCTCCGCAGAGGTCTCAGGCTGGGCAGGACGTAAGCTTGGGCATAGGCGCCGGCGCCGATCAGGAAAAGCGCTCTTTCATTTCCTATCGTTGGCTCTTTTCGTTGGAACCGGGATTTTCGCGGGGACGGCTTGTACCGCCGCTCGATCATCGCATCGTTGCCGCCGTCGTCAGCGGCGTGCGAATCGAGGTCTTGGAGAGCGTTTTCCAAATCGAACTCGACATGGGTCCCGGAGTAAGGCGACCAGCCGTGCATCGCCTCGAACCGCTCGGGATGTTCGCTCAAATACCGGAGAACGCGGTGCAAAACCGGCCGCCATCGCTCCCGGTCTGGAATCTTGACGCACCAGCGCCGGGGAAAGGCCAATACCGACGAATAGGGATATTCCTGAGGTCCCAGACCTACGAACAGATCCGAGCCTTCCCTGATTTTTCCGTAGGCCAACACCAAGGCGCGCTTTGCGTGTAGCCGACGCTGGAATCCGGCGGCTCTCGCTTTCGACAACGCGAGCCTCGGGCCCTCGCGCAAAAGAAAGAAGATGATTTTGGACAGGCGGTGCGGATAGTCGAAGCGGTGGGCTTCCGATTGAACCGGCTTCCTGAAAGCGACAGCCTCTTCCACCTCGATCAGGACCGACGGGTAAAGGGGCTCCGGATCGGGCAGAAGGTACGACTTGTCGGCGAATTCAATTTCCATTGGCGCTGGCTATCCCTTCCAACGATAGCCTCGTGTCCGTTCGATATCCGAACGGGCGACTTCGTCCGAGGCCAATAAACTACGGTTCGACAGGGTGGCGTCAGGCGGTGCTAGCCGTCGACTCGCCTCCGGCGCTATCGAACACCGATACCATGTCCTTGATAAAACGCTCCTTGGTATACAGGGCCTCGTATCGCTTGCGCGCATTTCGCCCCATCTCTTCCCTGCCCGGCCGGTTGTCCATCATCCATACGATGCGTCTCGCCACGTCATCCGCATCGTTCGCCCGCACCTCCAGTCCGGTGACGCCCTCGATCACGGTCTCCCGAAGGCAACCGCGATCGGAGTACAAGACCGGCAACCCCGCCGCCATGGCTTCGAGGACGACCAGAGGTTGGCCTTCCTGCTGAATGCCGGCGAACACGAACAGATCGGCGGAGGCATACAGTCTCAGCTTTTCTTCTCCGGAAACCGGTCCGGAAAACGTCACGGCAGCGCTCAAGCCATGCTCCCGAACAAACGCCATGGCCTCATCCCGATCCTCGCGATTCGACCATTCGCCGGCGATGACGAATTCCGCACGATCCCCCTTGGCGCGCAGTACCTGCGGAACGGCCGCCAAAAGCGCCAAAGTGCCCTTAGCTCGGTTGAGCGTACCGACATGGAGAACCCTGAATCGCGCATCCTGTCTTGGATGCTCATAGTCTTTGACATATTGACGAGGCCAATCGATGCCGTTCGACACCACCGCGACCCGCCCGGCATCCGCCAATCCGTCGAATATCGGCCTCAGCGAATCGCCGAGCACGACGATGCGTTCGGTTCTCCGCAAAAAGGCGCTTACGTACGCCTTGACCGGTTTCCCCTGCGTCTCGTACCACGTCCTGAGATTGCCGCCGTGCAGATGGATTACCAGGCGGCATCCGGACAAATAAGCGAACCAGAAAAACAAGCTGTCCCTCAAAATGCCCAGGGTGGATTGAGAGATCGGCAGATAAGCCAAGTGCGGCCGCTCGGTGAATACGATCTTGGCCAGGCTGAGCCATTCCTTTACGAACAAAACCACGTCGTAGGCATCGGGCTTGTATACATTCGCGATGCCCCGCCTATCGGCCGTGTCCACCAACGATACCTCGAACGCCCGGGCAAGCTCGGAGTGGAGCAGCATATCAGTCGCAACGGCCACGCCGTGATACGGCGGCGGCGTCGGTCCTATGATCAGGAGCTTCCGTTTCATTCCTTGAACCATCATCTATGTCTGATAGCGCGAGAGGCTCCAGGTTTCACCTTCGAGTGGAAAAATTCGATCATCCGCCGGGCCGAACCCTCGATGCCGATGTTTCGGACCCGCAAGAAAGCCTCGTGTCCGACTCGGCGCAGCTCCTCCTCGGGCATGGCGAGAACCTTCAATATGGTTTGGATTGAGCCGGAAATATCGAGGGGGTCGATGACAAACCCGGTTTTGCCCTCCTCGATCAGATCTTCCGTGGCAGCGGCATGGATCGACGAAATGACCGGAAGTTCAGCCGCCATACCCTCTGCGATAACGGCGCCGAACGTATCGGCGAGGCTTGGAAAAACGACGATGTCGGCGAGCGCGTAATAGGTCATCAAATCCCGCCACTGAACGTGTCCGACCAGATGCAGGTTGCCCCACCCGCGCGCTGCGATATGGTTTACATACCGTTCTCTCTCCGGACCGTCTCCGACCACCAGGAGCGTCGTTTCCGGCCGCGTCTTCACGATCTCCGCGTACATGTCGAACAACTGCGGATAACCCTTGGCGTCGATGAGCCGCGCGACCGACAGCAGGACCGGCCCCGGATACCGGCTCTTGATGTCCCGAAACCCGGGATGCGCTCTGCACGCCGCCACTTCCGAATTGACGTAGTCCACATCGATCGGCATCGGTGCCAACAGAATGTCTTTTTCGTCGATTCCATAGTGCATGAAAACATGCTTCGCTTCGCTCGAAGACGCGATCGCTCCCGAGGAAAGCCCGCAGATCAACCGCCTGAGCCCATGGCGCAGTCGACTGCCGCCGGCGCAGCTCCTAAGCGCCAACTCGCCCCAGGCCAAATACGGTTTTCGATGTTTCGCGCAATACAGAAGAGCCCCCCAATTGGCGGGGGCGAATCCGCCGCTAAGAACGAGATCGGGATTCAGTCGCCTTAGCCGCTCGGTTACTCCGTAGTTCATGTGAACGGCAGTCTCACGGCCCCGGATCGGCAAATGAAATCCCGGCAAAACTTCCGCATCGAAACGGTAAGCCTCCAGAATCCAATCCCGGTTCTCCTCGGTTTCCGCCATGAGCAAGACCGATAAACGGTCTACTTGCCGGGATATCGCCTCGAATAACGGAATCCGATACGGCGTCAGTATATTCGTTACGATGGCCAGGTTCATACCTGCTCCATACTGCCCCGGACAAAATTCATGACCTGCCATTTAATAACCGCATACCAGGGAATCAAATCATAAATCCTCGCCCATTTCGGCAGCGGTAAAATAGTTCTGGCTCGGCGCCGGATAATCCGTAAATTGTGCAGATAACTTATTGAACTCTTGGTTTTGAAGAAACTCGATGGATTTCGATAATAAATGACCGCCGGCAGCGGGAGTAATACCACTCCGCCGTGCCGCATCGCGCGAATGAAAAAATCGTAGTCTATGCACATCTCCAGGCTTTCGTCATACCCTTTGACGCGTCGCCATATCGATCTCGGATATATCGCCGTGGAATGAACCAATGGGTTACTGCGATAGAGTCTGGCTACCGTAATTGAAACAGGCCGTTCTCCCGCGGCGGCCGCGGGCTGGCTCGATATTTCGGGGATCGTTCCTGGAAAGATGTCGGTCGATATATATCGGGTAGCCGCGATCGCCACGTCCGGATTATCGAGCAGAAATCCGACCACGTAAGACAGACGCCAAGAAACGCTCAAATCGTCGGCGTCATTAATCGCGATATAGTCCCCGGATGCCCTTCGAATCGCTTCGTTAAGCGCTCGCGACCGGCCCATGCGTTCGCACCTGATATAGTGGAAACGCGGATCCTTTATCGCTTTGCAAATATTTTCCGTCGCGTCGGATGATCCGTCATCCAGAAAAACCACTTCGAAGTTCGCATAATCCTGAGCCAGGGCGGCGGATATCGAGGATTCGATATACCGATCGGCATTGAATGCCGTCATGACGATCGATACCTTTGGCGGTTCGGGTCTATTTTCCAATGATGAGCTCATACATTCCCTAATCATCAAACCCTGGCCCGCCTCCAAGACGGCTTCGCCTTGGCTCGAAAAACCCCTTTTCGCAGAGTCTCGATCTGCCGCTCGCTCAGCTGTCCGTAAAGATAAACAGCGACGCCATTCCCCTTCGATAAGGCTCGCGCTTTAGAGATAAGCTCGGACAGCCGATCGGGACGGCGATCGACCACCTTGTTCCCCGGACCGACACGGTCGAAATTTCCGACCATGACGACCATCGCCTCGGGACGCTTCATTTTGGATTGAATGGTTTTGATGATGCCGAAATCCGGATTGGCGTGATATTGCATGGAATAAACGACATCCACGATTCCTTCGTCGGCCCATTTCGGAGCGTTTTGACCGAAGGTTTTTATATCGTCCTTCCATGGGGCGGCATCGACACTGACCACCAAATTCGGTTTCAAACGTTTTCCTTCCTTATATATTCTCCCTATAACCCCTGATATCGCGCGCTCCGCTTCGTCGGCCCGCTTGCCCTGCGGTACCGAAAAGCGAACATAATCGAGATTCACGCCGTCGACGGGATATTTCGCGATCACTTCCAACACGATCTCGGTAATTCGATCCCGAAACGCGGGCTTATACCAGTCGAACGATTTCGCGCCTTTTACCGCCAATTCCGGAAATAAATCGTCCCGGTTCCGGAGCCCCATCGAGAACCAGGGATGAACCTCCAAATCATGTTTTTTCGCGGTATCCAGCAGGATGCGCACCGGGTCGAACTGTTCGCCTTGGCCTTTGATATAACCCCGCAGCCGCTCGTCTCGGGGTGCCAGACGGCTAGGCCATGTGGTTCCCCGGCCGTCCCAGATACACGGCACCAGCACATTGAAGCCGGCTTCTTTCACCCGACGGCATATCTTTTCCGCGTTCGAATACCCCAGCCAATGCAATCCCTCGTCGAGAATCGCCCGGCTTTCGTTCATCTCTTCGGCGGAGCCGCCGGACAGCGGATAAACGCACAAAGACGCGGTTGCCGCCAAAAATTGCCGACGATTCAACCTCATCGGGCACCTCCATGTTTCTCGGACAATTCGTTCGCTTTTTCGGCCATGGCGACCAAAGAAAACACGAATATCGCGAATTGCGTCACGTAATCGAAACCGTTATCCGTGGCGATGAAAATCACATAAGTCGTCAAGCCTCCGACACCGGCAAGCGCATATTTCCTGGTTTGAGAATCGTCACGAAACCGCAAGATACGAAACAATCGCCATAAATAGCCAAGGATGACCAATATGAATAAGGTCAGACCCACGACACCGATTTCGCTCAGCATCCTCACGTATTCCGAGTGAATGACACCCAATCCGCCCGCCGAGCGTTCGTAAAAGAAATCCTGGGTCGCCCCGATCCCGGAGCCCAGCAAGGGATGGGGTTCGAAAAATCGATTCAGCACCATTTCCCAGGCGTCGAAACGGCCGGAGCCATGAATTCTTCCCACGGCATCCTCAGGATTCGCGATTACCGTATCGAAACTCATTTGCTCGCCGCCGATAAACATCCTGCTTCGGAATTTCGGGCTGAGCAGAAACAAGGCCGGGAAACTCATGATGCTGAATACGGGAAGAATGATTCTGCCGATACCTCGGCGGCCCAGGAACAGAATCACCGAAAATCCGATGAATATCGCGGCTATCGTGATACGGGTAAACGCGGCCATCACCACGATCGAGAATCCGATAATCATCAGTCCTCTGGATAAGGTTTTATCGGCAACGGCAAACCCGGCCATGGCAAGCATGCTCACGGCGGCGATATGGGCAGAAAACGTGGCCGGGCTGGTATGAGGAAGCGTAAGTCTCGGATCGGAACTCAGACCGAAGAGCCGCGCCATCAAGGCCAACACCACCATGACGATGCCGCTCGCCAGGATGATTCGCTCCGTGTGCTGGAGCTGACGCGATGAGGACACGGCGGTCATGACGAGCATCACGAACAGAAGCGGCGCGCTCAATTTGGCGATCATCCTGAGACCGAACGACAAGCTCGGCGCCCACAAGATCGACGTCAGGCAGAACGCGAGAAACAGCAAGTGAAGCTTGTAGCGGGACAGGTATTTGAGCGTCTTCGACAGGCGGGGAACCAAAACCAGGCAAACGGCAACCCATAGCCCGAACAACCGCACGGCTGCGAGACTCATGTGCCCCATAGGCGTCGAGCTGATCTCATCGCTCCCGGGCGTCAACGGAATCGGCCCCGTCAGCAACGCATAATTGAGCAGGAATACCGGGGACCAAAGAGCCAGCAGGCCATACAGGCCCACGGCGACGAGAAGCAATACGAAAAACATAAGGGATTACGTCGGCATACTGTGGAATCATTCCAATAAACCACTGAGCTACCTTGCAATTCGGCTTCGGACTATGCGAGCCGCGGCCGAAACGTACTGCCGAAAAATGACGCCGGTCGGCCTCGGATCAACCCGAGTGGCAATCCGACCGGTTCGGGGCGCATACCACGACCTCAGACTGCGTCTTGAGGCCGGGACTAGAGCGTTTTTCACCGCCGCTTAGCGGCGAGGATTAGGAAAATCGTTGGTCGGCAATCCCTTGCCGACACACAGGATCGGCCAGGGACTTTGTCGGAAGGGTCGCGACTAAAACAACCGTTTGCGATCGGGAAAGGATTGCCGACCTACAGCACCTCGGAGCGCGATGCCAAACCGGAAAATACTCTAGAAAAAATCCGGCTTTCGCCTTCGCATAAGCTCCGTTTACTTCGCTTCGCGCCTCCTGCGATGAACTTGTTCAGTCGGCACGCATAGCGTCCGAAAGAACGGATAGAATTCGGGCCGATGCTTTACCGTCCCATAACTCCGGCTTTTTCCTTGCCGCACCCGATCCGCTCAGCACTTTTCGAGCTTCCGCCACGATACGCGCAGGATCGGAACCCACGATCACGTTCGTACCCTCTTCGACCGTAATCGGGCGTTCCGTGTTGTCGCGCAGGGTAATGCAAGGGACGCCGAGCGCCGTGGTCTCTTCCTGAATGCCGCCGCTGTCCGTCAACACCATCCTGGCGTCTTTGAACAGGTTCAAGAATTCCATGTAGGACAGAGGTTTCGTGGTGACGATGGAATCGGGAATCGTCAGGCCGAATTTCTGGATGTTCGCCTGAGTGCGGGGGTGTATGGGAAATATCAGAGGCAATGCGGTGCTCACCTCCGCCAATGCCTCGACGATGCCGGCCAGCGTTTCCGGACTATCCACATTGGAAGGCCGATGCAGCGTGACGACGCCATAGGACGGATTCCGCTGCTTGAAGATCGTCGTCTCGAATGCCGTCGGCGCGAGGTGTTTCAGCTTTTCCACCTGATGAAACAGATTGTCGATCATCACGTGGCCCACGAAGAAGATGCTGTCCTTCCGTTTGCCTTCGGCCAACAAGTGACTTACGCCGCTTTTTTCGGTCACGAAGAAATAGTCGGATATCGAATCGGTCACGATGCGGTTGACCTCCTCCGGCATCGTGATGTCTCCGCTCCGAAGTCCAGCCTCCACGTGAGCCACCTTGATCCCGAGCTTCTTCGCCACGATCGAGCAGGCCAGCGTCGAATTCACGTCGCCCACCACCATCACCAAATCGGGCCGGTCCTTCAGGCAGATCTCCTCGAAACGGACCATCACTTTCGCCGTCTGCTCGGCATGGGAGCCGCTGCCCACCTCCAGGTGATAATCCGGCGACGGTATCTCCAATTCTTCGAAGAACACGTCGCTCATTTCCTTGTCGTAGTGCTGCCCGGTATGGACCAGCTTGTATTCGAACGGATACGAGCCCTGCCGAAGCTCCCGGATGATCGGGGCGATCTTCATGAAATTGGGCCGCGCACCGGCGACGATAAACATCTTGTAGGTCTGGGCGATTGTATTCAAAGCATCGTCTCTCTTCGGTTTTTCGTGTTAGCACTGCACCAAACGGCCATTCGCATTACAACGATTCCGCGCCACACGCTTCGAGAATTGAACAATCGCCGAGCGATGTAACGAGTTTATGCGTGGACGTCCTAAGAAGTTTATACGTAAGAGCGCTTAAATCGCCCCCAAGCCTTGTGCCGAACAAACTTCCCCTCATTTCTGGTGGCGGTAGCCGCAGGCCGACAAAACTTTGCCGGCAATTCTGTCGGGAAGGGATTCCCGACCTACAACTGACTTAGTACTACAGCCGCAGTTATGGTGGATGACCGCGACAGCGGCGTCGGTAATGGCACTGCCGGCGCTCCACTGATGCCGGTGCCACCAGCTTGACTAGGCCAAGACGTGTCTGGCTGTTCTCGATGCGACCGGCCGTGTCGCTGTATTGCCGCTTCACGCCAACCGAGTGGATGCCATTCTTCAGAGAGCCCGTCTCGTCCACCATCAGCACCGCCTCCGGGTCGGCCAACGGTTTCACCAGGTAAGCCCTCATGGTGGCCTCCTCAGTCGAGTACCATGCCTCGTTAGACCAACAACTGCGGCTGTAGTATTAGAGCCTATCCCAGTAGGTGATAAAACCCTTCGACAGGCTCAGGGCGAACGGCCTACTGAGATAGGCTTTTAGTGTCGTAGGTCGGCAATCCTTTTGCCGACGCTTCCGCCGGCGCTTCGTTGAACCTTTAGAACAAGCCCGTAATCCGGCCGTTGTCGTCCACGTCTATGGCCTCGGCCGCCGGCATTTTGGGCAGTCCCGGCATGGTCATCATGCTGCCGCAGACGGCCACCACGAACTCGGCGCCGTGGGAAGGCCGCACTTCGCGGATGGAGAGCACGTGGCCGGACGGCGCTCCCTTGAGATTCGGATCGTTCGAAAACGAGTACTGCGTCTTGGCGATGCACACCGGGAAATGGCTGTATTCCTCGCTCAAGCGCTCGAGCTGCTGACGGGCCTTGCTGTCCGCGGTGATATCCGCCGCCCCGTACAGCTGGGTGGCGATCGTCTTGATCTTGTCCCAAAGCGGCGCTTGCTCTTCATAAAGGAAACTGAAATTCGACTGACCGGCATCGACCATCCGGACGACTTCCCGAGCCAGGTCTTCCGCGCCCTTTCCGCCCTCGGCCCAGTGCCGGCAGACGATGACCTTGGCCCCCATCTCCTCGACCTTGCGCTTGAGCAGCGCGATTTCGGCGTCGGTGTCCGAGGTGAAATGATTGATGGCGACGACGCAGGGCAAGCCGAACCGCTGCTGCACGTTGCCGAGGTGCCGCTCCAGATTCACGAAACCGGCTTCCACAGCTTCCAGGTTCTCCTGTTGCAGTTCCTTGACCGGCACGCCGCCATGCGACTTGAGCGCCCGCACGGTCGCGACCAGCACCACGCCGTCAGGCTTGAGGCCGGCCTTGCGGCACTTGATGTCGATGAATTTCTCCGCCCCGAGATCGGCGCCGAAGCCTGCTTCGGTCACCACGTAATCGGCCAGCTTCAAGGCTGTCTTGGTCGCGACCACCGAGTTGCAGCCGTGGGCGATATTGGCGAAAGGACCGCCGTGGACGAATACCGGATTGTTTTCCAGAGTCTGGACCAGATTCGGCCGCAGAGCGTCCTTCAGCAGCGCGGCCATGGCGCCGTGCGCCTTGAGATCGCGGGCGAAAACCGGCTTATTGTCGAAACGGGTATAACCCACCAGGATGTTTCCGAGGCGCTCTTTCAGTTCTTTCAAGGAGCTCGACAGGCACAGGATGGCCATCACTTCTGAGGCGGCGATGATGTCGAAGCCGTCTTCGCGCGCAAAGCCATTGGCCGTTCCGCCCAGGCCGATGACGATGTCGCGCAGTGCGCGGTCGTTCATGTCGATGACACGCTTCCAGGCGATCTGGCGCGGATCGAGGTTCAACCGGTTGTCGTGGTGGATGTGGTTGTCGATCATCGCCGACAGCAGGTTGTGGGCGACACCGATGGCGTGGAAGTCGCCGGTGAAATGAAGATTGATGTCCTCCATGGGCACGACCTGAGCGTAGCCGCCTCCGGCCGCTCCTCCCTTGACGCCGAAACACGGCCCCAGAGCGGGCTCCCTGAGACAGATCATGGTTTTCTTGCCCAGCCGGTTCAGCGCGTCACCCAAACCCACGGTCGTGGTGGTCTTGCCCTCCCCCGCCGGCGTCGGGCTGATGGCGGTGACCAGAATCAGCTTGCCGTTGGGCCTGTTCTTGAGACCGTCGATATAGTCCAGGGATAGCTTGGCCTTGTAGTGGCCGTACGGGTCGAGATGTTCTGGCGCTATACCCAGCCTGTCTTTGGCCAGATCGATGATCGGCAGCATCTTGGCTTTTTGAGCGATTTCGATGTCGGACATGAATGCACCTTTTTATCTATCTCGGTCGTGGATATGGAAGTCGGGATCAAAAGGGCAGCGAGCACAAGGCGTCAAACGCCGTAACCGAACCCTCGAAGTTGGCAGATATTAACAAGTTGCCGGAAGCAACGCAGCAAGCCGGCCGAGTTCTTGGCTACACTATCGGGTTGGGCTTTGTCGCGAGCCGGCGACGCGTTCGGCTTGCATGCTCTCCATACGTCAGCCGGAATGAGCATCCTTCAGGGATGGCTTGCGAATTGCTTTACGGCCGAGCGGATAACAACAATCACTTTTCGACAATAAGAGGCAACCATGTCGGCGACGAAAACGTCACCCGTATTCGATCGGTTCAACCCATTCGTTCTTCTCGGCGGAATCTTTTTGGCGCTTAGCCTGAGTTTTCCTCAGGACGCGTACAGCGATCCCCCCGACTGGGCGCCGGCCCACGGCTACCGGAGCAAACACAAGGACAGACATCGCGATGACTACGACGACCGTTACGAACACCGCGAAACCCGTCATTACCATGACCACGATCACGACTACGGCGTAAGATCGGGCCGCTGCGACCGCACCATGGTCGGCAAGGTGCTGGGCGGCGTTGCGGGAGGTGCGCTAGGCGGCGTCATCGGCTCCAAGGTCGGAAACGGCGACACTGCTTCGACGGTCATTGGCGCCGTCGCCGGCACGGTGATCGGCGCGATCATCGGAGACCAGATCGCTCGCCGCATGGACGCGAGCGACATGTTCTGCACCGGACGGGCGCTCGATTTCGCCGACGACCGCCGCAGCGTCCATTGGATGAACCCGGACAACCAGGTGGACTACCTGGTCACGCCCTTGCGGACCTTCAACGACAACGGAGAGCGCTGCCGCGAATTCTCCACCCGCATGACCTACGGCAAGCAGCGCGACTCGGTCAACAATATCGCGTGCCGCCAGCCGGACGGGAGCTGGGTGATTCGGAATTGAGCAGGGGCAAGGCCCGCAATGCCCGTACGGAATCGATCGGAAGGCATCCATCCTTCTTACGGGCTGGCCTTTCGGCGGGTTACGCTTCGCTAACCCGCCCTACGAGTTCTTAACACTCATCAGCTCGCAGGTTGAACATCGCAAGCGAGAATCGGGCCGCGCAGTAAATTCTTTCACATCCGTCCGGTTCGTAGGGCGAAACAGCGCAACCTATTCCGCCTTACGGGTACCGCCGGTACACGGCGGTACCCTATCGCCTTCACGCCGCGTCAGACTCCGTCGGCTGCGGGGCCAGCAAACGCTCCACGACCTCCAACTGTTCCGGATTTCCGAGCAGGCCGATGCGGTCGCCCGGAAGGAATACGGTCTGGGTAGACGGGTTGACCATCAGCTCGTTCTTGCGCTTGATCGCCACCAGGGTGGCGCCGGTCCGGGTACGGAGGGCGGCCTCGCCCAGCATCTTCCCGGCCAGCGGACTTTCCTCGGGTACTTTTCGCCAGGCGATGTCGATCAATTCGGAAGCATCGAGCAGGTCCCTGAGTAAGGCGTGCTCGCCCTGCGACTTGACCAGGGCCTCGTAGTTTTCGCGGCGCACGGTATCCGCGTAGCGCCGCACGTCGTGCAGGGGAAAACCCAGTTGCAGCAGCGTGTGCCGCAGCACCTGCAGGCCGCCTTCCAACTCCGGATGGATCACCAGCTGTGCGCCCAATTCCGAGAGTCGCTTGACCCCGGCCCTGGTGGCGGCGCGGGCGATGATCGGGAGATCCGGGGCAATGTCCCGAGCTGCCGCGACGGTGAGTTCGGTGGCCGCTTCCTCGGGCAAAGTCACCACCAGCAGACGGGCCCGGTGCAGCGCCGCATGGGTCAGGATGTCGGAGTTGGCCGTATCGCCCAGGAGCGTGGGGACGCCTCGTTTGGCCAATTTTTCGATCCGGCTGATACGGAAATCGATGACCAGATAGGGAATGCCCAGCTCACCCATCACGTCGACGATATGCGAACCTACCCGTCCGTAGCCGACCACCACCACATGGTCGGCCACGGAGTCCTCCACCGGCGTCTGCGTCGAGCCGTGGCGGTCCAGCCATCGCCATAACGGCTGGACCCCTCTTAAGCTCCGTTGCAGCGGATGAACGCTGTGCAGCATGAACGGGTTCACGACGATGGACAGAAGAGCGGCCGCCAATATCAGCGCGTGTTGGCCCTTATCCAGTATGCCGAGACTCAAGCCGGTCTGATCCAGGATGAAGGAGAACTCGCCGATTTGGCAGGAGCCGGCCGCAACCACCAGCGCGGTGCTGGCCGGACGCGGGAACGGCAACACCCAAAGCCCCGAGACGATGAACTTTCCGATGACCACCAGAGCGGTAAGAATCAGGACCGGTTCGAGGTGCTCCACCAGGAAGCCGGGATCGAGCATCATGCCGACGGACACGAAGAACAAGACGGAAAAGGCTTCGCGGAACGGCAGCAGATCGGATGCGATGCGGTGACTGAGCGGCGACTCGCTCACCACCGCTCCCGCGACGAAAGCCCCCAGAGCCAGCGAAACCCCGAACAATTGCGATGCACCCAGAGCGATTCCCAAAGAAATGGCCAGGATCGCCAGAATGAACAGCTCGCGAGAGCGGGTATGGGCCACCCGCAGCAACAGCCAGGGAATGAAGCGTTTGCCCGCAAACAGCATGAACACGAGAAAGCCCAAAGCCGACAGCAGCGCGAGGCCGAGAGTGCGCCATTCCATGGGCTTGCCGGTGTCGGCCAGGTTGGGCAGGATCATGATCATGAGAACGGTGGCGATGTCTTCCATGACGCGCCAGCCGACTGCGACTTGCCCGTCCGGGGTGTTCAGCCAGCCGCGGTCCATGAAGCCGCGCAGCATGACGATGGTGCTGGCGATGGACAGCACCAGTCCCAGCACCAGTCCGGACTTGGGCGTCCAGCCCCAGTATTGGCTCAGGCCGTAACCCAGGGCCGCCATGGTCAGCATCTGTCCCAACGTCCCGACGATGGCGATATCTCGCACTTTCCACAGATCGGCAAAGGAAAAATGCAGCCCCACGCCGAACATCAGGAAAATGATGCCAAGCTCGGCCAACTGGTTGATGGTTTCGGCATCGGCCAGATAACCCGGCGTGAACGGGCCGATGACCACGCCCGCGAGCAAATAACCGACAATGGACGGCAGGCCGATGCGTTGAACGATCAGCCCTCCTAGAAAGGCAACGCTCAGCGTAACGGCGATATTTTCGAGCAAACCCAGGTTATGCATGAGATATGTGGAGTATGGTGCAGGCAGGTAGCCAAGAAGTTTATCAGGGTGCGTCGATCAGCGCCGATTTCCCGCGCCTTGAATCGCCGACACTCATAAAGAGCTCAGGCACGATCGACACCGGTGGACAGCAAACTGTACGGCAACGGCTTGCAACGCTGCTCAAAAGGGCTCCCCATGCCTTCAGGCGTTCTTGAGTCAGGCTTGATTTGGAAAGGAAACAACCGCACCGCCGCGGTTGAACCGACTTCCGGATGATGCGGCGGCCCTATCGGTCGGTCATGCGTTATGCGGCGGGCGAGCCGGTAGCCGTGGAACCCTCGTGCACGATCAGCACGTCGCACTTCGAATCGGAAAGGATGCGACGCGTCACGCTGCCCAGGAGCATTTCCTCGACGACGTTTTTGCCGTGTTTGCCCATGACGATCAGGTCCGCCCCGAACGATTCCTCCTTGGCGAGAATCAGGCGAGCGGCATCCTCGAGCTCCACGAATCGGAAGAGCCGACGCGAACCCTCGGCCACCTCATCGATCAGGCTGCTGATGCGGCTCATTGCCTCCTGCTGAGCCTGACCGCGGAATCTCTCTATCTCGTCGTCCAGCACGCCGCCCTGCCGAAGCATCCCCTCGAAAGGAACGGCGGAAGCATGGACAACCATGATGTCGGCATTTGGAGCGACCCGCATCGCCATCTTCAGCGCGGCGATGGAGTGGGGGGAGAAATCCACCGGAACCAGTGCACGCCGATAGCTTGCCTCCGGCGGGCGCTTGACGACGAGAACCGGCCGCGTGCACATACGCAACAAACGGTCCGCGGTCGTACCCAGAAACAGTTCGCGCCAACGGTCAGAGCCGTGCGCTCCCAATACCAGCAAATCCGCCTGTTCGGCGGCCGACAGAATCTCGTCCAGCACCGCTCCGATGGCGATTCGGGAAACCGCGGCCATCCGGGTATCCTCCGCGATCCGCGATCCCAGGGCATCCAGCATGCGTTGCGCGTCATCGATCAGCTTCGTCTCGGCGTCGCCGTGCGAGGGAATCAATTCGCGCACGGCCTTCAGGGACGTTTCACTCAAGACATGCAGCAGCTCCAATCGCCCCTGTTGTTCCGCGGCCAGGAAAGCCGCCCGATAGGCGGCGTTAGTGGCATCATCCGAGAAATCGGTTGCTGCCAATATAGTTCTGAACATATCCACGCAGCTCTCCTCTTCGGGTATGCATGGGGATTCCATTCCCGTTTTGGCGGCAGGCAGCGGCGGTGCCTGCTTCTGAATCTGCAGCGCCCCTCGGTCCACGCCGGCCCTCCGAATGGAGCCGTTCGGTCGCCTGCCTGGCGCCGTTGCCGAGAAAAACCGTAGAACGAACCCATACGTCCAGTGTCATCGGCCGCAAGGGAAAAGTTAGGATAAAAACATGCCGAGCTTACACGCACCTTACGGAGCGATTGGCTCACAGCCTGTTTTCCCCGTGGAATGGCGCGGTGTTGTGAAACCGACGACTAGATACACCCAGGCGGCTTGGGCAGTCCCGCGATCATACAGGCGTACTTCAACGGGCTTTCCGGAAACAGCCGGTGCAGATAGCGGGAAGTGCCTTTTTCTTCCCCGAATTCCTTCCGCACCGCCTTGACGAACATGCGGGTGTTGGGGAGATGGTGGAATCTGAGATAGTAGCTGCGGATGAAGCGCACGATCTCCCAATGCGCTTCGGTCAATGCTATGGGTATGCTCGCTGCCAGAGCGGCGGCGACATGCTCGTCCCAGGCGTTCGCATCGGTCAGAAATCCGCTTTCAGTCGTTTCCAGAATCTTGCCGTTCACTTCGATCATGGCTCAAAACCACGACTGGACAAGCCGGCTTTCGACGGTCAAATCGACGAATCCGCCGTAGTCGACGATTCGAATCGTCTCGGCGACCTCGGAAGTTTCCACGCCGCGCGCGTCGAGATCCGGCCCCAAGGCATAAAACCTGACGCGTCCCATAGCCGACTTCAGGACGGCTTCGGAATCCCCGCCCTTCACCGCGGCATAAACCGCATTCTCGATCAGCAACACCGCATCGCCCTTGCCCGCGCGAGCGAGACAATCTTCCAGGGCGCGGCTTTCCTGGGGCGAGCGGTTGACTAGATGCAGAACTGCCATCAGCACGAGATCACAAGGTCATGTTCCGCCGTCAATCCGGCGATGTCCGCTCTTTCCACAACGCGCACGGGGATAACGAGATCCTCAGTCGTCAAATGCCTTCCCCGCAAAGACTCCCGCTCGACAAAAACATCCTCCACATCGTACAAAGCCAAAGCTTCGAACAAGGGAGCGACGGGTTTCAGCCCGTTCGGTTCGAACCTCTGACCCCGTTTGAGCAGAAACACGCCATCGTCCAGCATCAGGAGCCGTACGGCCTGATCGAAGGCGGCGGCGGTCATGGCCATGTCCAGCGATTCCCGGACTCTTGCGCCGTTCCGAGGGGCACTGCGCATCACAAACAAGAATTTTTTTTGCACCGATTCAACCACCAAAGACCAATACCCGATCTGCCTTCAGACAGGCGTCCATCCATTGTCCCAAGCCGCCGATCCGAAAACCGTCCGCCCCGGTTGCCGGCATGCCGCGCCGCTGCGCGGCCGAAACGCACAGCACCAGGTCGATCCCGTGCTTATCGGCGAGATCGGGCCAGGGCGGAACCGAAACTTTGTCCTCCGCCGATAAACCGGATCGCAGCGCGTTATAAACCCCGTCATGGTAAAAGAACACGCACACGATTTCGTGATCTTTATCCAACGCGGCTTTGATAAACTGATAGGCAGTGCGCGCCGATTGAGCGGAACAAGGCCCGGCATTGACCTGAATGGCGTATTTCATCGCGGCGACACCCTTTCGAAAAAACGGTTCATCGAGTAACCGTACACCGTGGACTCATTCACACCCGCGCCGCACACGGCGCTGAAACACCATGAAATTCGACAAACTGCTTGCATCGCTGTTGATTCTCAGCTACGGCTCATTGGCGCTGCAACCCGCCCATGCGCAACTCAACCTGGAGTTGCCCGAAATCGGCGACCCGACCGGAACCCTCATGACGCCGCAGCAGGAGAAGGAACTCGGCGCAGCCTTCTACCGCAAGTTGCACGCCCAGCTCGAAGTCAGCCAAGATCCGGAAGTCAACGATTACATCCAGTCCATAGGGCAGAAACTGGCCGGGTCCAGCGACAACCCCGCGCAAGCGTTTCATTTCTTCGTGGTCAGCGATCCCACGGTCAACGCATTCGCGGGGCCGGGCGGATACATCGGCGTCAACTCCGGACTGATCCTGACCTCGGAAGCCGAGAGCGAACTCGCTTCGGTACTGGCCCACGAAATCGCGCACGTCACGCAGCGGCATCTTTATCAAACGTTCCAGGCCGCCGGCCGCCTGGCGCTGCCCACCGCCGCGGCCATGCTGGCCGCCGTTCTGCTGGGCGCGAAATCCGCGCAACTGGGCCAAGCCGCCTTGATGGCCGCGCAAGCCGCCAATATCCAGTATCAAATCAATTTTACCCGCGACAACGAGGCCGAAGCCGATCGCGTCGGCATGCAGATTTTATCGAAGTCGGACTTCGACCCGCGCGCCATGCCGACGTTCTTCGAAAGAATGCAGCAATCCACCCGCTTCGTCGGCCGAGAATTGCCGGAGTTCCTGCTGACCCACCCGGTGACCGTGTCCCGTATCTCGGATACGCGGGGACGCGCGGAACAGTTTCCGTATCGGCAATATCCGGATTCTTTCGCCTATCAGCTCGTCCGCGCCAAGCTGCGGGTGCAGACCGCCGCCCGCCCGCAGGACGCGCTGAATTATTTCAAGGCGGTCAGCGGCCAGGGCACCAAGCTGCAACAGGATGTTTCCGCCTACGGTTTAGCCTTGGCACTGATCGCCAACGCGCGTGCCGGGGAAGCCAAACCGATCCTGCAGCGGCTAATGGAGATTTATCCCGATCAGTCCCATTTCGCCAATGCGCTGGCCAGCGCCGAACGGGAGACCAAGAATTACCCGCGCGCGATCCAGCTTTACGAATCGGCCCTGCAACGCTTTCCGGAAAACCGGGCGCTGACGCTCAACTATGTCCGCACGCTGCTCACCACCGGCAAAGCGGAACAGGCGCGCAAGCTGCTGCAGAACTACGCCCGCCGCCATCCGCCTACTCCGGAAGTCTACAACCTGCTGGCGCAAGCCTATAGCCAGCTCGGGAACGATGCCGAATCGCACCGCTATGTCGCCGAATCCTATTACGCCTCGGGCCAGAACCGCGCCGCCATACTGCAACTTCGGCTAGCCAGAAAAACGGCCGGCGACAATTTTTATCTGAATTCCGTCATCGACGAGCGCTTGAAGCAGCTGCTCGCCGAAGAGGAAGAGCGCAGAAAGCAGTGAGGCATAGAAACCGCAGCGGCCGGAGTTTATTCCAGATCCTGCACGCCACGCTCGATTTCGCCGTGCTTTCGAAGCTGCCGCTTGAGGATCTTGCCCGCGGCGTTTTTCGGTAACTCCGGCTGAAAGACGATCTTGCGGGGAATTTGATGCCGCCCGAGGTGCTCCCTGCAGAAAGCGCGGACTTCGCTTTCCGTGATCGGCTTGGACTCGTCTATCGCGATATACGCGACCGGAATTTCGCCGTGCAAATCGTGCGGCTCCCCGACCACCGCGGCCTCGCGGATCGGCGGAAAGCGGTATAGCACCTCCTCGATCATGCGTGGATAAACGTTCATGCCGTTGACGATGATCAGATCCTTCTTGCGATCGACGATGCTGAAATAGCCGTCTTCGTCCCGCGTACCGAGATCGCCGGTCAGAAGCCATTCGCCGCGAAACACTTCCCGGGTCGCGTCCGGCTGCATCCAATAGCCCTTCATCACGTTGGCACCGCGTACGGCAATCTCGCCGACTTCGCCGCACGGCAACTCGCGCCCGTCTTCGTCGACGATTTTCATCTCGACTCCGGGAACCGGCAAACCCACCGTTCCCGGTTTGATGAGGCCGTCGATCGGATTCACGCAGGTTACCGGGGAACATTCTGTCGGTCCGTCGCCCTCGTAGATCCTGATGCCGAATTTTTCTTCGAAGCGCCGCAACACGTCGACCGGAAGCGCAGCGCCGCCGGAAACGCAATAGCGTATGGAGGAAAGGAGCGGCGCACGCTCGTCTTTGAGTCGCAACAGTACCGAATACATGCTGGGCACGCCGAGAAAAATCGTGGCTCGGCTGGCATGGATCGCGTCGACGACCTGATCGGGCTCGAATCGCGGCAGGGGAATGAACGCACAGCCGTTGGTCAGGGGCGTGAGCATGCCGACGGTTGCCGCGAATGCGTGAAACATCGGAAGAACCAGCAGCACGACATCCTGCCCCGGACGCCAGTGCATGGCTTCGCGGACGCTGCGCGTGTTGGCGACCAGATTGCCGTGGGTCAGCATCGCCCCCTTGGGACGGCCGGTGGTTCCCGAGGTGTAGAGGATGACGACCAGATCCTCTTGCGGGTCGCAATCGATATTCGGTACCGGCGCGTCGGATCTTAGAAAAGCATCGAACGCCTCGGCGCCTTCGACTTCTCCGCCGATGGATACGCGAAACTCGATTCCCGGCGCAGCCTGAAGCGCGGATTCCGCCTGTTTCGAAAAGGCTTGATGGAAAATCAAGCCCTTGGCGCCGGAATCGTTGAGAATGAAGCCGATTTCTTCCGTGTTCAGCAGCAAATTGATCGGAACGACCGTGGCCCCGGCTTTCACGATGCCGGTATAGGCAATGGCGAATTCCGCCGAATTGGGGCAGTAAAGGGCAATCCTGTCCCCTTTGACCACGTCTCGGGCCGCCAGGGCCGCCGCCACGCGATCCGATCGGTTGCCTATGGTGGCATGATCGATGACCTGAGAGCCCTGGATTACCGCGGGCCGATCAGGATAAAGCCGGGCGCTCTCCCGGAGTGCATGGATCAATGACGACATCCTGGCACCTTCTCGTCGGTTTATGCCCTCGTCAGGGCAGCAAAAACGGAAAAAATAATCCCGCCGGGCTAGAGGCACAACGGCGGGATTATTTTATTTGACCGATTGCTTACTTAATTGACGACTCTGTGTCCCCGATTACGGAGGCAATTGATGTAAGACCGCTTGTATTGATCGTCGCCCGAGACCCCGCTGTAACCAGCGCCGCCGAGGCCGCCCGCGGCAGCGCCGATCGCGGCACCGCCGCCGGGATTGCCAGCGACAGCGCCGACCGCGGCGCCCGTTGCGGCACCTAGCAATGCGCCTGCAGCAGCACCCTTCGCCGCTTCCGTTCCGGTACTGCCCGCTTGGCGAGCGAGCATTTTGCACTCTTCCATATCCTGCTGCAGCCGATAGGCATTCGGATCGTTATACGTGTCCACCACAGGCTCCCATCCGGTGTAGGTTGCGCAACCGCTCAGAATCAACACGGTGCAAAGAAATACAGGTAGCTTTTTGACCATAAGTCGTTTCACTCGTATAGGACGTTAATCGATATCTCAGCAACAGTATCCGGAACACAGGTACTGAATTGCTCTGCCTACTATAGCAAACTCACTCTGCTCAATCCGCAGGAATACGTATCGTAATGTTTCCGACCGTCATTCAACCCAGAATGGCTTCGCCACGGGCCAAATTCGGGAGCTGGCCGCCCAAGCCCATCGCGTATCGCATGACCAATTTCTTGGCCGGCGTGATTCGCTCCGCCAAACCCAGCCCCAGATTCCGAATGAATCGGAGCGGACGGTTCGCGTTTCCGAACACGCGATAGAACAGGTCCATCGTCGTCATCATGACCAGGTTGTTGCTGCGGCGCATGCTTTCGTAAGTTTGCAGCACATGGGCTGCGCCGATGTCCTGGCCATTCTTGTGAGCGCCGACCAGCACCTGCGCCAGCGCCGCAGCGTCCAGAAGACCGATGTTGACGCCCTGCCCCGCCAGCGGATGAATCATGTGGGCCGCATCGCCGATCAAAGCCACGCCCTCTTTACTGTAACTCAAGGCATGCTGACGCTTGAGCGGGAAGCTGCCTTTCGCCTCGATACGCTTGATCTCGCCCAGAGCCGAGGGGAACGCAGCGATAAGCTCCCGGAGCAGCGCGTCATCCGGCAAAGCCTTCAGGCGTTTGATGTCCTCCGGCGCCTCGTACCAGACGAGAGATGCATGAGGCCCGTCCAGCGGCAGGAAAGCCTGGGGTCCCTTGGGGGTAAAGCGTTGCCAAGTGATGTCCTGCTGGCTGTATGCGGTTTCCACCGTCAGCACCAGGGCGTGCTGCTCGTAATCCCAACCGCTTACTCCCATGCCGGCCACTTGCCGCACCCGGGAATAGCCGCCATCCGCGGCAACCAACAAGCGCGCCGACAAGACGCGGCCGTCGTCCAATTCGACGGTCGAGCCTTGCGGCCCGTAATCGATCATTTTGGTTCTGGCGGGACAAAGAAAATCGATATTGGAAAATTCGACCAGGCGGTCGAGTAAAGCCAGCTGGATTACCCGGTTCTCGACGATATAGCCCAAGACCGGCTCATCGATGTCCTCGCTCCGAAACTCGACATCGCCCGACTCTTCCCATACCCGCATCCTCCGGAACGGGCAAAACCGGCGCGAAGCGATGCCTTTCCATGCGCCCACGGTTTTGAGAATGCTGGCGGACGCGATGCTGATCGCGGACACGCGAAGATCGTGGGGCTGCTCCGACGCAAACGCCGGCGGCGGGGCATCCTCGATCACGGCAACTCGCAGACTGCTTCCTCCGAGGCCACACCCCAAAGCGGCACCGACCATGCCGCCGCCCACAACGATCACGTCATATTTTTCGGTCATTCTCTATTCCTCATGCTTGGCTTGGCGCGCATGTTCAACCACGCTGCGAAACCGCCTCGAATTTCCGGCCATAAAGTAAAGGTAACCGGGCTCGGCAAGCAATACCGGCTTTGTCTCGCCGGCTCGGGGGCGGACGGTCGGGCGGCGAGCGGGTCCATTCTCTATCGAAACAAGTCGTTTCACCACCTTATTCACAACAAACACTGAGTGCGCAAGCTTGGCGCCCTTGAAAAGACCGGCCGGATTCTTTATATTTCTTGCCCATTTTGGCTAAATGGGCGGCCTCACGTCGCCATTTCGGATATTTCAAAACCAACTGCGAACACGAATTCTTGACTGTCGCGGCGGTCCATTACTGGAGCCGCAATATTCTCTTGTAAACCGCGAACCGGCAAACGACAGACCACACCCCTGACAGAGGTACACCATGAGTTTCAATGCCATACCCGCCAAGCAAGGTCTATACGACCCGCGCAACGAACACGACGCTTGCGGCGTAGGTTTCATCGCTCACATCAAAGGCCATAAGAGCCACGACATCGTCTGCAAGGGGCTGGAAATTTTAAGAAACCTGACTCACCGCGGAGCGGTTGGTGCCGATCCGTTGGCGGGCGACGGGGCCGGTATTCTCATTCAAATACCGGATGCTTTTCTCCGCGACGAATGCTCCGCACTCGGGATCGCCCTTCCGGATTACGGTCACTATGGCGTCGGCATGCTGTTTCTGCCGCGCAATCCGGAACATCGCGCGACCTGCGAACAAATCGTCGAAGATTTCATTCGCACCGAAGGCCAAACCGTTCTCGGCTGGCGCGATGTTCCGGTAGACAACTCGACGCTCGGGGAATCGGTCAAGACAATCGAACCCGTGATTCGCCAGGTTTTCGTGGGGCGGGCGGAAAGTTGCCGGGATCAGGACGCGTTCGAGCGCAAGCTGTTCGTCATCCGCAAGCAGATCGACAAGAAGATTCGTGCCTTGAATCTCGAGGAAGGCAAGATGTTCTACATCCCTTCCTTCTCGTCCCGCACTTTGGTTTACAAGGGCATGCTGCTCGCCGATCAGGTCGGCGTGTTTTACCGCGACCTCCGCAACGAGCAAATGGTGTCGGCGCTTGCCCTGGTGCACCAGCGGTTCTCCACCAACACCTTCCCGACCTGGGATCTGGCCCATCCTTTCCGAATGATCGCCCACAACGGCGAAATCAACACCTTGCGCGGCAACATCAATTGGATGGCCGCTCGACGCCATTCGATGTCGTCCGAAGTTCTGGGCGAAGATCTCGACAAGATCTGGCCGCTGATCGCCGACGGCAAGTCCGATTCCGCCAGCTTCGACAATGCGCTGGAGCTTCTGGTCATGGGGGGCTATTCGCTGGTCCACGCCATGATGCTGCTGATCCCGGAAGCGTGGGCCGGCAATCCCTTGATGGACGAAAAACTCCGCGCCTTCTACGAATACTACTCGGCCCTGATGGAACCCTGGGATGGTCCGGCCGCCGTGGCCTTTACAGACGGACGGCAGATCGGCGCCACGCTCGACCGTAACGGCCTGCGTCCGGCGCGCTATCTCATCACCGACGACGACACCGTGGTGATGGCCTCCGAGATGGGCGTGCTGACCATTCCGGAACACAAGATCGTCAAGAAATGGCGTTTGCAGCCCGGCAAGATGTTCCTGATCGACCTCGAACAGGGCCGCATCATCGACGATGCCGAAATCAAATCGGAACTGGCCAATCGCGAGCCGTATCAGCAGTGGCTCAACGATACCCAGATTCAATTGGAAAAGCTGCCGGCCGAAATCGCCGCGATGCCGCCCGACTCGGAGACCCTGCTCGATCGGCAGCAGGCTTTCGGCTACACCCAGGAAGACATCAAGTTTTTCCTGACCCCCATGGCCTTGAGCGGTCAGGAACCGGTCGGCTCCATGGGCATCGATGCGGCGCTCGCGGTGCTCTCCAAGCGTTCGCGATTGCTCTACGACTATTTCAAGCAGGGTTTCGCGCAAGTTACCAACCCGGCCATCGACCCGATCCGCGAAGAACTGGTCATGTCGCTGGTGTCCCACATCGGCCCGCGGCCGAACTTGCTGGCGCTCCACAATGGCGGCAGCCACAAGCGGCTGGAAGTGCATCAGCCGATCCTGACCAATAAGGATCTGGAAAAAATCCGCCGTATCGAGGCCCGCACCGGAGGCGCGTTCAAGACCAAAACCATCAGTTTCTGCTACTCGGCCGATACCGGCGCCGGCGGCATGGAACCGGCGTTGAAAGCCTTGTGCGCACGGGCCGAACAGGCGGTGCACGAGGGCAACAATATCCTGGTGCTGTCCGATCGGGAGATCGACGCGGAGCACATCGCGATTCCGGCCCTCCTGGCCACCTCCGCGGTCCATTACCACCTGACCCGGACGGGCCTTCGCACCAAGGTCGGCCTGGTTGTGGAAACCGGCGAAGCGCGCGAGGTACACCATTTCGCGCTGCTGGCGGGCTACGGCGCCGAAGCCGTCAATCCGTATCTGGCTTTCGACAGCCTGTCCGATCTGCGCGAGAAGCTGCCGGAACAGCTGTCCGAAGACGAGGTGCACAAGCGCTATATCAAGGCCATCGGCAAAGCCCTGCTCAAGATCATGTCCAAGATGGGCATCTCGACCTATCAGTCGTATTGCGGCGCTCAAATCTTCAATGCCGTGGGCTTGAGCGAAGAGTTCCTGGACGAATATTTCACCGGCACCGTCTGCACGATCGGCGGCGCGGGACTCCGAGAAATCGCCGAGGAAACCGTGCGCCGGCATCGTGTAGCTTTCAGCGATGCCCCGCTGTACCGGAATGCCCTGGACGTAGGCGGCGAATACGCCTACCGCGTTCGCGGCGAAGATCATGTGTGGACTCCGGAGACCATTTCCAAGCTGCAGCACGCCACACGCACCAACAGCTGGGAAACCTATGTGGACTACACCCGCTCGATCAACGAGCAGAGCGAACGTTTGCTCACGCTGCGCGGCTTGATGGACTTCAAGTTCGACGAACGGGAGTCGGTACCGCTGGATGAAGTGGAACCGGTCGCGGAAATCGTCAAACGCTTCGCCACCGGCGCCATGTCGTTCGGCTCGATTTCATACGAAGCCCATACCACGCTGGCGATCGCCATGAACCGCATCGGTGGCAAATCCAATACCGGCGAGGGCGGCGAATTGCCGGAACGCTTCAAACCTTTGCCCAACGGCGACTCCATGCGCTCGGCCATCAAGCAGGTAGCATCGGGCCGCTTCGGCGTGACGACCGAATATCTGGTCAATGCCGACGATCTGCAAATCAAGATTTCGCAGGGCGCCAAGCCCGGCGAAGGCGGCCAGCTGCCCGGCCACAAGGTGGATGCCATCATCGCCAAGGTGAGGCACTCCACGCCAGGGGTCGGTCTCATTTCCCCGCCGCCGCACCACGACATCTACTCGATTGAGGATCTGGCGCAGCTTATCCACGATCTTAAAAACGTTAACCCGGCCGCGCGCATCAGCGTCAAGCTGGTGTCCGAAGTCGGCGTCGGCACGATCGCCGCGGGCGTTGCCAAGGCTCATGCCGATCACGTCACCATCGCCGGCTACGACGGCGGCACCGGCGCCAGCCCGATCACCTCGATCAAGCACGCGGGGCTCCCTTGGGAAATCGGCTTGGCCGAGACCCACCAGACTCTCGTATTGAACAAGCTGCGCGGGCGCATCTGCGTGCAGGCGGACGGCGGCATGCGCACCGGGCGCGACGTCGTGATCGGCGCGCTTTTGGGCGCGGACGAATTCGGCTTCGCCACGGCACCGCTGATCGTCGAAGGCTGCATCATGATGCGCAAATGCCATCTGAACACCTGCCCGGTAGGCGTCGCAACCCAGGACCCGGAACTCCGCAAGCGCTTCACCGGACAGCCGGAGCATGTCGTCAATTTCTTCTTCTTCATCGCCGAGGAAGTGCGCCAGCTTATGGCAAAACTTGGTTTCCGCCGGTTCGAGGAAATGATCGGGCGCTCCGACAAGCTCGATATGCGCAAGGCCATAGCCCACTGGAAAGCGGCCAAGGTCGATCTGTCCAGGATTTTGTACCGGCCGGAGCCCGGTGAGGGCGTGGCCATCTCCAATTGCGAACCGCAGGATCATGGCCTGGACAAGGCACTGGATCACAAGCTGATCGAACTGGCCCGCCCCGCACTCGACGAACGCAAGCCGGTCCGCATTGAAATGGGCGTGCGCAACTACAACCGCACGGTCGGCGCCATGCTGTCCGGCGAATTGGCGAAGCGTTACGGCCATACCGGTCTGCCCGAAGATACCATTTACATACGGATGAAAGGCACGGCCGGGCAAAGCTTCGGTGCTTTTCTGTCGGCCGGCATCACTCTGGAACTTGAGGGCGACGGGAACGATTACGTGGGCAAAGGGCTATCGGGTGGGCGCATCGCCATCTATCCGTCCCCGGAATCTCCGGTGGTGCCCGAGGAAAACATCATCGTCGGCAATACCGTGCTGTACGGCGCCATCAGCGGCGAATGCTATTTCCGCGGCGTCGCGGGAGAACGCTTCGCGGTGCGGAACTCCGGCGCCATCGCCGTCGTCGAAGGCGTCGGCGATCACGGCTGCGAATACATGACCGGCGGCGTCGTCGTGGTTCTGGGCTCGACCGGCCGTAACTTCGCTGCGGGCATGTCGGGCGGTGTCGCCTACGTGCTCGACGAAACCGGCGATTTCGAGCATCGGTGCAACCTGGCCATGGTCGAACTGGAACCGGTTTTGGCCGAGGACATCGCCCTGGAAAATCTCGATCACCAGGGCGGCGATCTGGAAACCCACGGAATGGTGGACATCATGCATGACATGACCCGTCACGACGTTCAGCGCCTGCGAACCCTGATCGAAAAGCACCGCCGTTACACGGGCAGTGGACGAGCGAAGCAGATTCTCGAGAACTGGTCGGCTTACGCGCCGCGTTTCGTCAAGGTCATGCCGGTCGATTACCGTCAGGCGCTCGAAAAAATGCAGAAGACAAAAACGCAGACCGAAGTTCACCACTAGACGCGGGGGGCGTGGCGTAAACGCGCCCCTCGCCGACCCGGACCGATCGGAAAAATGGAAGGCACTTCGGCAAACAAGACCCCGAGGTCTAGAGCTTTCTCGTGCAATAAAGCACAGTAACGAGGTAGAAACAGAATGGGCAAACCCACGGGATTCATGGAAATCTCACGTCAGGACAGACGCTACAAGCTGGTGGCGGACCGTCTCCAGCACTACCAGGAATTCGTCGTCCCGCTGACCGAAGAGGAAGTCAGCCGTCAAGGCGCGCGCTGCATGGATTGCGGCATTCCCTATTGTCATCAGGGCTGCCCGGTCAATAACATCATCCCCGACTGGAACGACCTCGTTTATCAAGGAAATTGGCGTGAAGCCATCGAGGTACTGCACAGCACCAACAACTTTCCGGAGTTCACCGGCCGTATCTGTCCGGCGCCGTGCGAAGCGGCCTGCACGCTGAATCTGACCGACGAACCGGTCACGATCAAAACTATCGAGTGCTCCATCATCGACAAAGCTTGGGAGATGGGCTGGGTCAAGCCGCTGATACCCCAGCATCGAACCGGCAAAAAGGTGGCGGTAGTGGGTTCCGGTCCCGCCGGTCTTGCCTGCGCGCAACAATTGGCCCGCGTCGGCCACAGTGTCGTGGTTTATGAAAAGGCCGACCGCATCGGCGGACTGCTGCGCTACGGCATACCCGATTTCAAGATGGAAAAGCATCTGATCGACCGACGCATCGCGCAAATGCAAGCTGAAGGCGTGGTGTTCCGCCCCAATAGCCATATCGGCCGAGACGTTCCGGTTCAAAAGCTGCTCGACAACTACGATGCCGTCATATTGGCCGGCGGCGCGGAAAAACCGCGCGATCTGAACGTACCGGGCCGCGAGCTCAACGGTGTTCACTTCGCGATGGAATTTCTGCCTCAGCAGAACCGCCGCGTGGCCGGAGATACGCTTTCCGACGACACCAGCATCTGGGCGACGGGCAAGCATGTCATCGTGATCGGCGGCGGCGATACCGGTTCCGACTGTATCGGCACCTCGGCTCGGCACGGTGCAGCCTCCATCACCCAGTTGGAAATTCTGCCGAAGCCTCCGGAAAAGGAGAAAAAAGAGGTCACCTGGCCGAATTGGCCCAACAAGCTGCGCACGTCCAGCTCCCACGAAGAAGGCTGCGAACGTTTCTGGAGCGTCGCCACGAAGTCGATCGAAGGGGAAGACGGTCGCGTTACCCAAATCCGCTGCGTCAAGCTCGAGTGGAAGCAAGAGGGCGGACGCTGGGTTATGAACGAAATCCCCGGCAGCGAATTCACCTTGAAAGCGGACCTGGTACTGCTTGCCATGGGCTTCGTCCATCCGGTGCACGAGGGCATGCTCCAGGATCTCGGCGTGACTCTCGACGAACGGGGCAACGTCAAGGCCAATACCATAGACTATCGCAGCTCGATGGATAAGGTTTTCACCGCCGGCGATATGCGCCGCGGCCAGTCGTTGGTCGTCTGGGCCATCCGCGAAGGCCGCCAGTGCGCCCGAGCCGTCGACGAATACCTGATGGGACACTCGGATCTCCCTCGGTAAGTTCCTCCTCTCAGCCGCCGATTCATGTGTTTGATGAGTCGGCGGCTTGTCGACCAGGCGTCGAACCGCGGCGGGGTACACCCAGCCTTGTATGCCTGCCAAACTCAGCCCAGTTTTTCTCACGGCATCGCGTCAGTCCCGCAGGCCGGATTACGTGGAACCGGCCGGAAGTGCCGCCGTCCAACTGCAATTGATCGCGCAATCCCGCCGACTCATTCCGCCGTCCGTGGCACACTGTGCAAGATCGATTTGTCCCAATATTCAGCAGCTAAAGGACAATCGCACAAACCGCAAACCGTGGAGCACGTCATGGCAAAACCATCGTTCACCCCCGAGGAATTGGAGCAACTGCGCTGGGCGTATCAGCATCTGGAACACCCCTCCTTCGCCGCGCGCCTAAGCAACGTGATCGGCACGCCGATCGAACAAACGCTCAAACTATTGCCGAAGAGCTGGCACCAACGAGTCAATAGAGCAGCCGAATTTAGTATCCGTCAGGCTATGAGCATGGCGGTAAAGACTCTCGACGCGCGCGCGGTTTCCGGAGCGCGTGACACCTACCACAAGTTTGCGGCATTCACAGCCGGAGCCGTCGGCGGCTTTTTCGGTCCAGTAGGGTTGACGGTCGAGTTACCGGTCATAACCTTGCTGATGCTGCGTTCGATTGCCGATATCGCGCGCAGCGAGGGCGAGGACTTGGATACGCTCGACGCGCGCCTCGCTTGCGTGGAGGTGTTCGCCTTGGGAGGGCGATCGACTGAAGACGATGCAACCGATACCGGCTACTATGGGTTGCGATCCACATTGGCTTTCCATTTCGCCGGTGTTGCCAATTATGGCGGAGCCTCCGGCCTCAACGTTCCTGCCGGCGTCGAGTTGATTCGCGGAATTTCCGCCCGTTTCGGCGTCGTCATTTCGGACGAGGTCGCCGTGCAGATGGTGCCGGTAGCCGGCGCCGTCAGCGGCGGCCTGTTGAACCTCGTATTCATGCAACACTTTCAGGACGTGGCACGCGGTCATTTCACCCTGCGCCGTTTGGAACGAAAATACAAGCCGGACGTTGTGCGGAAGGAATACCAGCGGATTCAAAAAGACGAAATTGAATCGATCAAGGGATTTAGCCACTTGGAAGGATGGTGAATGGATCGTGCGGGGCTCCACTTCGAACCTTATTAGGGCCTGGCGCTTTTATCTCGCTTCATCTTCTCAAAGCTCGCCATAAAACAGATAAACGATCAGCGTCATGCCGAGCAGAACGACGACCAGATTCGCGAGTATCCCCAGACCGGCCCGATAACCGCGCGGAATCTCCACGGGCTTCAGCGTTTTCAGGACCTTTCGATACTGAATCGTGGACAGTATCGCAATGACGACTCCGAAAAACACAAAAGCGATGCCGAGCCAGAACGAAATGCCTTTTTGCAAGGGCTCGCCGGGTTTCGAAAAAACCAGATGCACGAATAAACCGAAGCGCTCGATCACAAATCCGAACGCCATCCAGGCCAAGCTGGTCCGGTTCCAGGCGAGAAGAGTGCGCTCCGCCGCAAAAAATACGCGCGGGTCATTAAGCTCGGACATTCGGATAGTCTAGCGGTAATTTTGTCGAATGGATTAAACGATACGGCCACAACTGGCTCGGTCACATTGCGAAACGTACATCGGCCAGCGACCGGCGCAAGCGGTGGCTTCCCACATAAAGTGCTCAGTGTGACATTCCCGGCGCATTTGTGACAGAATTGCAAGTTTAATTAACCACGGAGTCCATGACATGCGCGTGATCCTTCTCGGAAGCCCCGGGTCCGGAAAAGGCACTCAAGCCAAAGCCATAATGGAAAAATTCAACATTCCGCAGATCTCGACGGGCGACATGCTGCGCGCTGCCGTGAGAGAAGGCACGCCATTGGGTCTCGAAGCGAAGAAGGTCATGGACTCGGGCGCCCTGGTCTCGGATGAAATCATCCTGGGACTGATCAAGGAACGCATTGCCCAGGACGATTGCAAGAACGGTTTTTTGTTCGACGGATTCCCCCGAACCATCGCTCAGGCGGAAGGGCTCGCGGAGATGGGCGTCGATATCGACCATGTCATCGAAATCGTGGTGGACGATGAGGAAATCGTCAAGCGCATGAGCGGTCGGCGCGTCCATCCTGCTTCCGGACGCACATATCATGTCATCTTCAATCCGCCCAAGGTCGAGGGACTGGACGATGTCACCGGCGAACCCCTGATTCAACGGGACGACGACAAAGAAGAAACCGTGCGCAGGCGTCTTGAGGTTTATCACGAACAGACCAAGCCATTGGTCGGCTATTACAAGCAAAAGGCCGAACAGGAAGCCGTCAAATTCTCCAGCATTGACGGCGTCGGCAGCGTTGAAGCCATTCGCGATAAGATTTTTTCGCTGTTGGAATAACTTCGGTTTATCGGACAAACCCCAACATCCATGGGAAGCCGCCCCTGAGTAATTAGCTGGAGCGCAGCATTCCCCGTGTAAAACCCGCCACTCATAAGAGCCCATGGCCGCCAAAACCCTTTATGACAAATTATGGGACGATCACGTGGTTTACTCCGAACCGGACGGATCGACTCTCATTTACATCGATCGCCATTTGATTCACGAGGTAACCTCGCCGCAGGCCTTCGAAGGGCTGAGGCTCGCGGGCCGTAAGCCCTGGCGGGTTACAGCCAATCTGGCGACGGCCGATCACAACGTGCCGACGGCCGAACGCGAACATGGCCTCAGCGACCCCATTTCACGGCTTCAGGTCGAAACGCTGGACCGGAACTGCGCCGACTTCGGCATTACCGAATTCGGCATGAACGACGATCGCCAAGGCATCGTCCACGTGATCGGCCCCGAACAGGGTGCGACCCTGCCCGGCACGACCATCGTCTGCGGCGATTCCCATACCTCGACGCACGGAGCCTTCGGCGCTCTCGCCTTCGGCATCGGCACATCCGAAGTGGAGCATGTGCTGGCCACGCAATGCCTGGTTCAGAAAAAAGCCAAGAACATGTTGGTCAAGGTGGAAGGGAAGCTCGGCCAAGGCGTCACGGCCAAGGACATCGTACTGGCCGTGATCGGCAGAATCGGCACCGCCGGCGGCACCGGATATACCATCGAATTCGCAGGATCGGCGATCCGCAGCCTATCGATGGAAGGACGCATGACCGTGTGCAACATGGCAATTGAGGCCGGAGCCCGAGCTGGACTGGTGGCCGTCGACGAGGTGACGATCGCTTATCTGAAAGACCGGCCTTATGCTCCGAAAGGGAATTTGTGGGACAAGGCGGTGGCGGCTTGGCGGCAACTTCGAAGCGACAAGGGTGCCGTATTCGACAAAGTGGTCGAGATCGATGCCGCCGCTATCAACCCCCAGGTCACCTGGGGCACTTCGCCCGAGTTGGTATTGCCCATCGATGCCGCGATACCCGACCCTGAACGGGAGCCGGACCCCGTGAAACGTGAAAGCATGAAGCGCGCCCTGCAATACATGGATTTGAAGCCCGGCACGGCCATAACCGATATTCGCATAGACAAGATTTTCATCGGTTCATGCACCAACGCCCGGATCGAGGACTTGCGCACTGCCGCCGAGGTGGTCCGCGGCCATAAGCTCGCGAGCAACATCAAGCAGGCCCTGGTGGTTCCCGGATCGGGCTTGGTGAAACGCCAGGCGGAACAGGAGGGCCTCGACCGAATTTTCCGGGAGGCAGGTTTCGAATGGCGAGACCCCGGATGCTCCATGTGCCTCGCGATGAATGCCGATCGCCTGGAACCGGGCGAGCGCTGCGCGTCCACATCGAACCGCAACTTCGAAGGACGCCAGGGCTACGGTGGCCGCACCCATCTGGTGAGTCCCGCCATGGCGGCGGCGGCCGGTATCTACGGGCATTTTGTCGACATCCGTCAACTGCCGTTGATGCCGTCTCCCGCAAGCGAACCCAAAAAAGCACCGGCCAAGAAAGCGCCGGCGAAAACCGCCGCCGCATCGAGGACGAAATCGGCTGCTGCCGTAAAAACGTCCAAACCCGCCCCTACGACCCGAAATCAGTCTGCGCGAAAGAGGAAATCCGAGCAATGAAAGCTTTTCGCCGTTTCGCGTCCAGAGTCGCCCCTTTGGACCGCGCCAACATCGACACCGACGCGATCATTCCTAAACAATTCCTGAAATCCATTCGCCGCAGTGGTTTCGGTCCCTATCTATTCGACGAGTGGCGCTACCTGGATCGCGGCGAACCCGACATGGATTGCTCGTATCGCCCTTTGAACCCGGATTTCGTGCTCAATCAACCGTGCTACTTCAGGGCGCGAATTCTGTTGACGCGCGAGAATTTCGGCTGCGGCTCGTCGCGCGAACATGCGCCCTGGGCTCTGGCAGATTATGGTTTCCGCGTAATCATAGCCCCGAGCTTTGCCGATATTTTCTACAACAACTGCTTCAAGAACGGCATTCTGCCCATCGTGCTCGATGCCGAAATCGTCGACCGCCTTTTCGAGCAAGCGGGTCCCGGCGTCGATCTCACCGTAGATCTGGAAACACAGACGATCGCCACCCATTATGGCGACAAAATCCATTTCGAAATCGATCCTTCGCGGAAATACCGCCTGCTCAACGGCCTGGACGACATCGGCCTAACCCTTCAGCATGCCGACAAGATCCGGGCTTACGAAGCGAGCCGCCGCCAAACCGCGCCTTGGCTGTTCCCGGAATACGCTTAGTTTCTAAAAAACAAAGAGAGACTCATCAATCGCATGACCAAGAAGATCGCAGTGCTGCCCGGCGACGGCATCGGCCCGGAAATCGTCGCCGAGGCATTAAAGGTGCTTGACTGCCTGAGACAGGAATTCGGGCTTGACATTGAAACTGAAGACGCTTTGATCGGCGGTGCCGCATACGACGCCAAAGGCACGCCGTTTCCGGAAGAAACCCTGACCCTGGCGAAAGCGGCCGATTCCGTGCTTTTGGGCGCGGTCGGGGGTCCGAAATGGGAACCGCTGGACTATTCGGTGCGACCGGAACGCGGCCTTCTGGGAATACGTGCCGAATTGGAACTGTTCGCGAATCTTCGCCCAGCGATTCTCTATCCCCAGTTGGTCGCCGCTTCGACGCTGAAACCGGAAGTGGTCTCGGGACTCGATATCATGATCATCCGCGAACTGACCGGCGGCATCTACTTCGGCAAACCGCGGGGCCGCCGCATCAATGAAAAGGGCGAACGGGAAGGCTTCAACACCTTGATTTACAGCGAATCGGAGATCCGCCGCATCGCCCATATCGCGTTCCAGATCGCTCAAAAGCGCAACAAACGGCTGTGCTCCATCGACAAAGCCAACGTGCTGGAGTGCACCGAACTGTGGCGCGAGATCGTGATCGAGGTCGGCCGCGAGTATCCGGACGTCCAGCTCAGCCATATGTACGTCGATAACGCCGCGATGCAGCTGGTGCGCGCGCCCAAGCAGTTCGACGTCATGCTGACCGACAATATGTTCGGCGATATCCTTTCGGACTGTGCCGCCATGCTGACCGGTTCCATCGGCATGCTGCCTTCGGCGTCGCTCGACAAAAACGGCAAGGGCATGTACGAGCCCATTCACGGTTCGGCACCGGACATCGCCGGCAAGGGCGTTGCCAACCCCATCGCCACCGTACTGTCGCTGGCCATGATGCTGCGTTACAGTTTCAACGATGCCGCCTCCGCAGACCGGATCGAAAACGCGGTGATAGCCGCTTTGGACGCAGGCTACCGAACCGCCGATATCTACTCCGAAGGCATGAAGAAGGTCGGAACCGCCGATATGGGCGATGCCATCGTATCCGCTTTACGATCATTGAACCGCTAATCCCGAACGAGTTTCCCCATGAGCAAGACTTACGATATTGCAGTATTGGGCGCCACCGGCGCGGTGGGCGAGACCATGCTGTCCATCCTGGAGGAGCGCAACTTTCCCGTTGGCCAGGTGTATGCCCTGGCCAGCGCACGCTCCGCCGGCCAGCGCGTGGAATTCAAAGGCGGCTATCTCACCGTGCAGGATGTGGCCGAGTTCGATTTTTCCAAGGCACAGATCGGCCTGTTTTCCGCAGGCGCATCGGTTTCCGCCGTTTACGCCCCTAAAGCTGCGGCAGCCGGCTGCGTGGTCGTGGACAACACCTCCTGTTTCCGCTACGAGACGGATATCCCCTTGGTCGTGCCGGAAGTCAATCCGGAGGCCATCGGGCAGTACAAGCCCCGGGGAATCATCGCCAATCCGAATTGCTCCACGATTCAGATGCTGGTCGCTTTGAAGCCGATCTACGATGCTGTCGGCATCGAGCGAATCAACGTCTGCACCTATCAGGCGGTATCCGGAACCGGAAAAAAGGCCATCGAGGAACTCGGCAAGCAAACCGCTTTATTGCTTAACGGCAAACCGATCAACCCCGAAGTCTATCCGAAGCAGATCGCTTTCAACGCCATCCCCCAGATCGACGTCTTCATGGATAACGGCTACACCAAGGAAGAGATGAAGATGGTATGGGAAACCCGCAAAATCATGGGCGACGACAGTATCCAGGTAAACCCGACTACGGTGCGGGTACCCGTATTTTACGGCCACTCCGAGGCGGTCCATATCGAGACTCGGGAAAAAATCACCGCTGCGCATGCGCGGGAATTGCTCAGCCGTGCTCCGGGAGTGGCGGTGATCGACGAACACAAGCCCGGCGGCTATCCGACTGCGGTTACCGACGCAGCCGGGCACGATGCCGTTTATGTCGGACGCATCCGCGAAGACATTTCCCACCCGCGAGGTTTGGATCTTTGGGTCGTAGCCGACAACGTACGAAAAGGCGCGGCGCTCAACAGCGTACAAATCGCCGAGGTGCTGGCAAAAACATACATCTAGGCTAAGCTTTCCTTCAGCAATCTAGGCAGCTCCCGCCACCATGAATGGCGGGAACGATTGGACAAAGGAGCGGCAATAAGTGCGTAAGTTATCAAAAACCTTGGCGATGATGAGTCTACTGGCCCCGATGGGAGCGAGTGCGCTAGGTATTGGAGACATTAGGCTACGCTCCGCCCTGAATCAGTCGCTAAACGCCGAGATTCCGCTGGTCCTTTCCGGCGGGGATTCCCTGGCGGACGTCAAAATCTCTTTGGCGTCCCCGGAAGCTTTTGCCAAGGCCGGCTTGGAACGGCACTATTTTCTCACCAAACTGCGTTTTACCGCCGTGCAAAAACCCGATGGCAGCTATGCCATCGAGGTGAGTTCGAACGACGTCATGCACGAACCGTTCGTCAGCTTCTTGGTAGAGGTCAATTGGCCGCGCGGGCGCGTAGTGCGCGAATATACCGTACTGCTGGACCCGCCCGCCACCTTCTCCGATCGCGTGCTCGTCGACTCCCGATCTCCATCGGTATTCGCGCAACCGAACGATGACCACCCGCAAACTGCGGATGCCCAGGTTTCGCCCCGCAAGTCCCAGCCCCGTGCTTCGACGGCAAGCGCTTCATCCGAGTCCGAAAGTCCGATCCAAGGTTCTGAATACGGGCCAGTCAAAAGAGATTCCACGCTTTGGGAAATCGCCAAACAGGTAAATCGCGACCCAAGCATCGCTCAGGAACAAATGGTCGTCGCCCTTTACCGGCACAACCCACATGCGTTTTATGGAGACACGCCGGACACTTTGAAGGCAGGAGAAACGCTGAAAATTCCCGATCGCGAATTTGTTCTGCAATTCACCAGCTCGCAAGCGCGGGATGAGCTTTATCGATCAAGCAGTCGGACTGGGAAAGTCGCAAGCCGCAGTAACAAGGCACAGAGCTTGGGCGCTGTGACGGGCTCCGCGACACAGCCGACGCAAACTCAGCTCAAATTGTTAGCCGCATCCGATACCAAGACGAAAGATGAAGAAGCGGTCGCAGGAAGCACGGATGGCGCCGGGAAATCCAAGGGAGAAATTGCGCTCGAAATCGCAGAGACGCTCAAACAGGAAAACGAGGATCTCCGTTCCCGCCTGACTCAGCTCGAGCAGCAACTGACGGAGATGCATCGTCTCTTGACCCTGAAGAACGAACAGATTGCGCTGCTGCAAGAACCACAAGCACAACAACCTTCGGCCGAATCGGCGAAGAAAGAGCCCCCTAATCCGGAACAGCTAACAGCTCAAACGACACCGGCTCCGGAAGCACAGAAGCCGGCGGAGCCATCCACCCAGCCGGCGAATCCGCCGACTTCTCCAGAGACGGTTCCAGAAACGGCTCAAACACCCCAACCCACCGCCGTCCAGACCGAGCAGCCGAAGGTCGAGGCGCCTAAGCCCGTTCCTGCCGCGCCGCCGCAGCCTGAACAGAGCAGCATTTGGGACGACTTGTTCGATCAGCCGACCTATCTCGGTGCCGCAGCAGGAGGTCTGATGTTGCTGGCGGTCATACCATGGCTGCTTGCCCGTCGCCGTGCGGCCATGATCGAAGAGACCGAAAGCATCTTGCTTGCGACCGAGAAAGAAAACCTGCAAAAGGCGAAAAAAGCGGAGTCCAAATTCAACTCCACAATCTCGGAACCGACGACCGCTACAAAAACCTCTTTTCTGAGCGAATTCACGCCGAGCGATTTTGACGCCTTAGGAGCCGAGGCGGACGAAGTCGACCCGATTTCGGAAGCCGATGTATATCTCGCTTACGGCCGTTACAAGCAGGCGGAGGATTTGATCCGGAACGCGATAGAGCAGTACCCCGAACGAGACGAATGCAAGCTCAAGCTTCTGGAAATTCATTACGCCACCGAGAACCGAGAAGCTTTTGAGCGTTTCGCCCAGGAACTCAAAAGACAAGGTAAAGACGGCGATGCCGACTTCTGGGAAAATGTGGTTGAAATGGGACGGGAATTATGTCCCGGAAACTCGCTGTTTAGCGCGTCGCCATCGTCCAGCCGACCTTTGGCTCTTGATGCGAATGCAAGGGACATCCTGGGCTCTATCGATCTTACCGATGAACTCATCGAGGATCTGAAGCGCTTCGATAGCGAGGTGGCCGAAACATCGACATCCGCAGAGGAAAAGCGTGTTTCTCTCGACTTCAATTTCGATGCGCAAAACCCAGATGAAGATCAGGCAATCGCCGCCGAGCACCCCGTCATGGAATTCGATGTCGACGATCTTCGGAGCGAAACTCCTTCCGTCGTCACAGCTCAGCCTGAAGATGAATCTCCAGAACTCGAAAATCTCATCGTCTTTGAGACCGACAAGCCGGGGTCCAATTCCCGAAAAGAACCCGTAACACAGGGTTCGGAGAACAGCATTGACGATATCTTGCTCGAGCTAGCGGCCAATGCACAGCACAAAGACAAGCCGGAGTCTGACGACGCCTCATCCGGCAATGAAATGTTTGATTTCGATTTCAGTTCCTTCGGCCTTGAGGACTCTGAAGCCAACTCAAAGGAGCCCGAGAGTGAGCTGCCGAAACTTGACAACCTGATTGCTTTTGACGCGGGCAAACTGAAAGCTCATCCTGAAACTAAAACGCACGAAGAAGCGGATCAATCCATAGACGACCTATTGCATGAGCTGAATAAAAGCAGTGGACCGCAAGATGACGTATCCAAATCGGACCGCGTCGCGTCCATTTCGAATCTCGAAACATCGGATTTCAATTTCGAGCTTGACTTGGCTTCGTCTGTTCAAGCGGAAAGCGAAGCGCTAAACACGGAAAATCTGGAGAATCTTTCAGATGAAAACGAGGATCAGTACGCGCCGTTGACCGACATGGACCAGTTGGAAACCAAACTGGATTTGGCTAAGGCTTATGCGGACATGGATGATAAGCAGTCGGCGCTGGACATGCTCAAGGAAGTTCTGGAAATGGGCAATGAGCAACAGAAAACGGAGGCAAGAGCGCTGATGGGCAGATTAAGCATACAAGACGCTCAGCCGGAACCCATATCTCTCGCTAGCCCTGGCCGCCGGACCTAAAATAAACGCCTAAACCAAGAGTCGACTCCTTCCGGTGGATTCGACAGCCGACCGCATGGCGAAACGTCTGTCGGGGCAGAACCCGCAATAAACGGATAGCGAATCGCGCTGGGGCAGCTTTCATCTGATCTCAAGCCATTTGCACGATCGATCCAAACGAAATCGACGTTTTCGGGCGGCTCCAGCTCAAGCGACTCCTTACTCACTTTTTGCATGGTAGATGCCCAAACCGGTAACGCGCCCTGGGCGCCGGTTAGCTTTGCCGGCTGGTTGTCGTCACGCCCGACCCAGACTACGCCCACATAATCGCCGGTAAATCCAGCAAACCAACTATCTCTGAGATCATTGGTCGTTCCAGTTTTTCCGGCGCAGTCGAAATGGGAAGGCAAATAGGCATAGGCAAATTTCCCGGTACCCTCCCGCATGACTTCCTGCAGGATCGTATCGACCAAATAAACCGCCGCTGAATCGATTGACTGCTTGACACTGAGGCCGTATCGCTGCAGGGTCTTCCCCTCTTGTGAAACAACCGCCTGAATCGCCCTTAGCGGAACCACAAAGCCGTCGCTGGCCAGGGTTTGATACATTTGGGCGACTTCAAACGGGGTTAGCGAGGCGGTGCCCAGCAACAGCGACGGAACCAGCTCCACCGACTTCTCAACCCCTAATTTCCGTAAGGTTTCCGCGGTACGGGCAATCCCGACATCCATGCCTAAATTAACTGTCGCCAGATTAAAGGAATGCGCTAAGGCTTTATGCAAAGGAATTATGCCGTGCTCCCGATTATCGTAATTCTTCGGTGTCCACGGCCGGCCGCCGGGATTCCTGATCCGAACCTCCATGTCTTGCAGCGGCGACATCAGCGTGTAGCGTTGCGGATTCTCCAATGCCGTCAAATAAACGACGGGTTTATACAGTGAACCTATTTGGCGTTCTGCGTCCAATGCGCGATTGAACCCGGAATTCTGCGGGTCTCTTGATCCCATTAAAGCGGCTACTTCGCCGGTAGCGCGGCGAGTAAACACAACGGCGGTTTCCAGTTGCGTCGTCCGGGTCTGTTTGTCGAGCTTTTTCAGCGTTGTCTCGACGGCCGATTCAAGATAGTGCTGCGCGAATATGTCGAGTGTCGTGAAAAGCTGGAGCCCTTCCGAGGTCAAGTCTTCGGGACGATATTCCTGCTGCAACTGACGCTTGACCAAATCCAGGAAAGCCGGATAGCGGCTGATGGCTTGGTGCGGATTCTTCACCACATCCAGAGGCTTTGCCTTAGCCTCCTCGGCCTGGCTCGCTGCAATCTGCCCTTGTTCCACCATCTCGTCCAATACCAGGTCCCTACGCTTCCTTGCCTTTTCCGGCCATCTAAACGGGTCGTAATAGGATGGCCCTCGCACCAGAGACACCAACAGAGCAACATGATGCAGTTCCAGCTCTTCCAGCGATCGGCTGAAATAGTACTGGCTGGCCAAACCGAACCCGTGTATCGCTCGGGCACCGTCTTGACCGAGATAAATTTCATTTAGATAAGCTTCCAGAATTTCATCCTTGGAATAACGCGCCTCCAATACCAATGCCATGACCAGCTCGTTAAGCTTGCGCCACCAGGTGCGCTCAGAGCTTAGAAAAAAGTTCTTTACCAGCTGCTGAGTCAAGGTGCTGCCTCCCTGCACGATTCCCCCCGCGCGAATGTTGGCCCACATCGCCCGAAGAATGCCGCGAGGCGAAATTCCGAAATGCTCGTAGAAATCCCGGTCTTCCACCGAGAACAGGGCCTTTAAGAGAAGCTCCGGCGCTTGATTGAGCTTGATCAATATACGATCTTCCTTCAGAGCCGGATAAAACGTCCCGATTTGGACCGGGTCCAAACGAAACAATGCCAGGGGCTTGGCGTCTTCGGGGTCGCTAACCGAACTTATTTGCCCGGCATCGAATCGCACCCGTATGTTGCGAGAGTTTTCTAGTTTGTCCCAGAACCGAAAATCGCGCGTCTTCAGCGTATACTCGGCACCCTTCCTGAAATAAGTACCCTGCGATGACAAGCTCGGATCGTTTCTGTATTTCAGCTGCTCCAATAACCATTCGAGCCGATCGGCACTCATCTCGTAACCGGCGAACAACTCGACGGGGCTGGCGTAAACCCGGGCCGGCAAAGACCAGCGCTTACCCTCGAATTGCTGACGGACCGTGTGGTCCACATAGGCCAGATATCCGACGATGATCGCGATCACGAAGGGAGACAAATACAGTGCGATGCGCCGAAATGACGCGTTCAGAAAAGACAAGATGGACGACCGTTTTTTGCGTGGCGTCTTGCCGCGTCTGGTGTTTTGCATGGGATAAAAAATATGCCCGTCAGGGCTTAATCAACTGGACCGGAAACTAAAAACAGCGGATTCGGCTAGGCAGCTTGAGTCGACTGCGAAGAACCGGCGATCTCGTTAATCGAGATAGTCGTTTTGTCGAGTAGATGGGGTTCCGGCTTACCGATCAGATAACCTTGGACATAATCTATGCCGAGCGTTTTTAAGAGAGAAAGAACCTTCGGGTTTTCCACAAATTCGGCGATGGTCCTTTTTCCCAGCTTCCGAGCGATATCGATCATTGCCTTGACAAGTACCTGGTCTGTTTCATCATGAAGCAGGTTTTTTATGAACTGTCCATCGATTTTCAAATAATCGACTGGAAACTTTTTGATGTAATCGAACGAACTAAAGCCGGCACCAAAGTCATCCAAGGCAAAATGGCATCCCAGCGCCCTTATGCGGGCAATCATTTCCCGAGTTTGCTGATAATTCGCGACAGTCGCGGTTTCGGTAATCTCGAATGCAAGCCGAGACGCGGAGATCCAGGTCATTTCCAATTTTTGTTTAATCAGGGGTAACAAGGACTGATCTTGAAATGCAACACCCGACAAATTTATCGTTAGACTGACATGCGACTGGTGTTCCGGCAGAGAGGCCAGGAAATCGATTGATTTATCGACCACCCACAGGTCGATATGGTGAATCAAACCCATGCGCTCGGCGACCGGAATGAATTCTCCCGGCGAGAATATATCCGAACGCTTGCCCCTCATCCGGATCAAGACCTCGTAGTGCGTAATGGCACCGTCCTTGACCCTGACAACCGGCTGAAAAACCAGAAAAAACCGATTTTCCATCAAGGCTTCCCGGATCAGCGGAACCCATAAGATGTCGCTTCGCCGCGTGCAAGCCTCGGTATCTTTGTCGTTATACAACTGAACCATGTTACGCCCGTTCGCCTTCGCTGCGTAACAGGCCTGATGCGCTTCGGCAATCAGCACACTCGGATGACTGGCCATCCTCCGCGATTCCAGCAGGGCCACACCGATACTGGCCGATATGTGATAACTGTCTTGTCCGGTAACGAAGCGAAAACCATCCATGGCTTGGCGGAGCCGTTCAGCGATGGACAATGCCTCCTGCTGTTTGACGTTTTCTAGAAAGATACAAAACTCGTCAGCTCCGATCCTGGCTGCGATGTGGTCCGAATCGAGCGTGCCGTGCAACAGGCTGACCGTCTCCACTAATAAACGATCGCCGGTCTCGTGTCCCTCAAGATCATTGATCATGTTGAACCGATCAAGATCCAGGTACAGCAATGCACCTTCCTGATCGAAGTTCCGGCACCGGTGGATGGCTAGCTGAAGTTTCTTTTCCAAGCTGCGGCGATTTGCAAGGCCGGTCAACTCATCGTGGGCCACGAGATATTTGAATCGGGCCTCCATGATTTTGCGTTCGGAGAGTTCGTTTAAAAGTTGCTCTTCTTGGCTACGTCTCAGGTGACGCTCGTTTCTGAGTATCAAACTCATGTTAACCAAGGGGATAAAATCGCGTCCGCGAATAGGCTTGGTAATTAGACTGACGCCTTGCCTGCTCAGCTGGGTTAGGCGGCGTACTTGCGTGCTGTCCAATTCGACCGATTCTTCAGTAAAAATGATAGCGGGAATGCCGATTCCCTCGTCTATCGAGGAAAAAGACAGGCAAAACTCGTCAATCTGACATTCGGGCAGGCTACTATTAAGAATAATAAGTCCGATTTCTTCAGGGCTCCGCTGGAATTTTCTCAATTGCTCAAGAAGCTCTCTTCCATTAGAGACCGCTACGAAATTCACGAAACCGGCTTCGGATAGGATTAACTCGACTTGGGCACGATGACGCTCATTATGCTCACCGATAATAATTAACTTTTCGCCGAACTGGTTGGTTGGCGTCATAGCACCCGATAAAAACCTGAAGCTCAGTTAGAATAAAGGAGGCAATTGGAACTCGCGTCACATATAAAGTCTTCCATGAACCAACTGTGATATAGATGCCACTTATCGGCGTATCAGTCAAATCAAATTAACGACAGGATAGTATTAGGTATGCGCATCAAGAGCTAAAGCGATGTATGCATTCACCCCGCTTAGCGTCCGCGTAATTTTGAATGGGAACGTGCAATTAGCTTCCCCCCCGGAGTTATTCTTAAAACTGAATGAACTACTGGATAACCCGGGGGCCGATCTGCGCGATGCCGGCACACTGATTGAAAATGATCCTGGTCTCACAGCAAGGCTGCTACGGGTCGTCAATAGCGCCTTTTATGGAATTCCGACCAAAGTCACCTCCATTCATCGTGCACTCAATATCGTCGGCATCCACGAAATTCGGAGTTTGGTATTAACTACTTTAGTGATCGATAAATTTTCATCTTTAACGAATACCTTGATGACAATGAAGGAATTCTGGGCCATGAGCGTGCGCTGTGCGCTATTGGCAAGATTATTCGCGAGTTGTCATCCCTTTGGCGAACGTCTAAAGGCCGTATTTCTATGTGGACTATTACATGAAATAGGGCGATTGGTCGTGTATCACCGCCTTCCGGAATTGGCCCGTGCCGCGGCACTTTTAGCGGAATCGGAGAACATAAGCTATCAGGAAGGAGAAAGACGAGTTATCGGATTCGACCATTATCAGGTCGGCGCCGAATTGGCTCGGCTATGGAAGCTGCCGGAGATCATCGCCGTGACTATCGAGCACCACGATACGCCGGAAAATGCCGACGTGTTCAGTTGCGAAGCAGCCCTGGTCGCTCAGGCACAATCCTTTGTTTATTCACGCTATTCTAATCATGCATCACGCGACACCACAGTAACCGACATGGACAAGCCGAGTCTTTTCGGCACTGACATCGCAACTGCGAATGAGTTGGCCCAAAAACTCGACGAACAATTCAATCAAGTATTCAAGCTTATTTATGCCGGTTGAGCGACTTTTATCTTTTACCGCAAGTGCTCTGTAATCAAACCAGCCAGGACGCGGCCATGTTCCGGACTATCGTTCAGCGCGGGGATTAACCGATACTGGGCACCACCCGCTCTTTCAAAGACCTCCTTGTTGGTAATGCCGATCTCCTCCAAGGTTTCCAAGCAGTCCACGGCAAATCCCGGGCAAACGACATCGACGTCCTTAACGCCCTTTTGCGGCAGTGCTTTTAGCACATCGACGCAATAAGGCTGAAGCCACCGCCCCGGGCCGAAACGGGACTGAAAAACTAACTGCCAAGCATTCTCCGGAAGCTTCAGTTCAGCCGCGATCAGCTTTGCGGTCGCACGACATTGCTCATGGTAAGGATCGCCTAGGGAGCGGCTTCGTTCCGGTAAACCGTGAAATGAAAACAACAAAAAATGAGGTCCGCCATTGTCGCGCCAGAAATCTTCGATTCGGTTCGCCACAGCCCGGATATACGCCGGATAATCATGATAGTCGCTGACGAATCTGGTCTCCGGAACATATCTCCAATTCTTCAACACCGAGGCGACCGCATCGAATACGGTCCCGGTACTCGGTGACGAATACTGGGGATACAACGGCAAAATCAGAAGTCCATCGACCCCGGCGCTATTCAACTTCTCCAATTTTTCCCGAATTCCGGGTTTACCGTAGCGCATCGCCACCTCTACCACGATTTCCCCAGCCATTCTCGCCGAGATCTCGGCTTGCACCGATCGAGTCAAATCCGTGCTGAACACCAGTAACGGGGAGCCTCTGTCGGTCCAGATCGACCGATACGCTCGTGCCGACTTGGATGGCCGCACCCGCAAAATCACGCCATGAAGGATCATCCACCAAATTGGCCTCGGCAGTTCCACGACACGGGAGTCCCATAGGAACTCGCCCAGATAGCGTCGGACTGCGGCCGTGGTTGGAGCCTCGGGCGTACCCAGATTGACCAAAAGCACACCCCAACGGTGGGATTTCCCTGCTTCTGTCACGCTATTTTCTGTTGATAAGATCCAGAAACTCCGAACGGGTACTGATTTGTTTGCGGAACAAACCCAGCATGGATGAGGTGGTCATAACCGAGTTTTGTTTCTCGACGCCTCGCATCATCATGCACAGATGCTTGGCTTCGATTACTACGGCAACCCCCGCGGGATCGATCGCGGTCTGAATGGCGTCCGCAATTTGTTTGGTCAATCGCTCCTGGATCTGAAGACGGCGAGCGTACATTTCGACGATGCGCGCGATCTTGGAAAGCCCGATCACCTTACCCTTAGGCAGATAAGCGACATGGCATTTACCGATGAACGGCAGAAGATGGTGCTCGCACAATGAATACAATTCGATGTCCTTCACGATCACCATATCCTCCGTATCCGCCTCGAAAACGGCATTATTGAGGACACGCTCGAGGCGCTGATTGTAGCCGCTATTGAGAAAACGAAAAGCCGCCGCCGCCCGCTTAGGCGTATCCACTAGTCCTTCTCGGGTAATATCCTCCCCAAGAGATTGTATGATTTGGGAAAAAAGATGCTCCATTACGTTTTGCATGATTGATGTCGCTAATAGTGATCGGTAAGTATATCGCGCAGGAATGCGCCATGTCTTTCTCGATCAAACGCATATTGACTCTTCGCAATAGCGGGTGGCTTCGAGAAGCACATCCGCTCCCGCATTTGCTTTCGTCGCATGCTGGCTAAGATGCCGACGCCATGCCCGCCCGCCGGGCATACCGTGATACAACCCTAAAATGTGCCGAGCGATGGCTTGTAAACGTACGCCCCGCCCCAATTCCGTTTCGACATACGGCAACAGCGCTTCGACCACTTGACGCCGGGAGCGGACCGGACGGTCATCGCCGAAAAATCGCCGGTCGGCCTCTGCAAGCAAGTACGGTTGATGGTAGGCCGCTCGTCCTATCATCACACCGTCGAACCGCTCAAGATGCAGCCCCGCCTGATCCAGATCGACGATACCGCCGTTCAGGATGATTTCGAGTGCCGCATAATCGTCTTTGATTCGATCGACCACATCGTATCTTAGCGGTGGTATTTCCCGGTTCTCCTTAGGCGATAAGCCTTTAAGCCACGCTTTTCTGGCATGGATGACAAAGGTGTGACAACCGCCGGACGAGACGATCTCGACGAAGCGCGCGAGATCCTCATAGGAGTCCTGCTCATCGATGCCTATTCGGGTTTTGACGGTGATCGGAAGCGATACGGCACCGGCCATCGCGGCCACGCACTCGGAAACCAACTCGGGGTCGGCCATCAAGCATGCACCGAACCGCCCATTCTGCACCCGATCGCTCGGGCATCCGACATTGAGATTAATCTCATCATATCCATACGCTTCGGCAATTCTCGCACACTCGGCAAGATCCGAAGGGTTGCTGCCGCCTAATTGAAGCGCCAACGGCTTTTCGGCGGGGTGGAAGCCGAGCAAGTGGTCGCGATTCCCGAACAAAATCGCACCGGCGGTGACCATTTCGGTATAAAGCAGCACCCGCCGAGAAATTAGGCGTACAAAATAGCGAAAATGCCGATCCGTCCAATCCAACATCGGGGCTATGCTCAAAACTCTCTGCATATGGATGGTCGTCTTAAGGAAGTGGAAAACAGGCTGTAGCCTTAAGGATTGATTAGCAAGCGATTACCGGTAGAATGAATCGCGGCTTTTTCGACAAAAATACAATGGGAATTTCTTAGATCGGGACTGTGAAAGCCACTCCTTGTTTCCAGCCAGGACACACTAGACTGTAGCTATTTGTCGCATTCGATGTTCAGAGTATCGTGTCGGAATTTAACTTCTTTGACCTTAACACTTGATAAGTCATGAAATCGCGGCCGGCCGATTTCGAACGGATACTCTCCAATTTGCACGCGTTAAGGCGTTACCCGTCCGAACCTCTTCTTATCGATCATATTCAAAATAGTTTCGAGTCGCTGACCCAAATTCATAACGCGAGGGAAACCCGTTACCGCGCCCTTGTTCAACAACTTCTCCGTTATGTTGAACAGTTGGTTTCCGACAGAAGCCAGTGGCTCGCGCGACGAATCGAGTTTCTCCAAACTCTGCTCAGTCCGTCTTTATCCTTAGCGGAATTAAACACCTTAATTAAAGGCGTTGAAGACCTCAAACATTCTTTGTTCCATTCCAATTTTGCCTTTTCCGATCGAATCATAGGAGACCATGAACCCTCGCCCGACAAACCGGACGTGATTGCACAAAGGGCTAAGGCCACAGAAATCCATGTGAGGACTTCCGAAAAGACATCACATAACATGGACCCCGCGCCGCCGCCTCGCGAAGGACAAAGCGTAGGAATGGCCGAAATCCACAAGTCGTTGACGGCAAGCCTTAACGAAGTTGATGATGCAAATCTACATTCCGGCCAGTTGCTGAAGAATATCGCTCAGGCGTTGAGCCATCCCGAAAATTTTTTGCTCACCGATACGGCGCGATCTGGACTTCTAAAGCAGACCGACGCTTTGTTAAACGAACATCAACATCAGGCCAAACAAATCGACATTATCCGAGCTTATCTCGATTTGCTGGAGACGAATAATCGAAAGACCGATCTGGAATTCACACGAGTTCGCCAACTGAGCCTTACGGATGAATTAACCGGGCTTTCCAATCGGCGAGCCTTCTTGAATCGGCTGGAGGATGAGATCGGACGCGTGCAACGTTACTACACCCCTTTGGCCTTGGCCATGGTGGACCTCGACGGATTCAAGGAAATCAATGACCGTTACGGCCACGCTGCAGGCGATGAAGTTCTCAAAATTTACGCCCAAAAAATCCTTCCTGCATTTCGCCGTCACGACCACGTAGCCCGTTTCGGCGGCGAAGAGTTCATCGTACTGCTTCCCAACACCGAGCTGGATGGCGCTTTATGGGCGCTCAAGAAAATTCAGGCGCAGGTCCACCGAACCACGTTTTCAATTGGCGGCACGGCCATGGCTTTGCCGACTTTCTCCGCCGGCATCACCGTGTACGTGTCAAACGAATCGGCGGATTCCTTCATCAGGCGGGCCGACTCTGCAATGTATCGCGCCAAGGGGATGGGGAAAAACCGGATCGAAGCCGAGCATGTCAAAAAGGGGCATCACGAGAATCGTGACTCGTCGAACACCTAAATATTCCTGAGGTCCAGACCAGGCATCAATCGCCGGGCTTCTTTGCCAGCATCGGAACAGCGGTCATTCCCGAGTGGAGGCGATACGCCCGACTCCGCTGTCTCAACCAATAGCCACTGATGAGAACAGTGGTCGTTGCGAGACTGGCGGCACAAAAGTAAAGCAGGTTCTTTACCTGCAAAACCTCATCCATAAGCTCTTCGTTACGGACTACTCCCGAACCGGATAACCGCCGGAAACGGGAATGCTCGATCTCGGTGTTGTCGAACGCATTGGCTCCGCCGGCTTCGGCATAACCTTCCAACAGCACCAGATCGCTCTTTAATTGTTCAAAGGCCTCGAGATCCGCGGAACTGACCGCTCCCGCCTCAATGTTCTTCTGAAGGGTTTTAAGTCTCATTTCAACCGATTCGGCCAAGAGAATGCCGAACTTGCGTTGCAGCGCTTCCATTTGCTGGTTGATCGCCTTGATCCGGGCGTGACCTTCCGCTGGACCGGCTACCGTGGTTTCAAGACGCGCCGATAAATAATAGAGAATGACCAACGAACAGAGACAAACCGCAAGCAAGGCGACAAGCACTTGCGGAGGTCGCCACCAAGCGGCCGACACTGGATACCGAACCGTAGTCCCGGCGCGCAATGCTGGCGCAGTCGTCGACTCGCTCTGATATCTTTCGTACACCCCATCTCCTCCGCTATGCTGCCCCAGCTATCGCAAACCATCGTTATATTTGATTTGGGCCCCGAGCATTCTCTACACCACGCGCCATCTCGATGACGACGGAATGCGAGAAAGCGGACCAGTTGTTCGATTCGATAGCTGTTCAACTATGGCAGAATAAGCCCTATGGGTCAATTGATAAGCGCGACGATACCATCGCCCGCTTCATCTCGCTCACCGCTCGCTCCAGCCCGACGAACAGCGCCCTCGCCACGATGGAATGCCCGATATTGAGCTCCTCGACTTGGGGAATGCGGCAAATTTCCCCTACGTTGTGATAATTCAATCCATGCCCCGCATTCACTCTGAGGCCGATTCCGGATGCATACTCTGCCGCCCGTGCCAAGCGGTGAAACTCATCTTTACTTTCCTTGTTCGAAGCGGCATCGGCATAGTGGCCGGTATGTAATTCGATCACGGGAGCACCGGTTTTCGCTGCCGCTTCGATCTGCCGAAAATCGGCGTCGATGAACAGGGAGACCTCCACCCCGGCTTCGCCCAGCGTTTCGCAAGCGGCACGAATTCGTTCGAAATTTCCGGACACATCCAGACCACCCTCCGTGGTCAATTCTTCGCGTCGCTCCGGAACCAGGCAGCACGCTTGTGGCCGCACGGTTTTTGCGATAGCGACCATCTCATCGGTTACCGCCATTTCCAGGTTTAGACGGGTCTCGATCATCTCTCGCAACAATCCGATGTCTCTGTCCTGAATATGCCGGCGATCCTCGCGAAGATGAGCGGTAATACCGTCGGCGCCAGCTTGCTCCGCGAGCAAGGCCGCCTGGATCACTTCGGGGTATTTGGTACGCCGAGCCTGTCGAATGGTGGCGATATGATCGATGTTTACGCCGAGTAAGATAGGGCGAGAGGTCGTCATCATGGTCTGCTTTTTGTGACTTGCTTGAAAAAGTCCCGGCTTTTAAGAGATTTTCCGTTGAGATAATAATTGATTACTCGTCGCATCAGATGCTTCGCCTCTTGAAGTTCATCCGGATCGTTCAGCGTCTTCCGCTCCAATGCAAGCAAGGTGGCACCTCCGACCGAATCCGCAGTCCTTTCGTCGTTCTCTACCGGACCTTCCTCGATTCTGTACACATATCTTTTTGCCGGATCGATCGGTTGCCCGGACGTTGCCTCCCGATCAAAGGCCATACCGTAACCCATCTCGCCCAGCAGAGAGACTTCGAACAATCTTAGAATCCGTTCCATGCCGTCATCTGCTGCGAGTTGATCCAAGGTATTCCGATATAGATCGAATACTTCCGGATGAGGATCGCGGGAAGGGAGAAAATTGAGAAGCAACTCGTTCACATAAAATCCGCAGAACAGCTTGGGCCCGCTCAACTTGATGCTGGTTCCTCCGATGGATTCCGCAGCCGTCAAGACTGGTAGATCGCCTTTTCCCGCCCAGGAAAGACGCAATTGAACGAATGGCTGAAGTAGAGAATGCAATCCTCTTTTGCTCTTGCGCGCACCTTTTGCCAGCAGGCGAAGGCGACCGAAATCCAATGTAAATACGTCGAGAAGAAGGCTTGATTCGCGATAAGGTCTACTGTGAAGGACGAATCCGTTCTGCAGCGAGATGCGGCCTTGGAAGTCCCGAGAAGCACCCTTGCTCGCGTCATTCGCTGTAGCCGAGGCTGTGCAAAGCACGCTCGTCATCCGACCAACCTTTCTTGACCTTAACCCAAAGCTCCAGGTAAACCTTGCAATCGAGCAAACGTTCCAGTTCATGCCGCGCCCGCTCGCCGACCTTCTTGAGCACTTCGCCGCTGCGGCCGATGATGATTGCCTTCTGACCCTCGCGCTCGACCCAAATCACCGCACTGATTCGCGTCAATCCGCCCTCGAGCTTGAATTGCTCGATCTCCACCGTCAGCGCATGAGGCACCTCCTGGGACAGCGAACGAAGCAATTTTTCCCGAATGACTTCGGCGGCAAAAAAACGCTCCGGCTTGTCGGTGATTTGATCTTCCGGATAAATCGGTTCGCCCTCCGGCAAGAGTTCGATGATCTTCCGCTCCAAAACGTCCAGATTCGTGCCCTTTAAGGCGGATACCGGAACCAAATCGGCAAACGAGTGGCGAGCCGCCGCCTCTTCCATAAAAGGCAATAAAAGCGCCTTATCCTCGAGCCTGTCGACTTTATTGATGACCAAGATGACAGGCACCCCTGCAGACTTGATCCTCTCCAGGACCAACTCGTCTTCGGAAAGCCACATCGGTCTGTCGATGAGCCAGACAATCACATCGACGTCAAGCAGGGCGGAGACCGCTGCGCGGTTGAGGTAGCGATTCATCGCCCGCTTTTGGCTGGCATGAATGCCCGGAGTATCGACAAAAACAATCTGTCCGTCTCTGGTGGTCTTGATACCGCAAATCCGATGCCGCGTCGTCTGCGGCCGGCGGGACGTGATGCTGATTTTTTGTCCGACCAGATGATTGAGGAGGGTAGATTTACCGACGTTCGGGCGCCCCACGAGCGCGACAAAGCCTGCTTTCATGGTTTGAGCCCCAGTTTTTCCGCCAGCACAGTCAGCATCTTTTCTGCCGCTTGCTGTTCGGCCTTTTTCCGGGAAGGCCCTACGCCCTCGCAGGAAACCGGGATCAGCGACACGCGGCACTCCACGCAAAAGCTCTGGTCGTGCGGCTGACCGATGACCGTTTTGAGGGTATAGGTAGGCAATTCGAGTCCTCGCGCTTGCATCAATTCTTGTAATCGGGTCTTCGGATCCTTTTTCCAATCCCGCAGCGAAAGACGGTCTATCGGCTCGGCAAAGAGGTTTAAAATCCACTCCCGACAGGCATCCATCCCTTGATCGATAAGCAGAGCGCCAATGACGGCCTCCAGCGCGTCGGACAAAATCGAGTCGCGCCGATATCCGCCGCTCTTCAATTCGCCCGACCCCAGAACTAAGTAATCCCCCAGATTTAATTTACGCGCCAATTCCGCCAAAGAGCTTTGATTCACGAGAGTCGCGCGCAACCGGCTGAGCACGCCTTCGTCCGCCTCCGCGAACTTGTCATAAAGCCTTTCCGCGATCACAAACCCGAGCACGGAGTCGCCCAAAAATTCGAGCCGCTCATTGTTCTCGCTCTCAGCACTCCGATGAGTCAAGGCTCTCTTGACCAAGGCGGGATTCTTGAAATGCAAGCCCAGTTTTTTGGCGATCTTTTCCGGTTCCAAAATCACGAGTCCACCGGCGGGATACGAGTTAAGCACATAACGACCTGTCCGAGTGAGTGACAGCTCGGAGAAACGACCAATTTATGCGGGTCCGCGTCATTTGACGCGGATGGCAAGCACACAGAAAGCAGTAACTAGAAACGCTCTTCATCAATTCGATCCGACCTCGATAAGATCGTTAAAGTGCAGCAAAGCATCCACGTTTCCAAAAAGATGCTCGGCGACGTCATAAGCTATTTCAATCTTTAGATAAGATCCCTCCTTAATGATCTTCACATCTTTGGTCGATACCCGTTCGACCATGTTGATCTCCCAGCGTTTCTGTAGGAGAGTCAAGATTTCGTCTCTGGTTTTCGAAGCGAGATCGTTATCTTTCTTGAGCGATTCAAGCGACGACACGACCTTATAGTGCTCCAGATACACCGGGCCGATCTTGAGTACAAGCAAGGAGAAAAAACCGATTAAGAATAGAACGAACAAAAAGCCGATAAGCGTCAGACCGCTCTGCCGGGAAGGGACATTAGCCATTTTCGCGTACTCCGGGAGTTTTCGGATAGTTTCGGTACTAGAACCACTAATTCAATATAGTACCGAGACGATCAAATGCGATGCCGCCGTTCTCCCAGTCCCAACTCATCCAAATGAAAAACGCTTTTCCGACTAAATGGCTTTCCGGCACGGTACCCCAGTACCGGCTATCGTTGCTGTTGTCGCGATTATCGCCCATGACGAAATACTGACCTTCGGGTACCGTAAATTCCCCCTGCACCGAAGGCTGGCCTTCTCGAATCAGGATGTCGTGATTAACCCCTTTCAAGTCTTCGCTTAAAAGGCGCGCACCGGTCATGGCGTTGCCCTGCCCCACCCCTTGATATTCGGCGATGGTCGTTTGCTTGATGGCTTCTCCGTTTACGTAAAGCTGTTTGTTGTAATACGCGATGCGGTCGCCAGGCAAACCGATAACCCGCTTGATGTAATCCACCTTCGGGTCTTTCGGAAAACGGAATACCACGATATCGCCCCGCTCAGGCTCGCCCATCTCGACGATCTTCGTGTTCAAAACCGGAAGACGAATACCGTAGGTGTATTTATTGACGAGAATGAAATCGCCGATGAGCAGAGTCGGCATCATGGAACCCGAAGGGATACGGAATGGCTCCACCAAGAACGATCGCAGCAAGAGTACGATCAGAACGATCGGAAAAAACGAACGAGCATATTCCACGATAATCGGCTCTTTCGCCGAAGCCGTAGCCGGCTGAAAGCGCCGCAGCAACGCGTAACCGCCCCAAATGATCCCGGTCAGGGCGGTAGCCATGACCAAAAAAAACGAAAAATCGAAATCCATAAGCTGGGTCTTTTGTTGTTTTTCGGTACTAGGTATCTTTGTTTACGCGCAACACCGCCAAAAACGCTTCCTGCGGAATGTCGATCTTCCCTACCTGCTTCATTCTTTTCTTACCGGCTTTCTGCTTTTCCAGCAGCTTCTTCTTACGGGTAATATCGCCGCCGTAACACTTGGCCAGCACGTTCTTGCGCATCGCCTTGACTGTGGACCGAGCGATGATCTTCGAACCAATAGCGGCTTGAATGGCAACTTCGAACATTTGCCTCGGAATAAGATCCTTCATTCGCTCCACGAGATCTCGCCCCCGAGTTTGACTGATGTCCCGATGCACGATCAAAGACAGCGCATCCACACGCTCTCCGTTGATGAGAATGTCCAGTTTGACCAGCGGCGCTGCCTGAAAACGCCTGAACTCATAATCGAACGAAGCGAACCCGCGGCTCACGGATTTAAGACGGTCGAAAAAATCCAATACGATTTCGCTTAGAGGCAACTCGAAGCTGAGGGACACCTGCCCGCCCATGTACTGCATCTTTTTTTGTATGCCGCGCTTTTCGACGCAAAGCGTCATCACCGCGCCCAAATAATCCTGCGGCACAAGAATATTGGCTTCGATGATCGGCTCGCGGACTTCGGCAATTTCGTTGGGCAGCGGCAACTTGGACGGATTGTCGATCAGAATCGTCTCGTCGTCCGTTTTGAGCACCTCGTAAACGACGGTCGGCGCTGTCGTGATCAAATCGAGATCATACTCTCGCTCCAGCCGCTCCTGGATGATCTCCATGTGCAGCATGCCGAGAAACCCGCACCGAAAACCGAACCCTAAAGCCTGCGACGTTTCCGGCTCGTACTGCAGCGCGGCATCGTTGAGATGCAGCTTGTTCAGCGCCTCCCGAAGATTTTCGTAATCGTCGGATTCAACAGGATAGAGCCCTGCGAACACTCTCGGCTGGACTTGCTGGAACCCCGGCAGCGGGGCCTGGCAAGGGCGATCGGCCGCGGTGATCGTGTCCCCCACCGGCGCACCGAAAATATCCTTGATACCGGCCACGACGAACCCTACCTCGCCGGTTTGGAGTGTCTCCTTATCGAAGGACTTTGGGGTAAAGACGCCCAGCTTTTCCACCAAGTGGCTCTTTCCGGTGGACATGATGAGGATCTTCTGTTTCCGGGAGATGGAACCGTTAACCACTCGCACCAGCGAAACGACTCCCAGATAGTTGTCGAACCAGGAGTCGATGATCAGCGCTTGCAAAGGCCCCTCGGGATCTCCCTTGGGCGGAGGCACCTTGCTCACCAGCTGTTCAAGAAGATCATTGACACCGAGGCCGGTTTTCGCGCTGATTTTCAAGGCTTCGTCGGCCGGCAACCCGATAATCTCCTCGATCTCCTTGCAAACCCGCTCGGGTTCGGCCGACGGCAAGTCGATCTTGTTCAGCACGGGAATGACTTCCAGGCCCTGCTCGATCGCCGTATAGCAGTTCGCTACGCTTTGCGCCTCCACCCCCTGCGCTGCGTCGACCACGAGCAAGGCGCCTTCGCAGGCAGCCAATGATCGGGACACTTCGTAGGAGAAGTCCACATGACCGGGCGTATCGATCAAGTTGAGCTGGTAGGTCTCGCCATCCTTGGCCTTATAGTTGAGCGTTACGCTTTGAGCCTTGATGGTGATGCCGCGTTCCCGCTCGATGTCCATCGAGTCGAGCACCTGGTTGAGCATCTCGCGATCGCTAAGTCCTCCGCAAGTCTGGATGAATCGGTCTGCCAAGGTCGACTTGCCATGGTCGATATGAGCGATGATGGAAAAGTTACGAATATGCTGCTGATCAGCCACGGCCTCAATCCTTGAGCTTCAAGGCCAGGAACAATGAGCCGCCGCGTCGCTGGACCAGCACCGCAAGCGATTTGCCTTTTGGCAACTCCTTCACAACCTCATTGAAATGGTTTACGTCTTTGACGACTTGGTCCTGAATACGAAGAATCACATCGCCACGGCGTATACCCGCATCGTAGGCGGGCCCCGGGTTGACCGCTTGTACCAGCACGCCATGCCGCGGAACTTCCAATTGTTCTCGCTGCTCCACCGTCAAATTGGATACGCTAAGCCCCAAACGGTCGAACGTCTGAGCCCCCGGAGCCTCCTCGGCCCCCAAGAGCACTCCCTCATCCTCGGGCAAGGTGCCAATTTTGATCTTTACATCACGGGTAGAACCTTGACGGATGATTTTGACCGCTGCCGTTTCCCCCACTTTGGTCATACCTACCATTGGCGGTAGCGACGACGAACCAACGACCTCCTGTCCGTTGAACTCGATAATGACGTCACCGACCTGAATGCCTCCCGCCTCGGCTGGACTCTTCGACAATACTCTAGATACCAGAGCTCCCTGCGGCTTCTTCATCCCGAAAGATTCGGCCAACTCGCGCGTGACGTCCTGTACCTGCACGCCCAGCCAGCCCCGCGACACATGGCCCTGCGATTTCAATTGTTCGACCACCTGCATGGCGACTTCGATCGGAATAGCGAACGACAATCCCATGAAGCCGCCGGTACGGCTGTAAATCTGAGAGTTGACGCCGACCACCTCGCCCTCGAGATTGAACAAAGGGCCACCGGAGTTGCCCGGATTGATGGCCACGTCGGTCTGAATGAAAGGCACATAGTTATCGCTCGGGAGACTTCGGCCCTTGGCGCTGACGATGCCCGCCGTCACCGAATGATCGAAGCCGAAGGGTGAACCGATAGCCAATACCCATTCACCCACTTTCAGTTTATCGGCCGACCCCATTCTTACGACTGGCAGATGATCAGCCTCTATCTTCAGCAACGCGATATCGCTGCGCTTATCCGATCCGACGACTTTGGCCACCAATTCTCGGCGATCTTGCAATCGCACGACGATTTCGTCGGCATCCTTGACAACGTGGTGATTGGTCAAGACATAACCATCGTCCGAAACGATGAAGCCCGATCCCAAAGATTTCACCTCACTCGGCTGGCCACCACCTTCGCCAAAGAAGCGACGAAAGAAATCGTCAAATGGCGTTCCTTCCGGTATTTCGATCCCTTCCGGCAACTGGGGCTCAGTAGCGCTCACTTTCTGAGAGGTACTAATATTTACGACCGCCGCGCTGTTTTTCTCGACTAAGCCGGTGAAGTCGGGAAGCTGAGCAAGGACTCCCTGAGACGAAAGCCCTATGAGAAGGAAACAAAGCACGAGGGCTATCCACCTGGTTTTAAGCATACGAAACTCCCAAGTCTTCACGGACCTAAGCATGGATTTAAAAGCGGATTTGATATCAGCTAAGTTTACGGAGTATCACGGGGTGCAGTTTTTCGCGAGAAAGAACCCCTGTGAACTTCAAAAGGACAAAAGACAAAATCAGGCCAGTTACGCCTCCGAATGCGCTGGCCCCGTCGCTGGAAATAGCTGGTCTTAGCGAGGACGCGACGATGTCTCCCAATACCGCGCCAAAAAATAAGCCCAACAAAGGAATCAAGTATGCCCATAGGGACCCCTTTACCAGGGCGTCCTCCTGAATTCCGAGCACAACACGATCACCCACATGAACTTCGATTGGGGAAAATACCTGTAACCGAATTTTCGGTGCCCCGAGGTACTCGTCCACCACGCCAGACGCGCATTGCTGCGAACATCCGCCACACGCCGATTTGCGCGGCTTTTCGACCCAAACTTTTTCGGCTTCCGTGTGTAAGACGACTGCTTCTTCCTCAATCATGGGCGTCATTCACTTGAAGATGCACGCCCCCTGCGATGGCTTGCACGGTTTTGGCGGGAACTTCGCCCATCACGGTGACCAGATAGCGATCGATCTTACGAGAATGCGCATTTATGGCACCGACTTTCTTCTGATGTCCCTTGACGATATCGCCTCCTAACTCATCAATGTAAATTGAAACAGAAGAAAAACCGTCACTCAACAAGATATGTTCTACCGGATGCTCTGTCGGCGTACGAATCAGCCGAGTATACGAAATCATTTGAAACCCATCTGGCACGCTTCTAAGCGCCCATTTCAACGACCTGAGCGGCATCGCCTCACGCCGATTAACCTGCCAAGTAAAAGCATCGACCTTTGTGGATGCATTCAGTTCGGAGTCCGGGATGATTTCCTCGATACTCAGCGACGTGAACATCATCTGCTCAACCGCCTGGCCATTTTCGCCGATTAGCTCGAATTTGAGCGGCAACTTGGATTCCAAATCCACCCAAATCCGGCGAGCGTACCGAAAGTCATCTCGCGGCTCAATACTGATGACCTGTGACAAGCGCTGCGCAACGTATTCCTGCGCCTCAAGCTTAAAATCGTAATGTCGTGAAAGTTGTTTCAAGTCCTCTGGCAACTCCAGCAAAACCGAACGTCTTGGCGGTTTATTTTCGACAAAGACCGTTTTGGTGTCGGGAAAGTAGCAAGACACTTTTTCTGCATTTCGGACGACTTCCCGCAAGGGAGTGTTCATCGACACCAACCGTTCGTGCTCCGTACCCCCTGTAAACGCATGAACTAGCTGAAAGCTCTCGACGTGTTTATCTTTGAGATAAGCCACTACTCCCCGATAATTCAACTGAGTCACGGCTTGACGCATATCCATTAGCCAACGGACGGCATCACCGTGACGAGGTTCGCCGGTTCCGCCCAAAGCTTCGGCTGCAAACATCATTAGACAAATCTGCCATGCCAAAACTCGGCGTATGCGGAGCATGTCCACAGAGAGCGCAAAAAGTGAAACCATCAATTCGAACTTAGCGAGAAGAATCGTAGGTCACCAGGCGAGCATAGGGCAACAGACCTGGAGCGCCTGCCAAATAAGCCGTTTCGTAATGCGTAACCAGATAATCCTGGAACTGGGGATCAAGCGCTGAACGAACCTCATCGGGATCGACCAACTCGGTTTGCGCCAACACCTCCGGACCAGGCACCGGAGAATAATCCTTTACGGACTTCCCGACCAAAACCGCAACCACCGCCAAAGAGGCCGCTAATGCGGCCGTTACCGCTTTTTCACGATAGCGGTGCTTCTCCGGTCTTGGCGCAAGAATCGCCGGTTCGTTCGCTATAGTAGCCCGAACCTGATCCACGAAGCGATCATCGACGGGCAGGACCTTTCCCGACCGCATCACCTCGCTGACCAGACGGTAACGATGCCATTGCCTTCGAAGCGTGGCGTCGCTCTCTATACGAGCCATCAATGCCAGCGAATCGCTCTCACTCAACTCTCCGTCTAACAGTAATGACAGCTTTTGTCTCAGATCATCATCCGACATGGACTTGCCCCCTAACCGAGTAAAACTTTTAATTTCTTATCGATGGCTTCGCGCGCACGAAAAATGCGTGAACGCACGGTCCCCACCGGACAATTCATTACCTGAGCGATTTCGTCGTAGCTTAAGCCATCGAACTCTCGCAAGCTTATCGCCGTACGAAGTTCTTCGGGCAGCTCGTCTAGCGCAAATTGGATTACCCGAGCGAGTTCCTCACTTAACACTACTCCCTCAGGGGTTTCTTGATCCTTTAGACGTACGGCGGACTCGAATTGTTCCGCCTCCTCGATTTCGATCTCGTCCTCCGAAGGGCGGCGTGCGCGCATCGCAATGTGATTCTTTGCCGTATTGATCGCGATCCGGTACAGCCATGTGTAAAAAGCGCTCTCGCCGCGAAAGCTCGGCAACGCCCGATAGGCCTTTATGAAGGACTCCTGAGCGACGTCCAGGGCCTCGTGCGGGTCCTTGATATAGCGGTTGATCAGCTGCGCGATTTTGTACTGGTATTTTCGAACGAGAATGTCGAATGCCGTTTTATCGCCTCGCTGTACCCTCCGGACTAATTCCTCATCGAGTTGCTCGCCCATTGCGGGAAACCTTTTTCCCTATTTAACGGCGCACACGCACGACCAAAAGATCTGGGCTCTTATTTGAATACGGCGAGCGAATGAAAAACACGGCTTATTTGAGAGCTTCATTAAGAGTGAGATACGTGGCTTGACAGAAAACACTGTCAAAGACTGCTGCACAATTGCATTAGCTTGATTCTACAGGAAGAATTATCGTAGTTTCGCAAGCGCCATTCAATGCGTATTTCGCCGTATCCGCCACGACCCACACTTTTGACGACTCATCAGCACCGAATCGAGATTCTGCTTTAGGCTGCCATTCCCATGGCTAATTCAACGCCACCTGTTTTAGACAAGATACTTTTACAGTAGGATGGCGAAACCACCACGACACACACACTTCATGCCATCCTCAGTTCACGACGTTTTGATCATCGGCAGCGGCGCAGCCGGCTTAAGCTTGGCGCTACGCATCGCCGATCACGCGAGTGTCGCCGTCCTGTCCAAAACCGCCTTGACCGAAACCAACACGCTTTACGCCCAGGGCGGCATATCGGCCGTGCTGGATGCCGACGACTCGATCGAGTCGCACATACAGGACACACTGAACGCGGGTGCCGGCCTTTGCGATCCGGATATCGTGCGGCTCGTCGTTTCGCTAGGCAAAGAATGCATCGACTGGCTGCTGGAACGAGGTGTTCCGTTCACTGCAGCGGACGCGGAAAGCGGCGGCCACCACCTTCACCTGACTCGGGAAGGCGGACATACCCATCGCCGCGTTGTCCATGCTGCCGATGCCACGGGACGGGCTGTCGAAATCTCGCTGGCGCAACATATCCGCAACCATCCTAATATCGATTTATTCGAATACCATAACGCGATCGATCTGATAACCGAGAAAAAGGTCGGCCGTGACGGGAACCGCGTGCTGGGCGCCTATGTGCTCGATACCCACGACAATAAAGTAAAAACGCTCCGGGCCCGAGTCGTCGTTTTGGCGACCGGTGGCGCCAGCAAAGTTTATCTATATACCAGCAACCCCGACATCGCCACCGGGGATGGCATTGCCATGGCCTGGCGCGCCGGCGCATGCATCGCCAATATGGAATTCATTCAATTCCATCCAACCTGCCTTTACCACCCACATGCCCGCTCGTTCCTGATTTCGGAAGCGGTTCGCGGAGAAGGCGGAAAACTGGTGCTGCCGGACGGCTCGCCCTTTATGCACCGATTCGATTCCAGAGAGGAACTGGCTCCCCGCGATATCGTCGCGCGCGCCATCGATCACGAAATGAAGCGCCTGGGCATCGACTGCGTTTACCTGGACATCAGCCACAAACCCTCCGACTTCATCAAGAGCCATTTCCCGACCATTTACGCTCGGTGCCTAGAGCTCAATATTGATATTACGTCGCAACCGATACCGGTCGTCCCGGCCGCTCATTACACCTGCGGAGGCGTGCAAACCGACCGCCACGCGCGCACCGACGTGCCCGGCCTTTACGCCGTCGGAGAAACAGCCTGTACCGGTCTCCACGGAGCCAACCGCATGGCCAGCAATTCCTTGCTCGAATGTCTGGCTTTCGCCAAGCTGGCGGCCGAGGATATCATCAAGGCCCTGCCCGAGATCCCTTCGCCTCCGGACTTGCCCGAATGGGACGAATCCAAGGTCACGGACTCCGACGAGGAAGTCGTCGTCGCCCATAACTGGGACGAAATCCGACGTTTTATGTGGGATTACGTAGGCATCGTCAGAACCAACAAGCGCCTGCAGAGGGCGTTGCGCCGTGTCGAGCTGTTAAAGCAGGAAATCGCCGAATATTACGGCAATTTCAGGGTCACCAGCGATTTATTGGAGTTGCGCAATCTGGTCATCGTAGCCGAACTGATCATCCGCTCGGCCTTAGTGCGCAAAGAGAGCCGAGGACTCCATTTTACGCTGGACTATCCGCGCACGAACGATGATGAGCCTCCACGAAACACGGTGATCTGTCCCTGATCATCGATCAGCGGCTCGTAACGGCATCCTCCGATCAATCTTCAAGCAACGCCTTAGTGGTGCGTTGCCGCCCGGCGGCACGTGCTGACCGGCACGCGCCTGCCGCCCCAGTCTCCGGGGCTTTCTTCGAACACGCCGGCGCAAGGCGTGTTGCATGCATTGCAAGCGCCTTGCGGCGTCAAATTCCATTCCGACAGTTCATACCAGTCGCGGCCAATGAGCAACTGGCCGCAGTGATGGCAATAAGTGCTGTCAGCCGCTTTATCGTGAACGTTTCCGACATAAACGTATCTAAGACCGTTTTTCATGGCGATGCGCCGGGCCCGAACCAAAGTGTCCCTCGGAGTAGAACGCTTATCCATCATCTTCCAGTCGGGATGAAAGGCCGAAAAATGGAGAGGCACGTCCGGTCCCAACTTGTCGGCTACCCATTGAGTCAATGCCTCCAACTCACGATCCGAGTCATTCTCACCGGGAATCAGCAAGGTCGTTATTTCCAGCCACACGGACGTTTCATGCTTGATGTATTGCAGCGTTTCCAATACCGGTTGCAAATGGCCGCCGCAGATCTTGCGGTAAAACTCGTCGGTGAACGCCTTCAAATCGATATTGGCCGCGTCCATCACGCTGTAAAACTCGGCGCGCGGCTCGGCGCACATATAACCGGCCGATACCGCGACCGATTTGACGCCATGCTTTCGGCATTCCTTGGCAACGTCCACGGCGTATTCATGAAAGACAACGGGATCGTTGTAGGTGTAAGCGACGCTGCGACAACCCAGCTCTTTTGCCGCCAGCGCAATGGCTTCGGGGGAAGCCTGATCCATCAGTGAATCCATCTCGCGAGACTTGCTGATATCCCAGTTCTGGCAAAACTTGCACGCGAGATTGCATCCGGCCGTGCCGAACGAAAAGACCGGCGTACCGGGAAGAAAATGATTCAGCGGTTTTTTCTCTATAGGATCGATGCAGAAGCCGCTAGAGCGCCCGTAGGACAACAATACGATCTTGCCGTCCACATTGCCGCGAACGAAACACAACCCCCGCTGTCCTTCATGCAACTTGCAAAACCGGGGACACATCGTGCATTCCACACGACCGTCCTCCAGCGTACGCCAGTAGCGCGTAGGAAAACCCTGCGCCGTTTCGATGGTCCGATTCATGATCTACACCCCATTCGTCAAATAAAATCGCATTTGTAAAATATGACCCATCGGGTGCCTGTCGACGTTTTGCCGTCGGCCGGCGTCGATCCCACAGAGGACTTTGCAATGAAGAACATACGCCAACCTGCCGTCGCGGGGCTTTTCTACCCGGATGACGAACATCGGCTTCGCGCTATGGTTCGGGATTTTCTGCTGGATGCAAACACAGCCGGGCCGCTGCCGAAGGCCATTATCGCACCTCACGCCGGGTACATTTATTCGGGCCCCATAGCCGCCAGCGCCTATGCCCTGATCAAACAAGGCAGGGATGTCATTCGTCGCGTTGTCTTAATCGGCCCTTCTCATAGAATCGGCTTTCACGGCATCGCCGTCAGTCATGCGGACAGCTTCGCCACTCCCCTGGGCAACATCCCTATAGACTGCGCCGCCATCGAAAAGATTCTCGATTTACCATTCGTCAAAAGGCTCGATGAGGCACACTTGCTCGAGCATAGCCTTGAAGTTCATATGCCTTTTCTGCAGGCGGTCTTGAACCAGTTCGAACTGGTTCCTTTGGTCGTGGGCATTGCCGCACCTTCCGACGTCAGCGCGGTACTCGAGCGGCTTTGGGACGATTCGGGGACTATGACCGTGATCAGCTCGGATTTAAGCCATTACCATGACTATGCCACGGCCAAGCGAATAGATCAGGCCACATCCGTCGCCATCGAAAGGCTTCGGCCGGAGGATATCGGTCATGAATCGGCTTGTGGACGGATAGCCGTCAACGGCTTACTCTACTTCGCCCGCGAGAAGGGTCTAACAGCCCGAACGCTGGACTTACGCAGTTCCGGCGATACGGCTGGCCCGAAAGATCGAGTAGTCGGCTATGGGAGCTATGTCTTTGCGTAACACAAACGGTTTCTTGAACTCAACGCACCGCCGGTTTCTGCTCGCGCTTGCGAAACGATCAATCGAGTACGGCTCGGTCCACGGACGACCGATTCCCGTCGAACAGCAAACGCTAGCACCTGAGCTCATCACCATGAGAGCTACGTTCGTGACGCTCGAAATACTAGGCAAACTCTGCGGATGCATCGGCACGCTTGAAGCCATTCGCTCTTTAGCCGAAGACATCGCTCATAACGCTTACGCCGCCGCATTCAGGGATCCTCGGTTCCCGCCGGTCAGACAGTGGGACATCGAGCGGCTTGATATCCATCTATCGTTGCTGACGCCGGCGGAGCCGCTGTCGTTCACGTCTGAGGACGATTTGCTACAACAATTGGCGGCGGGCGAGGATGGCTTGATCTTGGAAGAAGGGCTCAGGCGCGGAACTTTTCTGCCTGCGGTTTGGGAATCACTGCCGAATCCTAGGGCATTCTTGCAGCATCTGAAATTGAAAGCCGGTCTCCCCAAGGATTACTGGTCCGACTCGATCAGGATCTATCGTTATCGCACGGAAGCAATCGATGGGGATTCGACATAGCTCTTCATCCCGCTTGAAATGGAAGCTTATCGAACACTTCCATGTGATACGGGCAAGCCATGGGCTCGGCAAGTGAAATTGCGGGTTATCTCTCGGGGTTGAAGAGTTTTCGCCACTCACCGGACTGCAAAAACTAATATCCTTCTTTTTCAATAAGATATCTTTGCACAGCCGACTCGTACACCTCGGTCGAAATTTTAGGCCCGTACACCACGGTCTGGCAGTGTTCTTCGACGATGATGCTCAGCAATCGAAAGGCATTCCGCGGCGTCAACTGGCGTACGATGAATTGAGCTTTGCTTTCTCCCTCTTCCTCGAACAGATCCGCCAGTTTGATCGGCGCACTTCCCGGTTTCCGGGAAACGTTCATGCGCTTCTCGATCAGCCGGATCATATTGTCGGCCGACCAATTGATCGACGAAATGGTCTTGATTCGATCGCTCCGATAATACTTCTTGAGATCGTGCAATTCGTACGGCAGGAACAGAATGATGCCAAGATGATCGATCTGGAACAGCTGATCGTCGAGAATAGGCGTTACCAGCTCGCGCATCTTTTCCGGATCGCCCTTGATGCTGGTGGGCTCGTCCACGCGATCGACCAACAGATAAACGCCGGACAGCCCGAAGTATTGGACTAGATCCATGTAGCTCTTGAGCAGCGTGAACCGGTTCTCCGTCATCCTCGGAATACCGTGGAACTCGAACAGACCAGGTCCGATTTCCTGGATGATCTTGAACATGTTCTCCACCGAAACCGGAACGCCGCGGATATTCCGATAAATCTCTCCGGCCAAAAGCTTTGCCTGCTTATTGGAGAAAAAGCTGTTCCGCTTCTTGTAACCGGCAATACTGATCAGTTTCCGAAGCGCGGAGATCTTGTTCGACAGATCATTGGGGGAGAAATAAAGTGCCGTAAGCAATATGAATTTTTCCGCGAACTCCCGGTTGTCCTTGAGCATGTCTTCCTTCTGAGCCTCGGTGATATTGCGGTACAGCTCCTCTATTCCCAATTTGAGAAGGTAATCCAGATGATCGTCGAGGGTGATCTTGCTCTCGCGGATGAGTACCTCTTCCTTTCTTCTCCGAAATAGCTTCGCCAAACCCGGTTTCCTCGGAGAATACTCGGCCGGAAGCTTCCTCACCTTGGTGACTTCGCTGAGCAGTTCGTTGAATTCTACGTATCTGACTACCAGCACCTTGTCCTGATACTGTCTCAGATAGCGCTCGGTGTCGATCCGCATGGAGGATTTTCCGGCTCCTCGGATCGCAAAAATGACGTACGGACTGGGCTTGTCCAGGTTCAGCAACGCCGACCGCAACGACGTGTTCTCTATCATGGCCGCCTGCAGATAAGGATCGCGGTCTGCGTCGAAGATTACGAAGGGATGATGTTCAAACTGCCATACATGCAGCCATTCTTTAATTTCCATCAGGCTCTCGATGAGATCTTATTCGTCGGACTCTGTCGGATAGTTCGCTACCGCCCCGATGCAAATCCCGAAATTAGGAAGGCTCAGATGATCCCGGGATAACCGCACCCTGTGGCTGCCGAACTATAGCACAGTTCGCGTCGATTCCAGCCGCCTCATGTTCTCGGACCGGGTGTTTTACGCTCCACGCCTGACACGCCGAGGGCCAGCCGGATTAGGACGCTGCAAAAATTCAAGACGTTTTCCGTTGGAGCGCCCACACCACCAGTGCTTGAACGGTACGTGAAACGCAGCTACCCTTGCGCAAATCCAGACTAGCCGTCAATAAAACATGAGTGACGTAACAGAGAATTCGAACTCGGACATAGAAAAGTCCGGTACCGATCCCCAACCCGAGCCCAGCTGGAAACCGTTGCTCTGGTTCGGAATCGGCCTGGTCGCCGTGATTGCCTCCGCAGAACTGATCTTCGAATTGATCCTCGACATCCTGGAACTGCTTGGGGACGCTATTTTCATTCTCGTGGAAGGCGGCGAGGAAATCCTCATCGAAGACAAGTTGGAGGACTGGTTCGACCTTTCGCCACGCCACGCAGAACTGATTACCGCCTGGACGATAACTCCACTCAAGATCCTGCTCGGCATCGTCACTGTGAGATGGCTCTGGCGATATAGCCGAACTAGGCTTATTCCAGCCTTGATGCGTTGGATTAAAAAACAGCTAAAAATCTTGCGCCTGTCTTGGTCGGCTCTTTGGTGGCCTTGGAAAGGCGTGGTCTTGAGCATGCTGATAGGCAGTTTGTTTGTCTTGATTTAGAGCGGTGCGTGGAAAACCGATATACCGTCAAACCGAGCCTCCAGGCCGAATTACAATCATAAAGACCAGAAACGCTTCTCCGCGGGAACAGCAACGCTCGTTCGCTTGAACGACGGAACAGTCAAAACCGAGTAGGGTAAATACAATGATAAAACCTGTCGCGATTGCGTCCCTCGCGTACCTATTACCCGCCACAGTCTTTGCTTTCGGAGTGAGTCACCACGGTGGAATCATTCTGGATTGCACGCCACCGATTTTCTTTGACGAATCGCCCGCCAAGGAGACCAGCGTCCCGGCACTCCAAAAGTTCTCTTTCGTCGCCTCGGAAAATACCGACCGTGACACCATCAAAGTCTGGGTCAATAACGAGCCCGTCGCCGTCACGATTTCCGAACAGCGTAGCGGGAGACTAGCGGTCGAAGGCGTGCTCTCTCAACCGATCACGGACGGGCGGGCCTGGATCAAAGTTACTGGATACAGCAACGATGGCTGCGATCAACTGCACGTGTGGAACGTGTACTCGGGCAGTCACCCATGAAGCGATTTACATGCATAGCACAGGAGCCGAAGCCAGTCCCTGAGACGTCTGTCTTCGCACGATAACGTCGGCACTGCCTTGCTGAACGGGCAAGATTCATTCGCTATGTCCTCGTATCGCAAGGACACCATAAATTGTATCCCTTCGCTCACCTTCGCCGATCGCATGCGATAAAATCAATACCGCATCGATTTCGCACTTCCGTTAACACGACTTCCTGGATAAGGTACGATTACGCAAGAAACCGAAGGATCGAGGCACGCAAAGTGCATTTCCGAATTTTGGGCTTACCTGGAAGCATTTTTTAAATAGCGAACGATTCAGAGATTTGTCATGTCCGACAATTTACAGCCGATTACAGTTCTGGCTAACCGAAGCGAGCTTGGAGTACAAGAGCCGTCCGCTTTTTTCCTCGGCGACCGACGCATCGAAGTCGTGGAGGTCATCGACCGGTGGCTCGCGTCGGAATATGGATATTTCAAGCTGCTTACCACGGACGGCATTTATATTCTCCGCCACGACAGCGATCAGGACCGCTGGGCACTGACTCTTTACAAACAGTCCGAATTTTTACCGGTTTTAGATGTCGGCAAAAAACCGAGAATTCACTGACGTTTTCTTTGACGGGCACGCAACTTCGCGCTCGGCTTTGCTGTCCCTCGATCAATTTTCGACGCTTGCCATAAACCGACAAAATGGTCCTACCTCACCCGTCAAATTTCCGACAGGCAGTAGCATCGAACGCTTGAATTTCGGGTGCCGAGGACACTGGCATAAATCTCGCTTTAGAAGAGACCTAAGCCATCAGACACCCTTTCGGCGAGAAGAGAAACTGCGCGATGAAAAATAATAAAGCGGAAAATTTAGCCGCGCTGTCGAGCCAAAAGATCGAGAAAAAAACCGCTCTGGGTGATGGATCCTACTACGAAATGGTCTTAGCTCTTCAGACCACGCTGGACATAGAGCAGCTTCTCGGTTTGTTCAGCACGCACTTGAAGACTATCGTTCCCCATTCCGGCTTGCGCTTTTGCAACGAAAAGCTCGGCATCGAACTTTCGCTGGGCAAGAAAGGACGGCACGTCTGCGCTTACAATCTCGAACTCGAGAACGAGCCGCTCGGCGAATGGCGGATGAGCCGAGACCGGCGCTTCAGTGAACCGGAGTTGGCCCGAGTGGAAGCGCTACTCTGCCGCCTACTCTATCCCTTGCGAAACGGGCTCAAGTATCGCGAAGCCTTGTGTTATGCCCACACGGACCAGTTGACTCAAACCGGGAATCGACCGGCACTGCTCAGTAGTCTGCAGCGGGAACTTGAGCTCGCGCGCCGCTACGGCACCCCCCTTTCGATCATTCTTCTCGACGTCGATCACTTCAAATCGATCAACGACAGTTTCGGGCATGACACAGGCGATGCCGTGTTGCGGTCGGTAGCGCGATCTATCAAGGATTCCGTGCGCGGGAGCGATATCCTGTTCCGTTATGGCGGTGAAGAATTCGTCATTCTGCTTTCCAACACGTCCAAGGACGGCGCGGTAAATCTTGCTGAACGCATTCGTAACACGGTCGAAGGAACATTCTGCGGAGTACGCGATTCGGGCGTCCGCGTTACGTTGAGCTTGGGGGTAGCAACGCTGATTTCCGGAGAAACTCATTTGGACTTGCTGCGCCGCGCCGATCAGGCCATGTATCTGGCAAAACGCGGCGGACGCAATCGGGTTGCGGCTGCAATCGATACGTAGCCAAAAGACCGACGGTTTTAAGAAATCTTGGTTTTTCGGCGGCGGACAGCTTTGTCGCTCGCATGCCGGCGCGCAGGGCGCCGATCCGAAGGCGTTTTTCCGATATCCAGTCCAACCGAACGCATCAATTCGGCGACTTCTTCAGAGGGGAGTTCGTAAGACGCTCCCGCTTTCAATCGGGACGGTAGGGCAATCCCGCCAAACCGCGTCCGCATCAATCGGCTTACCGTAATTCCCTGCGATTCCCAAAGCCTCCGAACGATACGGTTGCGCCCCTCCTTCAAGGTGACGCGAAACCATCGGTTGGCGCCCTCACCGCCCGCCGGTTCTATCGTCTCGAATCGAGCCGGTCCATCTTCCAGCGCAATACCGTTCGACAGCCGAGTCAACATTTCGTCGTTGACGGGGCCAAGAACCCGGACCGCGTACTCCCGCTCCATTTCCCGCGACGGGTGCATGAGACGATTGGCCAGTTCACCATTATTGGTGACCAACAACAGACCTTGGGTATTGATATCGAGACGTCCGACGGCAATCCAGCGCCCGGTCGCCGGTTTGGGCAACCGGGTAAAAATTACCGGACGCCCCTCCGGATCACGCCGGCTGACCACCTCTCCGATCGGCTTGTGATAGATGAGCACACGGGTTGGCGCTTCGGACCTTTTGGCGACATCGACCGGTCGGCCGTTGACGGTGACATGGTCGCCGGTTCTGTAACGATCCCCCAGCTCGGCCGGCTTGCCGTTTATCGATATCCGACCGGCCCTGATCCATTCCTCGATTTCCCGGCGCGAGCCCAGCCCGATCTGAGCGAGAACTTTCTGAATCCGCTCGCCGGCGTCATCCGGTGATGGACGTACATCCGCCGGCGTCTTGGTCTTATTCGATCGATTCGGTATTCGCATTTTCGGTCACTGGCTGGTCTTGCGGCGCCGCTTGCAGCGCCAAGTCGTCTATGAGCTCCTGGAGCGGCGGTAGTTCGCCAAGGCTCTTCAGATTGAAATAGTCCAGGAATTGCTTGGTCGTGGCGAGCAGGGCCGGGCGCCCCGGGACCTCTTTGTGCCCTACCACCTGTACCCATCCCCGTTCCTGAAGCGTTCGCACGATACCCGAACTGACGGCTACGCCGCGAATATCCTCGATTTCACCGCGCGTAACCGGCTGACGGTAAGCAATGATGGCGAGAGTTTCCAAGAAGGCGCGTGAATAACGCCCTGGCCTTTCCTCGAACAGCCGCGAGACCCAGGGGGAAAACGCCTCCCGCACTTGGAGACGGTACCCGCTGGCCACCTGCTTCAATTCGACGGCCCGGCCGCGGCAATCTTCGGCCAACTCCGCCAAAGCGGATTGTATTTCTGCGGGTTCTGGCCGCTCGTTGTCGGCAAACAGATTTTCGAGTTCGGCGAAGGACAACGGTCTGCCGGCAGCTAACAGCGCCGCCTCGATGATCGTCTTCAGTTCCACGTCAATCGACACCGGAAGCCATCAGTGGCCTAACTTGCAATTCGCCCAACGGTTCTTCCTGAATGATCTCGATCAAGCGCTCCTTGCTGAGTTCGAGGATGGCGAGCAACGAAACGACCGCGCCGTGCCGGCCTTCCTTCCGTTCGAACAAGCTGGGAAACGGGATTAATAATTGGGTCCGCAATCGCGCCAGTATACTCGACATGCGCTCGCGCACCGACAATGGCTCGCGCTGGATGTGATGATGCGTCGATCGCTCGGCGCGCCGCAGCACGTCTTGGAAAGCTAAGAGAACTTCTTTCAATTCCACTTCGGGATAAATCTTTTTGACCGTGATGGCACCGGTATCCGCCGACGTTTCGAAAACGTCGCGCTCGCATCGCGGCAAGGCGTCGAGCTCCTGGGCGGCGTGTTTGTAGCGTTCGTACTCCTGGAGGCGGCGCACCAGTTCGGCGCGAGGATCCTCCTCGCCCTGTTCCGGCCCTGTCGGACGCGGCAGCAGCATGCGCGACTTGATCTCGGCGAGAATCGCCGCCATCAGCAGGTATTCGGCGGCAAGCTCGATCCGGAGTTCGCTCATCATCTCGATGTAGGTGATGTACTGGCGCGTGATATCGGCAATGGGGATGTCCACTATGGACAGGTTCTGCCGGCGGATCAAATAAAGCAGAAGATCGAGCGGACCTTCGAACGTTTCCAGGAATACTTCCAGCGCGTCGGGTGGGATGTAGAGGTCTTCCGGCAACTCGGTGAACGGCGCGCCGTTGACGAAAGCCAATGGTGCAGCGGTGACCGCTCCCTCGCTTACAGCTTGCGAATCGACCTGCCGTGCATCTCGGTCCGAATTCGATTCGGTCGCAACGGTCTTTTCACAATCGGCCAGATCAGTCATCTACAGACCGGCAAAACCGAACAACAATTGCAGCATGATATTTAGCGGAAAACCCAAGATTATGGACAGCCATCCTGTGGCAATCAGGGCTAAAAGGATAAAAAAGCCGTAGGGCTCAATTCTGCTGAACTTAATGGAAAGTCTCGTTGGCAACAGGCTAGCGACAATACGCCCGCCGTCTAACGGCAAAATCGGCAGTAGATTTAGCACCATCAACAATATGTTAAATTTTATTCCCGCCTGTCCCATAAACCCGAGAGGCAGGGAGACATACTCCAAATCTAAAGCAACTGCTAAGCGCAAAATAAGAGCCCAACCAATCGCCATGATTAAATTTGCCATTGGCCCTGCAATTGCTACCAGCGCCATATCGCGCCTGGGATGACGTAATTTGCCGAAATCCACCGGCACGGGTTTAGCCCAACCAAAAAGGAAACCCGTCTGTAACATTAGTAAAACCCCTGGCACTAATAAGGTTCCAACTGGATCAACGTGACGCAAGGGGTTCAAGGAAAGCCGGCCGAGACGGGCGGCGGTATTATCACCAAACAACCTGGCAGCCCAGCCGTGGGCTACTTCATGTAAAGTGACTGCAAACAAAACAGGAATTATTGAGCCGGCAATTACCTGAATAAAGTTGAAATTTTCCATTGGAAGATTGTATGGCGGAACGAACAGGATTATTGCAAAGAAGCGACGATGCCCGACCCCTGCCGGACGATCTCCGGCGTGTCTTCGATAAAGCCGATGATAGTGGTCGGCGTATAGGGAACGACTCCGGCATCGATGATCAAATCCACCTCTTTCTCGAGGCGGTCGCGAATGTCTTCGGGGTCGGTCATGGCGTCATCATCGCCGGGGAGAATCAGGGTCGAACTGAACAATGGCTCGTTCAGTTCCGCTACCAGCGCCAGCGTGATCGGATTGTCCGGCAGGCGGATACCGATGGTTTTGCGCTTCGAATGTTGCAGGCGACGCGGCGTTTCGCGGGTCGCTTTGAGAATAAAGGTGAACGGCCCCGGCGTCAGCGATTTGATCAATCGGAATGCTTCGTTGTTGATCTTCGCAAAAGTCGATATCTGCGACAGATCCCTGCAGACCAAGGTGAAATTGTGATCTTCCTCCAACTGGCGAATTCGGCGGATGCGGTCCAGCCCGGATTTATTATCCATCTGACAGCCGAGCGCGTAGGAGGAATCGGTCGGATAAACGATTACGCCCCCTTCGCGAATGATCTCGACGCTTCGGCGAATGAGCCGAGCTTGCGGGTTGTCCGGGTGGATCTGAAAATATTGAGCCATCCCGATAGTTTACTATAGAGGCCCCCTCCTCAGGGATTTTTCCCTTTCTCTGCGTTTTTCGGCGGGACTGCTACAAAGATCGATCTGCCTACGTTCGTGAACCCGGCTTTTTAGCGACGTTGTCGCGCAGATAAACCGGCAGCGCCTGTTCCGGCTCCACGAAGAAACCTCTGCCGAAAGCATCGGCGCCGAGACGAGCCACCATCGCCGCGCGCGGAAAGCGGTCGGGCAGAATCCTTTTTACGTTGCTGCCCAAACGCTCCTGGAGAACCGAACCGTAGGTCTTCCATCCGCTGCCGATACCGACGCCTTCGGCATGATCGGGAAACGAAACGCGTTCGGCCGGCCGTACCGATTCTTCGCCCAAAAGCTCCGCCAGCCCAGATTCTCCCCTACGGTAGACCGCCCAGTAGACTTCGCCCATGCGCGCATCGATGCAGGAAAATGCGATCTTTTCCGGAGACTCGATCAAGGCATCCTGCGCCAGGGCCGCCAGCGTCGAAACCGGAACCACCGGCAGATCAACGGCGAACGAAATCCCCTGAGCCACGCCCGCCGCGATGCGGACGCCGGTAAACGATCCGGGACCCCGTCCGAATGCGAGGGCATCGACTTGCGAAACCTTGATTCCGGCTTCGGCCAGCAAGGAGTCGATCATCGGCAGAATCAGCCGATTATGCTGCTGCGGCGCAAGCTCATAACGTTCGAGAACGGCGTCGTCGATCAGCAAGGCGGCCGAACACGCTTCCGTGGCGGTTTCGATAGCCAGAATCTTCATACCGCGATCTCTTTTTCGAATTCACTGGAGAAAAACCGCTGCACATCGGCGAGCGAACGGGTCCTCGGCATGTCGGGCAGGCTGTTCAGAAAAACCTTCCCGTAGGAGCGGGACAAAATCCGCGGGTCGCACAGCATGAGCACGCCGCGGTCCTCCTGATCCCGTATCAAGCGCCCCACGCCCTGCTTGAGCGCGATGGTCGCGGCCGGAAGCTGATAGGTGGCAAACGGATTCAGTCCGTTGCGGCGGAGCGTTTCGAGCCGGGCATTGAGCACCGGGTCGCTGGGTGAGGCGAACGGCAATTTGTCTATGATGACGCAGGAAAGCGCCGGTCCCGGAACGTCGACCCCCTCCCAAAAGCTCCCGGTCCCCAGAAGAATGCCGTTGCCGGCTTGCTTGAAGGCTTCCAGAAGCACCGCTTTGGGCTGGTTGCCCTGAACGAACAGCGGATAATCGAGATGCTGCGCGATCAAAGCCGCAGCGTCCGACAAGGCCTGATGCGAGGTGAACAACATGAATGCCCTGCCCCGGCTGGCCTTCAAAACCGGCAGCGCGGCTCGCACCACAGCCTGGGTGAAACCGTCGACCGCCGGGTCCGGAAGCCCCGGCGGCAGAAACAACAAGCACCGGTTCCGGTAATCGAACGGGCTTTCCCAAGCCCTGCATTCGGCACCGCCGAGCCCCAGTTGTCCGACGAAATGATCGAACCGGCCGCTCACCGTGAGCGTTGCCGATGCGAAGATCCAGGCGGCCTGACTGTGCTTCCGAAACCGCGCGAATTCGCCGGCGATGGCCAACGGGGTCCGGTTCAGGGAAAAACTGTGCTTATAGACCTCGAACCAGCGTACGGCTTCGCTGCCTTCGTCCTTGTCGAAAGTCTCCAGCCGCACGCCCAAATCCGTACAACGTTTCCAACACGACTCGAGGCCTTTGCTGCGAACGGCGGCTTCTTTCAGGATGGCTTCGAGATCGTGCAAATGCCGGCGCAACTCGGCGAGCTTTTCGGTTACCGCCGAATCGTCCGCCACCTTGTGCCACGCCTCCCGCCGCGAAGGGTCGCCCAAAGCCTGCCGCAGCTCCGCCGTCAATTGCTCGAGCAGTTCCGCTTCTTCGAGCAGCTGCGGCATATCTTTCGCGTCCTTGAGCCGCTCGACCAGGATATCGTCCGCCAACCCGTGGAGCTGGCGGGAGCTGATGCTGAGCCCCAGAAACTGGGCCGCCGATTCGACGAATTGATGAGCCTCGTCCACCACGATCGCTTCGCAGTCGGGCAAAAGCTCGCCGAAGCCGTCGTTCTTCAAGGTCCAGTCGGCCCACAGCAAATGATGATTGATCACCAGAATATCGGCATCCTGAGCACTGCGGCGTGCCTTCACCAAGAAACAGTCTTCGTATTGGGGGCATTCCTGCCCCAGGCAGTTGTCTCCGGTCGAGGTCACCGAAGACCAAAGCACCGAAGATTCCGGCACGTTGACGACTTCGGCGATGTCACCGGTCCGGGTGGTCTTGCTCCAGCGCCGGATCGCCTCCAGGGCGTACGCCTCGCGTGGGCCGTAACCCGCCTTGAGTCCCAGGGTGTTTTGCAGACGGTACGGACACAGATAATTGGCTCGCCCTTTCAGAAGTACCGCCTTGAACGGCACGGCCAGCGCTTGCCGGACCATAGGCAGGTCCTTACGGAAAAGCTGATCCTGGAGAGTCTTGGTGGCGGTCGAAACGATGACTTTCTTGCCGGACAAAGCCGCCGGAACCAAATAGGCCAAGGTCTTGCCCGTGCCGGTACCTGCTTCCGCGACCAGGCAGCTCTTGCCGTCGATTGCTTGTTTGACGGCTTGCGCCATCTCCGCCTGTCCCTGGCGCGGGCGAAACCCCGGCAAGCACCGGGCGAACGGGCCTTCCGCCCCCAAGATCGAAAGCAAATCCGGCAATTCAGTTCCCGGCTTTCTGCTCGGCCATCGCCGCACCGGCCAGGTCGCCTTTCGCCCGGCGCGCCTGCGCAATAATGGACCAGTTCTTTTGGGTCAGCGGCTGGCTTCCCCTCGCAAGCTGGTTCGATTTTTTCGCCAGATCTTCGGCAAGGCCCGGCTGATGCTGCTGGAGCCGAATTTCGGCCAATTGATGCCACAACAGAGGATTGCGCGGCTGAATGCGTATCCCTCTTTCCAGTGCGGAGGCGGCATTGTCCAGTTGCCCGCTTTTGCGGTTGTTTTCGGCCTCGCTCAACAAGGCCAGAACTGCAGGCGATGAAGCGACGGGCTCGCTTCTGACGGGTGGTTTCGCTCTCCATGACGGAGCAGGGGTTTCTCTCGCGCCTGCCTGTGGAGTACCCGGCTGGCGCTCGGCCGTGGACTCGCCCGGTATCTGGCCAGGTTGGTAAATCCCGCGAGGCTGATTCGAAACGCTGACACAGGCGGCTTGCAAAAGAAGCGTTGAAACGAAAATCGGACGATAGGCTTTGCTCATGTTGAAATGAAGACCTCGATACAAGGGGCTGAAACTGCTAATGGTAGAACAAGACGCATAGTCGTAGGTCGGCAATCCTTTGCCGACAGCCACGTCGGGAAGGGATTCCCGACCTACAGCCGGGGCGCTACACCGAACCGGGAAATGCTCTAGCCTCGAAAGATGAGGGAGAATACAGGACATCGTCATTGGGCTCCAGTTCGCCATTCCTTGCTCCATTGGACCAACGACCCGGTGAAATTACTGACAGCCGCACGAGTCATTACTGAAATAAGGTTTCTCGGCTCCGGTGTTAGAATTCAGCCATTGCCCTCAGGAAAACGACCATGCCCCTCATCCGCCCCTTCTCCGCTCTCCGTCCGGCGCCCGGTCGCGCCGCGGAGGTTATCTCACCGCCCTACGACGTGTTGAATACCGAAGAAGCCAGAACGCTGGCGGCGGGCCGTCCGTGGAGCTTTCTGCACATTTCCAAACCGGAAATCGATTTGCCGCCCGGAACCGACGCTTACGCTCCGGAGGTTTATGCCAAGGCCGCGGACAATCTGAAGCGGATGCTGAATTCCGGCATCCTGAAGCGAGACGACCGGCCGCTCTATTATGCCTATCGCCTCGTCATGGGCGACCATACGCAGTTGGGCCTGGTCGCGACCGCCAGTGTCGCCGCTTACGACGCCAACCGCATCCGCAAACACGAGTTCACCCGCCCCGACAAGGAGGACGACCGGGTACGCCAGATCGTGGCGTTGAACGCTCAGACCGGTCCGGTGCTTTTGGCGTATCCCGATGCGCCCGAGATCGACAGCCTGTTGGCGAAAACCGCCGAGCAACCGTCCGAAGCCGACGCGGTAGCGGAGTCCGGCGTGCGGCATACGTTCTGGAGCATTCGCGATGAAGATACCATCGCCCGGCTCACCGAACTTTTCGATGCGCTGCCGGCACTGTATATCGCCGACGGGCATCACCGTTCCGCCGCGGCTTCGCGGGTTGCGGCCTCGCGCCGGCAATCCGATCCCGGCCATACCGGCGATGAAAGCTACGAATACTTTCTGTCGGTGATATTTCCCAAGAGCCAGATGCGGATCATGGATTACAACCGGTTGGTCAAGGATTTGAACGGTTTGAGCGAAGCGGAGTTTCTGAGCCGGGTGTCCGAGCGCTTTGCCATAGAAAAAGCCGACAATCCGGTGAAACCGGAAAATCCCGGCCAGTTCGGCGTGTATCTCGGCGGACACTGGCGCAAGCTGACCATAAGACCCGAGTTGATCCCCGCGGACCCGGTGGCGCGGCTCGACGTCAGTCTCTTGCAGGACAACCTCATTTCGCCGGTCCTCGGCATCTCCGATCCCCGCCGCGACCGGCGGATCGACTTCGTCGGCGGCGTCCGCGGCTTACGCGAACTGGAGCGCCGCGTCGATTCCGGCGAAATGGCCGTGGCGTTTTCGGTGCACCCTACCCGCATGGAAGACTTGATGGCCGTGGCCGATGCGGGAAAGGTCATGCCCCCGAAATCGACCTGGTTCGAGCCCAAGCTGGCGGACGGGTTGGCGTCCCACGTGCTGGATTAGCCCGGATCGACCGAATGGCGGATGCGCGGACCGGCGGCCCTCTATCCGGTTCCGCACGGTACCGCCGCATATCCGGCCGTTCCCTATAAGCTCGGCGAAGTGGCGGCGTGGGTATGCTCGTATCGCTCCTGGCAATCGTGGCACCTCAGCGCCGCGGGATTTACCTTCAGCCGAGGATAGCCGATCTCCCCTTCGCACTCGATACAGATACCGTACTCGTTGTTGGCGATTCTGAGCAGGGCTGCGTCTATCGCCTGAAGCTCCCGAATGTGCCGGTCGATGATGGCCAGGTTGAGGTCCACCAGTAAGTCCGCGACGGATTCCTCCTCCATGTCGTGAACCTGACCGGCGAGATCGATGTATTGCTCGTTATCCGAAGACAAGAGCTCCTGACGGATTTCTTCCCTGAGATCTCGATAGCGGCTCTTGAGCGCCAGTTTCAGCTCGTTGATCTGGGCATCCGATAATTTTACAGTCATGGTCGTTCTCCATCCGTATTCGTTCGATCGATGCGCGTCACGGATTCGCGCTCCGGTTCGATCATCGAGTCTCCTGTGAGCGGCACGAAGGCCACATCCAAAATGCTCCGGGTTTCGATTTGGCGTTGCTCGTCCTTCTCCACCAGCATCAGTTCCTGGTGGCGATAAGGCAGCCCGATAGGGATCACCATCCTGCCTCCGGGCCTGAGCTGATCGAGCAAGGCTTTCGGCAGGTACGGGGCGGCCGCCGTGACGATGATGCCGTCATAGGGCGCATGTTCCGGCCAACCGTGATAGCCGTCGCCGGCACGGACCTCCACGTTGGCGTAGCAGAGGCGCATCAGCCGCTCCCTCGCCTGCTCGGCCAGCTCCGCTATGATTTCCACCGTGTAAACCCGCTTAACCAACAGCGACAGGACCGCCGCCTGATAGCAGGAACCGGTGCCGATTTCCAGAACGATGTCGTCCGGTTCTGGATCGAGGAGATCGGTCATCAAGGCCACGATGTAGGGCTGGGAGATGGTTTGACCGTAACCGATGGGCACGGGCCCGTTCTCATAAGCGTAAGCCTTGGACTCGGAAGGCACGAAACGGTCACGAGGGACTTTTCGCATCGCGTCCAGCACCCTCGGATTCAGCGTGTCTTTGCCGATGAGATGCCGGGTGAGGGTAACCTCCTCCTCGATCTCGCGCATCATTCGAGACAATCTAGTCATAAGACCTCGTTTGGTCCGAGCGGCGGAATAGGCTTATCTTACGCTTTAACCGACGGCTAAGGTTAAACATGATTACCCGATTTATCTGTGCCGGGAGCTTGAACGCGGATCTCACGTTTCCGGTCGAGCGCCTGCCGGAAGAACACGAAAAACTGCGCTGCCGAAAATGCGTTTTGAACTACGGCGGATCGGCCGCCAATACGGCCTATTGGCTGGCGCGGCTCAACCAGTCTGTACGAATGCTCGGGTGCGTGGGCGACGATCCCTTCGGCACGCTTGCCATCGCGGCGCTGGCCGAAGCTGGGACGGATACGAGCCTGATTCAGCGCACCCGCCGGAGCCTTACCGGCATGGCCGCCATTTTCGCGACCCCCGGCAGCAAGCGCATGGTCACTTCGGGCGGGGCGAACGCTTGCTTCGATCCGGCGGAGATCGATGGCCGGATTTTTTACCCTGGCGCGCACTTGCACGTGGCGACCTCTCTGCACGAGCTCGCGCTGCCCTTGATCCGTCTCGCCAAGGAACGGGGCGCCACCGTCTCCTGCGATCTGGATGAAGGGCCTACGGAAGAAATGATCCCCCGGCTGGATTTGATCTTCATGAACCAAACCGAGCTGCGCCGCTGGACCGGTTCGACCGATCCGCGCGAAGCGCGGAAGCGTCTCTCGCCTTCAAGCTTTTTGGTCGTTACCCAGGGCGCCCGAGGGGCGGTGGCGTTGGGACCGAGCGGCGAATACGCCCATCCCGCGTTCCCGGCGACAGAGGCCGATCGAACCGGCGGTGGCGACGCCTTCGACGCCGGCTTTCTGTACGGACTTGCACAAGGGGCCGCCCCCGAAACCTGTCTGCGCTTCGGCTTGCTTCTCGCTGCCCAAGTGATCGCGAGCGAAGGAAGCCGTCCACGGTCGGTCGACGCGGCAAGGGTTCTCCGGGCCTCTCTGCGGACTCCCTGAATGTTCGGCGTTGCGCGAACCCTCGATTCAAAAGGACGCAACGGTGACGGACCAGGAAGCTAAATGGGTGGATTTCTTGCAATGGGCCTTCCCGCGCCTGGAACTGCGCTGGCCGGGGTTCCGCAAAGTCCGGCGTCAGGTGATCAGGCGCATCGCTCGACGTATGGCGGAATTGCAGATGGATGATCTCGACGCTTATCGCCGCCACCTCGAAACTCACGCGGAGGAATGGCCGCGGCTCGATAGTTTCTGCCGAATTACGATCTCCCGCTTTTACCGCGACCGCCGGGTCTTCGATATTCTCGCCCGCGACGGATTGCCGGAGCTGATTCGCCTCTGCCGAACCCGCGGTGAACGCCGTATCCGCGGCTGGAGCGCAGGCTGCGGCGCCGGCGAGGAGGCGTACACGCTGACTTTGATCTGGGCGCTGCAAATCGCGCCGCAGGTTCCGGATATCGCGTTTGAACTGACCGCCACTGATGCCGATCCGGATCAGATTGCCCGAGCCCGGCGCGGCTGCTATCCGCCGAGCAGTCTCAAGGAATTGCCGCCGCCTTGGCGCGACCTAGCCTTCACGGAAAATCAGGGACGGTACTGCATCAAACCGGAATATCGCGGACCGGTGAGCTGGGCCGTGCAGGATCTGCGCAAAACCTTGCCGGACGGCCGCTTCGATCTCATTCTCTGCCGCAACCTCGCATTTACCTACTTCTCGATCGCCCTGCAGCGGGACATCCTGCACGGTCTCGACGCTCGCCTGTCGACCGGAGGGCTTCTCGTGATCGGTGCGCACGAATCGCTGCCCGAAATGCCGCCCGAATGGAATCCTTGGCGACCAGGACTGCCCATCTACCGCAAAGGTCGATAATCCGTTTCGCGATCAAGCATCCGACTGGGGCGGCGCGGCATTCAAATCGGCTCCGAACGCCCGCTGCAAGCGCCACGCTCGCCGCACCAAATACATCCCGACCAGCATCGCCGGAATACTCAGCCATTGGCCCATGGTAATCGTCCAGCCGGACTCGAAAGCGGCCTGGCCCTCCTTGAAGAATTCCAGGACGAAGCGGGTACCGAATACCAGGATGAAAAAGCGACCGAACATATAGCCCTCAGGCACGCTATTCCCGCGCCTGAGATAAAAGCGAAACTGGACCAGAAAAATCAACAAGTAACAGAAAGCCTCGTAAAGCTGTACCGGGTGGCGCGGCAGCAAATCGACCCGGGCGAAGACAATCGCCCAGGGAACGTCGGCGGGGTGGCCCAGGATTTCCGAGTTGAAGAAATTGCCGATGCGGATCAGGCATCCGGACAAAGGTACGGTAACGCCGATGCGATCGCACACCCAGAGGAACGATTGATTGGTCGCCCGACGGGAATATAGCCAGACCGCGATCAGAATGCCGACCACCGCGCCGTGGCTCGCGAGCCCGCCTTCCCACACCGCGAGGATTTTCCACGGATGCGTCAGATAAAAACCCGGATTGTAAAACAGCACGTGGCCCAAGCGGGCTCCGATCACGGTTCCGGCAAGGACGAACAGCACCAGATCGTAAACCTCGTCCTCCGGCCGTCCCTCACGCCGAAACAAGTAACGGAAGACGAACAGACCGTAGACGAAAGTCGACGCGAAGAAAAGTCCGTACCAGTGGACCGGAAGCTGGAAAGCGCCTATGGAAATGGTGAAGGCGACGGGCGAAATATCCCACAGCATGACGAACATGTCCTTCGGTGGTTGCGGTTGATGAAAAGTTCTCTGATCGGCTGACCGTTGAGGTTTAAGAATTTCTTCTGCTATGTGAGCTTTGTCAATTTAGAGCGTTTGCACGCCCGATCGATGATCCGGCGACGGCTCTCGGCCGTTTCGTCCAATTTAAACTTCCATCTGCTTTGCAGACCTAAAGGATGGACAGACTCAATTTCGATTCGGCTAGCTTACCGGCCGAGCGTTCCTTAGGGTATCCGAGCCGCTCGCCGGTAGAACGAGATCTCGGTGTATAAGACGAGGGCATAACGATGAATTCTGAAGCGGATCCTATTGTCGGCAATTGGTACCAACATCTGGACAAGGGTCAAGCCTTCCAGGTCGTCTTCGTGGATGAGGAGGCGGATTTGGTGGAGATCCAGCATTTCGACGGAGATGTGGAAGAGATGGATTTCGATGCCTGGTACCGGCTCGAGATTCAGCCTATCGAGGCGCCGGAAAACTGGAGCGGGCCTCTGGACGTCTCGGAAGTGGACGATCTCACGGGTACCGAAGTCTCCGATACGCCGCCCGAAGATTGGGTCGAGCCTCTGAAGGAAATCGAAAAGTCCCAGGAGCGGCCGACCGGTACAAGCCCGGAAGAAGGCGGAGACGAGTGGGGCGAGGGATTTCCGGAAGAAGAGCCCTTGGAACAGGAACCCTCGGCGGGAACTCCGGAAGAGCCCGGCGAGAAAAAGTCGCGGCAAGGAAGCGGTGAACCTTGGTCGGAGGAATGATCGAGCCTTTTCGAGCAGAAAATTGCTGGCGCTTGGACAGCGGTATGGCTAATCCCCCAAAAGCCTCTAAAATCAAGGCGCTTTATCAAAGGAGGCGCCAAGATGAAAACTATGCCATACCGAAAATGGGTCGATTATGTCATAGGCTTTTTGGGTCTCGTCGCCTGGATCACGCTGTTCGGTTCAGGACTGCTGATTTCGTCACGCCCCTATCGCGACCATCTCGCGGCATCGTTCAATTGGCACGATTTCATCATCGCAGCTTCTCTTTACACCTACACCAACGTCGCCATACTGACATGCCTCTCCGGCGTGATAGGTGGAGTATCGAGCCGGTTGACATTCAAGGGGTATCAAGCAGGGACCGAAGACCAGGATCAACCCGCAGACTCCGACCAGGCATTGGCTCCCGTAAGCATGGCCTACCGGGTAGAATCTCCATTGGCCAGCATGTGCCGCAGCTTTCTGGTTTATCTGCTGTACATCGCCGGTTTGGCCATCGGAATTCCCGGCGGAACGACGGAAGCGATCAGCGAGACCAATGCCGCCCAGTATCTCAGGATGGCGGGACTATTATCCTTGCTGGGATTTGCTGTCGGTTACGATCCGACATTGTTTCACGCATTCTTGGCCAACATACCTTCGCCGATTCGAAAGAAAACAGGCGAACATAGCTAATTCCATTCGGCATTCGAGTGAACATTCATCGTAGGATGGGTAGAGCGAAGCGAAACCCATCGATGGTGGGTTAGCCCCTAGGCTCCGCTCGGGACAGGCCCTTCGACAGGCTCAGGACAGGCTCCGCGTAACCTACCGATCCGAGGTCGCTCTCCCGGTGATCAGCCGGAAATTCTGCTTCTTGTGAACGGAAGAATCGAGATATAAGGATGCACGGCAGCGACTCAGAGAAACGTCTGTTCCGAATCCTTACGCAACTCACCCCAAAGGGCGCCCAGAGGCAGATCGAACAGCGAATAAGCGCGAGGCTTCAAACCGGGCAGCGCACGGGCCGCCGCCAGCATCATTTGAGCGCTCAGGGCGGCCTCGGAAAGGCGCGCTTCGAACATCAGATACTGGTGTTTGGTTTGACCGGCCGAACCGTGGCGTTGCAGCAGTACGCCGTGCTCGTCCTCGAGCGCCGCCATACTCTCGACCTGAAATACGGTGGTGATGTCGCCCCCGAACAGCGGGTCAGCGGCAACGGCCGCTTTCACTTCTTCCAGTCTCGCGCCGTCCGCCAATTCGACATAGACATAGCGCTCCATCTGCCCGTCGGCGTTCCGGTGTTCCGTCGAAAGCGCCCCCTTAACTCCCGGTACGGAGCCGGCCAGCGTGGTGTGATGCAGGCTGATGCCGGGCCTATGACTGATGTCGGTGTGTCCTTTCGGCGTGAGCAGAGCGAACAAATCCCGCATCAAGGACAGCGCCCCAGGGTCCCAGCCGGCGCCCACGACAGCGGGCCGCTCGAAGCGGATCGCCCAGCGATCTATGGCCTGCTTGTGCTCAAGAACAGCCTCGCCATGAAATCTTGCGCACTCGACGACGGGCAGACCCAGTTGGAGCAAATCGTGTACGCAGCCCCTAACCCACTCCGCTGGGATACAGACCAACACCGCATCGAGACCGGACAATTCGCGGATATGGGAAACGACACGAATCCGATCGAAGGGAGCGGGCAGGATCTGCGCCGACTCCGGTCGGCGCACGACACCGGCCAAGACAATCTGTTCGTCGTTCCGTGCCGCTTCGGCACACGCCAAACCGAGTCTGCCGAAACCGACGATGGCAATGTGCAAACGTCGCATGGTTCACTCCCTGAATGATCAAAACCGTCAATCGGCACGGTGCCGTTCCAGGATACAAGGGGGATCGCTCTCGCCGCCGGCGTCTCTTGGAGGGTATGTGGGAAGCCTCGCGGGCAGCCCAAGAGCGTGCCCGTCCTAGGCTCAGTCGAAAGGGCCTCTATGGGACGCGAGTAGCTTCTCGCATAACCTCTTAGCGCGGCTTTCCGATGGGCACCAAATATAGGATCTTCTCCTCCGCTGGAAGGTCCAGAACTTGCGCCGACCACTCGTCATCGAATGCCCCGACCGGCGTACCGCCAAGTCCCAGGGCTACCGCCTGAAGCAAAACGTTCTGCGCCGCATGCCCGGCTTCCGCATGGACGTAGGCGCGGCCGCGGGAGCCGTACTTCGCGGTCGTTCGCTCCTCCACGGCAGCGAATACCAGGATTGCCGCGCTGTCTTTCAGCCAATCCTGATGCATTGCCGCGGCGGCGAGATCGGCCCGAAAATCGCCGCGACGGATCACCTCCAGCCGGTGCCGTTGAGGGAGATACCGGTAAATGCCTGCCGGCAGATTGAGAACGTCGCCGCCCACTAGGTACAGCTCCAACGGATAAAGCGCACCGGCCGAAGGGGCGGTGCGGAGCTGATCGTCATGGGTGATTCCCTGAGCGGCCCATAAGAGCTGAGATACGTCTTCCAACGACATCGGCGTCCCGAGAAACTCCCTAACCGAATCGCGCCTGTGCAAGGCCTCTTCCAATGACATGGAACCCGCGGTATGCGGCGCGGGCAGAACAATGATCTCGGCGGCTATCACGCGGTGTCTCCCGGTATCGACCGATCTCGCGGAGAGTAAAGACGCATAGGCCGTAAGAGCACTTGCCAAGATAATTCGAAGCACGAAAAACCGGGGGGCGCAGCGTCCGTAGAAAGCCTTCCGCATCGTCTATCTCCTTTACTAGAACAATAACCGGCTTTTCGGTCGAAGCCCAAGAATCCGAACAGGTTACAGCCATGCCCGAACACCGGGACAACGACAATCCAGTCGTACATGCCGGCTTCCTACAAGGATACGCTTTAATCTTTGATAGACCATAGTGCGCGGCCTTCGTTTGCGAAAAAATCTTGAAGTCCGCGAATCGTCGACCAACTGCCGTCGGCACGAGACTCACGAGAGCGGTGGTCCAGGCGGAACTAGGCCACGGGCTGTCCGATCGAATATTTCGATGACGGTCGAAATTGGCTCAGGGCCGAGTCGCCTGGTTGTTCAAGTTCGATGGCCGACGCGATTAGTGCTTTCCGGTGCTCGTTATGTCCAACGTTCTCCCGGGGCACACTCGACGATGCGCTTACCGGGCGTTGCTCGTCGGCCTCGAAGCGCAATGATCTGACAATCGGCGTTGGATGACGAGGAAACCCATGAAAAAGCTCTCCGCTTTGTTGACGGCATCGGTTTTTGCATTAACCGCATGGGGATTGCCGGCAGCCGCGAAGACGCCCGCAACCGAAAGCCAGCCGCGCGCCATGGACAGCGCGCATGGCGTCAAGCTACGCAAGCTATTGGAAAGCTTGCAAGAAGGCGGATTGCGGGCGCATGAAAGCTATGAAAACGTGATGCTTCGCCACGTCAACGAGCTCAAGCTCTCCGACGAACAAATCGGCAAGATCGTGCGGATACACCAAGACAATCAGCAAAAGATCAAGGAAATCGGCAAGAAACTTCGTGAAACCCAACGATCGGCCTATCGGCTCTTTCTGAACCCGGCGAGCGACGAGGCGGCTATCCGTATTGCGGCAAAAAATCACACGGCGGCTTTCGACGCATTGGTGAACACGGCTTTGAGTTCCCGCGCGGCGATCAATGCCGTATTGACTCCGGAGCAACTTAATCAATTGAAATCGCTTGGGGCTGAACCGTAGCATCGATCCCCATGCTCAAGAGTCCGACCATTCGCAGGCGTATATCTTTGGGTTTACTGGCAACCGGGGGAGTGCTGTTTCTGCTTGCTCCGGAGAACGCCTGGATTGGCCTGGTTTTTCTAGGATTCGGGGTATTGCTGGAAACCCTCGGGTTCTTGTTGGGACATTCCGGGCACTCATGAACAGTGCCGGAGACATCGGACTTGTGGACCGGCACCGTTCAAGACGTGGTTGACGCGCTGCACGGAATGCGTCCATGCGGCATGCCACTATCGACGGCAAGTCGATTACCCCCCCGACTGGACACGGAAAAATTCAAATCATAAAGTGGCTCGGTGTCGCGGCGGATATCGACGAGCCAAAAGGACTCGGATTGCCGTTCGTAGGATTGATAAGGGAGCCGCCGCATAGTAGCTCGGAAGGCCATTACCACGGAGACTACTCCCCACAAAGCGAACGAAGTTCGCATAACCGGGGTCTCAGTCGCAGCAAAACCCGCTTTTCACCGGAGCAGCAATGATCACCGACACACACGGGCAGTACGACAGACTCGGCCCGGGAGCCTCGCAGGCCGGAGCAAGCGAACTGTTGAAATCCCATTATGCTGAGCGCGGCTTTCTACCAGAACAGGACCCCCTCACGGCCTTCCCTTACGATTCCCGCTACGCCGTAATCGACGAGGTCGGCCGTGATTTGCCGAGCCTTCTGCATGACGTAGGATTTCGCGCTTATGCGCGGGAGCTCGATATCCCGAGCTGGGAGGAACCGGTCACTGCCGAAACGCTGCCGCAGCTTCGGCTGTACTACCTACGGATCGGTTTTCTCGCCTCCGCTTATGTCAATCAGGTCGGGATGGAACCGGCGCGAATGCTGCCGCGCAACATCGCCGTACCGCTGGCAAAAGCCTGCCTGCTGTTGGGGCGTCCGCCGATTTTGAGCTACGACGGCTATGCCTTGTATAACTGGAAGCGCTTCCGCAAAGACCAGCCGATTCGGTTGGGGAACATCGACACGATCCAGAATTTCGTTCACATGTACGATGAACACTGGTTCATTCTGGTACATGTGGAAATCGAGGCGATTGCCGCAGACATTCTGGCCGCCATTGCTTCGGTCAAACGGAAATTCGCCGTCGATCCGAATTCCGACATCGGCACCGAACTGTGGCAAATCGAAAGTGCAGTGCGACGCCAAGTCGAAGTGCTCAAACGGATACCCGAGAAAATGGATGCACGCCTGTATTACAAGACTTTTAGGCCGTATATCCGATTTTTCGACGGCGTGACTTATGAGTGCGTGGACCAAGCGCCTATCCGATTCCGCGGCGAGACCGGCGCGCAGAGCAGTATCATGCCGACTTTGGTTGCGTTCCTGAAGATTCCGCACCAGCGTTCGGCTTTGACCGATCATTTGGCCGACATGCGGAACTACATGCCTATCGAACATCGCCGGCTCATCGAGGAGGTCGAGGCCATGCCGAACGTCCGACACCCCCGCTACAAAGAATCTTTTAATGCCATACTCGAGGCGATTGCCTCTTTCCGCCGTGTCCATTACGGCTGGGCGCAGGAATATATCAATCGCTGGACCGGCGACCCGAGGGGAACCGGCGGAACCCCGTATATGGAATGGCTCCGGCAAATGATTTTGGAGACCGAAGCCTATCAGCAAAGGTAGACCGTCCCTGGTCCGGTTTGGTGCGACACCTGATGCACCAAGATCCTCGGCTTATATCTTCTCGATAAATTGTTTCCGGCTGATGACAAGCTGCGGACGGCCTGTACCACCTGCCGAACTTCAGGCAGTGAAAACAGAGCGGCGTTCACATCGGCGAAAGCGCAGCTATCGGCGAGCCCCGCGTTTAGGACAAACTCAAAGAAACTTCCACCAAATATCGCGTAAGGCTCTAAAATCATGGAAACCAGGACGGGTTTGAATAGGTCAAACCGCGATGAATAACCACACCCCGGTACCGAGACGCGCAGTGCTCCCGCGAATGCATCCCGATAGCAACTCATTCTCGGCGGTCTTTATTGGTCCATCGGTCTCCGATTGCGTCGATGCCATAAGGAGACACTAACGTTCAGGGAGCGGAAGAAGTAAACTCCGCCGTCCCAGCGTGCAGCATCATGAAACAGATCAATCCCTGCTCTTTTGAAACTCTCTGGGATCGCGCGAAGCCCAAGCCGAGCGAAGCAATATCGCCCGAGAATCAAACGCTGTGTCAGGCTCTTTTCGAAGCCTTGCCGGATGCCATCGCGGTCGTCGATTCTCAAGGCCGCATCCGGCAAATCAACGCGGAGCTGGAGCGATTGTTCGGCTACGATCGAGAAGATTTACTGGGTCGACCAATCGAGAGCTTGATTCCGGAGCGTTATAGAGCACGTCATATCGATCACCGGCAGCACTACCGCGCAGCGCCTTATCGGCTCAAGATGAGCCAGCGCCCCGAACTCTACGGCCTGCGACGGGACGGCAGCGAGTTTCCCGTGGACGTCCATCTGGCGCCCATCAAGGCGGAGGAAGGTACCTTAACCATAAGCGTCATACGCGATATCACTCCCCACAAGACTGCCGAGGCCGAAATCCAGGAGCACGCGCACCGCAAGGCTATTCTCGCCGATCTGAGCCAATCGGCCCTGGCCGGCACCAGTCTTGATCGGCTGATGAAGCACGCCGTGGAACAGATCGCCCAGTGTCTCGACATCGAGTACACGAAAATCCTGGAGCTTCTTCCCGATGGTCGGGCCTTACGATTGAAGGCGGGTGTGGGCTGGCGAGAAGGATTGGTTGGAGAAGCAACGGTCAGCGCCGGTTTGGAGTCTCAAGCAGGTTACACGCTGCTAATCTCCAAACCGGCCGACGAGAGCACCCTGATCGCCGGCGAACCGGTCATCGTCGACGACCTTCGCAGCGAGACGCGCTTCAGCGGTCCGCCTCTGCTCTTCGAGCACGGCGTCGTGAGTGGCATGAGCATCACCATTCCCGGGTATGCGCGGCCCTACGGCGTGTTGGGCGTGCATACCAAAAAGCACCGCGCTTTTACCGAGGATGATGCCCAATTCCTGCGCGCCGTTGCCTATACGCTGGCTTTGGCCATCGAGCGCCGGCAAACCGAAGAGGCCTTGCGCGAAAGCGAAATGCGCGCCCGGCGCTTGGTGGAAGCCAATATCATCGGAGTGTTTGAGGGAATCGAAGACCAGATCTGCAATGCCAACCAGATCTTCCTCGATATGTTGGGTTACAGCCGTGAGGATCTGCAGGCGGGAAGATTACGCTGGCCGGAGATGACGCCGCCCGAATACCAAGCCTTGGATGAAGCGGCTCGGAACCAGTTATTGGATCACGGCGCGATCACGCCTTTCGAGAAAGAATTCATCCGTAAGAACGGCACTCGGGTGCCGATCCTGATCTGCGCCACTGCGCTGGAACGCTCACCGTTCACCTGGATCGCGTTCATCGTCGATTTAAGCGAGTACAAGCGGCTGGAAGACTCGTTGCGGCGCCGAGCGGCCGAGCTTGCCGATGCTGACCGCCGCAAAGACGAATTCCTGGCGATGCTGGCCCATGAGCTTCGGAATCCTCTGGCGCCGATCCGTAACGCCGTCCATATCCTGCATCGCCAAGTGCCGCTACTGCCCGAGAGTCAACGGCCGCTCGAAATGATCGAGAGGCAGACCCAGCACCTGGCTCGGCTGGTGGACGACCTTCTCGATGTTTCAAGGGTCACGCGCGGCAAAATCAACCTGCACAAACTGCCCGTGGATCTCGTGGCCTTAACCGCTCGGGTCGTGGAAAACCACCGGCCCAGCGCATCGGCGCATCAGCATACCGTCACGCTGACTTTGCCGCCCTGTCCTCTTTATGTCGAGGGCGATGATGTTCGATTAACGCAGGTACTCGACAATCTTCTCAATAACGCCAACAAGTACACTCCGGACGGCGGACACATCTGGGTGACCGTCAAGGACCGGAAGGACGAAGTCCTCGTCTCGATTCGAGACAGCGGTATCGGAATTGCCGAGAACGATCTGTCCGAAGTCTTCGACCTCTTCGCCCAAGTCGATCCGGGGATCGACCGTGCCCGCGGAGGATTGGGCATCGGGCTCTCACTGGTCAAACGGCTGGTGGAAATGCACGGGGGCTATGTCGAAGCGCGCAGCGACGGACCTGGAAAAGGCAGCGAGTTCATTATCTACCTCCCGCTTTTGTCTGCAAAAACCGAGCTGGTTTCCCACTCTTGGAGCGCTCTACCGGCGTCCGAAGCACCGCCCGTGCTACGGGTTCTGGTGGTGGACGACAATTACGACGCGGCGGAATCGATGGCCCTGCTGGTGAAGCTGTGGGGACATGAAACACGCATCGTCCATGACGGCCGGTCCGCAGTGGATATATGCCAGACGTATAAGCCGGATGTGGTTTTGCTCGATCTCGGTTTGCCGGGAATGAGCGGCTATGAAGTCGCTCAGCACTTACGAAAGGAATACGGAGACTCGATGACGCTTTTCGCCCTGACGGGGTACGGACAAGCCGAAGACCGACAGCGAAGCGCAGCGGCCGGTTTCAATCATCATCTGGTCAAGCCGATCGACCCCGGTATCCTCAGGACCTTGCTCGCCTCACGCGAGGTGCGGCCAGCCCAAAGCTAGCGCATCGCTGCGGCACAGGATTGTCCACCGAAACTGTGGATAGTCAGCCGAAGTGTCTTCAATGGCGAAGCTGCTTCTCCCACTTCGACAGAACCGTCGCGGCCACTGCATTGCCCAGAACATTGGTGGCGGAACGTCCCATGTCCAGGAAATGGTCGATAGGCAAGAGCAGTAGCAGCCCCGCTTCCGGAATATCGAACATCGATAGTGCGCCGGTAATGATGACCAGTGACGCCCGCGGCACGGCCGCGATGCCTTTGCTGGTAAGCATCAGCGTAAGCAGCATGATGATTTGCTGGTGAAGCGATAAATCGATGCCGTACGCCTGGGCGATGAACAAGGTCGCGAAGGTCATGTACATCATCGAGCCATCCAGATTGAAGGAATAACCCAAGGGAAGCACGAAACTGGCAATGCGGTTGGGACAACCGAACCGCTCCAGTTCCTGCAGCGTCTTCGGAAATGCGGCCTCGCTGCTGGCCGTACTGAAAGCCAGCAAGAACGGTCCGCCAAGCCGCGAAAGCAAGTTTTTTATCCGCGTCCCAATCACCAGAAATCCCACGCAAATCAGCATTCCCCAGAGCAGTAACAGCGCCAGATAGAACTCGATCATCAGCGTACCGTAGGTCGAGATAATACCTGTTCCCTTCTGGGCAATAATCCCCGCGGCCGCCCCGAACACGGCTAATGGCGCCAACAGCATGACGTAGCCGGTCACCCGCAGCATCACGTGCCCCAGGGCATCCAGCGCGGCGATAATGGGTTCGCCCCGATCTCCAGTTGTTGCCGCCGCCACCCCAAAAAACGATGCGAACACGACGATTTGCAAGATCTCGTTGTTCCCCATGGCTTCCACTACATTTTGCGGAATCACGTGGTGGAGGAGCGTCTTCAGGTCAAAGTGGTTTGCAGGCAGAGCAGCATGTACGGCGTCCTGAGAGACAGGCAGATGGAGCTGAACGCCCGGTTGTGCCAGATTGACCAGGACCATGCCGAGCGAGAGCGAAGCGAGGCTCGCAACGAAGAAATAGAACAGGGCTTTTCCGCCCAGTCGACCGATCGCCTTGACATCGCCCAGCTTGGCGATTCCGACCACCAGAGTCGAGAACACGAGCGGGGCGATGATCGCTTTGATGAGGCGCATGAAAACCTCGGTCAAGAGCGAGACATTACTGACGAACGTTTTGATTTCGTCCGGATCGGGAACGAAACGGCGGACCAGTTCTCCGCAGGCCACACCCAGCACGAGAGCGGCAAGAATGGAGATCGTCAGAATATTTTTTGGCATCTCGCTGAATCAAGCAATGTTCCGGCAAAGCCCGATGGCCGATCCATCGGGCTAAAAAGCATGTCAACCGGTGTTGAAAGTATAAGGGGACGAATTCAAACGCTGATGTAAGGATCGGCCTTCTTCGTTTTCATGGTATCGGCCGATCGATGAATATGAAAGGCGCCGCCCAATTCGGCTCGCTTTATTCGATGATGCGCTTAAATAGGCACCGTATCGGAACTTAGTATAACTATCAGCCGAGGTCCGAGGCTACTTGCAAACACTTCAAGTAGTAAATCGCGGCCATACCTGAACATGAGCGTGGCCGGAAGCAGAAATGCGAGGGGGGCTGCGCGCCTCAACCGGACAGGCTGGGGAAGAGCAGTCAACCGCTAACGGTTGCGTTCGGAATTATCCGACAACGGCACGCCAGCAGGATTTTCGAGCCTTACCATATTGCCAATCACTTACCAAGGAAAAAGCGGTCCGCGTAGGGTGGCGCTTCGCACTTCCTCGGGTACCAGAATGAACACTACGAAGGCAACGGTGGCCAGCAAAGACGTGGCGGATACCGCAAGGCCCACAAAGAAGAATCTGGCAAAGCAACTGATCTGTTGTTTAGACTCTAGAAGAAACATGCAAAAGACTCTTTTGTCAGTTACGTCGATGGTGATCATAGACCCGCTAGAGCACAAGAGTCGTCAGGAAACGGTCAGTTCTCGGTTACGATTCACCCGCAGTTCTTATCGGTGCAAGCGGCTCGCCGTGGAAAATCTCGGGTCAATAGCGGAAAACCACCTCGGCCGGAAGATCCCGAAGTAAGAATCGGCCATTGGTCAACGTCTGCGCCTTGCCGTTCACTTCGATCCGGCGCGGCGCCTGCGGCAGGGGCAGATCGATGATGATGTTTTCCGGCGGGATCGTCAGACCCTCATCGATCCGGATCCGGGTTTCGCCGGGGGCAGGCACTTCGGCATGATAACTCAGTATTCCATAGGACGTTTTCAGCCCCGCGACTCCCACGCCCCCCGCCGCTTCCACCCAATGGCGCGGCAAACCGGCACCGATCACCAGGCGCCGATCGGTCTCTTCGTAAGCAAACAGGGTCAGGAAAGCCTGGATGAATTCCGCCCCGATCCACGAATGAGGCATATCGCCGATGAAACGCGGCGCGAGGGGATCGCGCCAGACGATCTCGGCCCACTGATTCCACGCAGCCGGGCGTCTTCCTTGGAAAAGAAACTGTAGCGTCCTGAACGCCGCATCCCGTTTTCCGAGCCGAACCAGGGCGCCGACATTGCGGAATTCGTAAGGCGCATAGGCCTGCTCATCGAGCTCGCGTCTTATCCGGGCCTCGACATCGCCGGCATAACGACCGAAAGTCCGCTGAAAAACCGGAGCCAGGGGTCCCGTTGCCTCGCCGCCGATCGAAAGGGCGATCGCCGTGGAGGTCGGATCGTAGTCGCCGAGCTCCGCGGAACCGGGAACAAAGTCGATGCCGAACTTGCGTCGAGTCAAGCCGATCGAGCTGTGGACATCGGCGCGCAGAGCATCCCGCAATTCGGCATAGCGGGCCGCTCGTTCGCGATCGCCGACGGCGGCGGCCAATTGGGCGGCATCGTCGATGCCCCGGATTGCCCAGAAATCATCCCAGTAAGAATGGACCGGACGGGCCACATAGCCTTCGTGACTGGCCGATTCCGGTATGAGGCCGAAGAAACGAAAAGCTTCGCCTTTGGTGTATTCCTCGGTCAAGCGCTGCCGCCGCAGGGCGGCTAGGTAGTCGATGGTCCGCGTTATGCGGGGCCACAAGCTCTTCAGGAACTCGAGGTCGCCGGTGTAGCGGTAGTAATTGGCGATTGTGTAAACGAATTGACCGGCACTGTCATGCTCGATCATGGAGTCCGGACCCCACGGGTCCAGGCAGCAGGGAATCGCTCCGTCCGCCGTCTGATAGCCAGCGTACCAGCGGATAAACTCGCGCACCTCCGCCGCATGGCCGAAGGCCAGAAGCGTAGCGGAGGTAATCGCCCCATCCCGAATCCAGGTGCGGCCGTAGCGTCGCGAACCGGGCCGCAAGGCCTGTCCGTCGCGATGAATCAGGATGTAGGCGAGATTGCTCTTCACGGTGCGGACGAAATCCTCCTCGGCCGGCGGCACCCGAAACGCGACCTGCCCCAGTTCCCTCTCCCACTTTCGAACGATCTCGGCGTATTGCCTTTCCCAGAATTGGCCGGCATCCGCGCCATGTAGAAGTCTTTTCGGGCTGCCCGGCTTGCCTTTTGCGGGAAGCGCAAGATAAACATCCCGCGTTTCGCCAGGGGCGAGAACGAGCGGATAGCGGAGCACGCCGCTGGCCAATCCGTTCGCATCGGTTACTGCTTTCGCAGGCGGAACGGCGTCTCGAGCCAGATCCAGAGTGATCGGATAACCATCTAAGCTCGTGACGCCGGCTTGGGCGGGCGGCGTCAGCGGCACGACGAGACGGTCGTCGCCCCGGAGAACGGCATTTTCGCATCCAAGCCTGTAGATACGCGAAACGCCGCCCATGGTATGCAGGGATTGCCACGGCGGATTCGCCAGGAACGGGCGCACGGCGAGAAAAAGACTTGCTTTCACGGCCGCTCCAGTGTGGTTCTCGACTCGATAACGGGCAAGGATCGAACCTTTCGGATCATCGCTCGCCAGCGCGGTGACCGTGAGATAGAGCGGCCCTCGTTCCAAGCGCACCGAAGGAATCGGCAGATAGCCGCGTTCGAGAGAGGGCTTAGCGGTTCCGTCGGCCCAGCCATGGAGCCGTCCATCGACATAAAGAAAAGGCTCCACGGAAAACGCACCCTCGTCGACCTCGAGCATGCCGTCTTCGTTCAGAAGGGCTTCGCGTTCCGCACCTCGGCGTTCGGTTCCGGAACTGCCTATCACCGTCCAGTAGGTTTGCTCGCCTAAAAAATAACGGGGGTAAGCCCCCCTTTCGGAATCGCGGGCGATGCGTTCGAACATTCGGTTGGACGAAGAACTGAAGTCGATCGGCGCGACCTCGACGCGGCGAATTCCGAAACCCTTCCCGCGCCGGCTTTGCGCCAGGGAAAGCCGCACGAAACGGGACTCCGACTCAGGCATAGGAATGTAGTCGCGCCGGCCGTTGCCTTGGGTTACCGCATAAGCCCTGTGCCAATTTCGGCCGTCGTCGGAACGTTCGACCGAATACGCCGTGGCATAGTCCTCTGGGTGCCAATCGATGATCAATCCGCCGTACTCCCGGCGCTCGCGGAAGTCCAGAAGCAGCCACTGAGGTTCGCGGTTGCTCGCGCTATGCCATGCCGCTTCGGGGTGCTGATCCAGCAACCGCGCCGGTTCCAGCCCCGGAAGCGAACTCGACGCCGTCAAGAACGGCGATCCGGAATAAGCGCGCTGCGGCGGAAGCGGTTCGAGTCGCAGATCGTCGATCCAGAGCGTGCCGCGGCCTCCGGTTCCGCGCGCGATCACGAACTCGATAAGCCCTAGTTCCGCCAATTCTTTTTCGCCCGCCGGCCCCCAGGCAAACTCGAACCGGCGACGCTTGACGCGCAGCGTCTGCCAGGTTTTGGGGAAACGAAATTCGGGATCTCGGAAGCGCCAGACATTTTTGCCCGACCGGTCGACCAATCGGATCTCGAGAACGTTGGGCGGCGCGGTGCCGCGTAGGGCTAAAGTAACGGCGTAATTATCGGGCAGCGCAATCGGAAACGGCTTGTGGACGATGACTTCGCCGCCGCCCTTCCGGAAATCGAAGTCGATGCGCAAGGCCGATCCCTCCCGGCCCCGGTCCGGCGCCAATGATACTCGGGCTCCCTGCCCTGCGACGGTGCTCCAGCCCTCCACCCGTCCGAACCTGTCCAACACCTGTGCGGAATCGGCCGGCGCGGTTCCGGCTGCCGCGACAAGCATCAGAAATGCAATGAGTGCCAATCCGAGTCGGAACATAGCCGCCGAGGACAAATCGCTTCCATATTATTCTTCATCCTGAATCAACCGCCATTTCCATCCACCGTCTCCGGCGAGTTCGAGGACGGCATCGTAGTTCTCCAGCTTCTCATCGGTGCCCCTTCGTCCAGTCGTCCATCGACTGAACGTGACATAAGTGATTTCGCTTTTCGAGAGCATCCTCAACAGCTGGCCGGCCTCGTCGGCCCGCATGGAAGTACTGATGCGATCCAGAAAGGCGAAACGCGGGGCGGCCAGCATGAGACGGGCAAAAGCCAATCGCTGTTGCTCCCGGAGCGAAAGCATGTGGTCCCAATCCCGCTCGACATCGAGCCCGCCGATACGCGCCAATATAGGCTCGAGATCCAAAGCGCGCAGCACGCCCAGTATTCGGTTTTCCGCGATCGATTCCTCTGTCCCGCTGCGAACGAGCAATTCCCGCAGCGTGCCCGGTGGAAGGTAGGGCCGTTCCGGAAGAAAGTAAATCTGATTGGACTCGGGTCGAACGATACGCCCCGTTCCGCTATCCCAGATACCGGCAGTGGCTCGGAACAATGCCACTTTGGCCTCCTCGCTCGGCCCGATGACCAAAACCCTGATTCCGGGCGAAATCGAGACGGTCAAATCCTTGATCAAGGGACGGCCATCGCTCGGCGACAGCACGTTCAGCCCCACATAAGCCACGTGCTCGCCTTCGCTAGTCTCGATGGCCGATCTTTCGGGCGCTCGAGCCCCGCTGATGGCCTCGGCCAACGAACCGAGCCGCGCGATCACCGCAGCGAACGAAGAAATCGATTGGAACTGCGTGACGATCAGCGAGAAGGCGCCCACCAAATGGGCGAAGGCTATCGCCGACTGAGTGATCACGCCGAACTCGACGCGCCCTTGAATGAAAAAAGGCGCCACGACGAGGGCGGGGATGATTTGGATCAGGTAGTTATAGCCCGTGGTAAAGAAATTAAGGTTCCGGTTCACCGTGATGATCCGCCGAAAATTTCCCGTCAAATCGTCAAGATGACGCAAGAGCCGGGCGCCAAGCCGCCGTTCGCGGTGCAGCAGCGCCACCGACGCGGCATTCTCCCGGACATGGATGAGATCGGCCCGGAAATTGGCTTCCTTATCGAGCTGGGCATAGTTCAATTCGACCAGCGTTCGGCCCAACACAATGGTCAGGTATGAACCGCCGGCGGCATACGCGATGGTAACGGCGAACAGGATCGGACTGATCGACCACATGACCCCTGAAAATGCCAATACGGTGAACGTGGCATTGAGGAGCATGAGTACGAAGGACAGCGTGGTTGCGGTAAATACCCTTATATCCTCGGCGATACGCTGGTCCGGATTGGTAATCTTCCCGGTTTCATCCAGACGGAAATAGGCCCTGCGCTCGAGGTAGTGGACGACCGCCAATCGCGTCAGCCACTCTCGCCACAGCAAACCGAGCCTTTCTTCGGTAAACCGGAAAATCGCCGCCACCGCCGAGGCCGCGACAAACACGCCGATCCAGAGAAGGGCCTGGCCAGTGAACGCGGACACGTTACGGTGTTCGATCGCCGTCATGAAATCCCGGCCGACGTAGCTGCTGACCACATTCAGGCCATTGACCGCGAACAGCAGGAGAATGAGCCCCGCGAAGAGCCGCTTGGCCCGCCCGCCGACCTCGGAACCGGCGAAACTCTTGACCGAGCGGATAAATTGATCCCAAGTCTGCCGGTTGATCAGTACTTGTCGTCCATCCATCCGTTACGCTACCTGCTGGGGTTGGCCGCTGCCCCGGCGGCTCGAGCCGTGGGTGCCTCGTGGTTGCCGTTGAGTCGCCATGGTCATCCTTCCTTTGGTTCCGTTCGGTCCGAATCCATCCTGTCCAGGCCGGGTACCGCGACTGGCTTATCTATTAATCAGGCCCGTAAATACCCTCCTGGTATTTACGGGCCGCCGCCCAGGCCGGTACACGCCCGGCCTGGGCTCACGCGGCTTGTCGCCGCGCCGGGGCATCCCTGCCCCGGATTAACCTGGCCTATATTTATAGGCCGGGTTAATAACGCCAGTGTGGAGCAAGGCCTTTTCCGTGGCAAGTTCGGGCAAACGTGCTCCATGTTCTAGCACCGGGACCAAACGGGCGAAGATGGGGTATTCGACGATGCGCCCGCTATTCAATACGCCCAAGCTTCGATCTTGCCGTGTTTCGTGTAGACGGAGCCGGGCGACATCAGCCAGCCGGCGTGGTAAACGTGTCGGATTTCTTCCTCGGCCCCGTCTACCGTATTCTCACTCATCGGCATGCCCCATGAGGCATAAAGAGCGCATCGGCTCATGCCCTTTTGGATTCGCTTCTGCTCCACCAGTACCCATTCTTCCGGAGTAACCAAGTTTCGCCGCTCGATTTCATGCCTGTATTGATCTGCCCGGGAATTGGAAATGAACCAGGTAGCGTAAACCGCGTACCCGCGACAAACATCGAGATCGCTGAGACCGTTCAGACGGGCCGGATCGATCGCGCAACCGGCGGCCCCTATCATGGCCAGCACCAACGGGAGCCAACGAATGCCTATCGCATCGATCGGCCGGGCGCTCACTAGGGGCTCGCCTTCCGAGCTGAACGGTAAGGTAAGCATCTGGACGAATCTACGAGCATGGGTGCCTCGCCCGGAAAACTGAGGAAATTAAAACGACTGGCACTATTGTCTCCCCAATCGCGTCAAAGTTTATGTGTAGCCTTGTCGACGAGTCGCTATACCCGGCCACTGAACGCCCGATGAATTAGACCTTGTTTCAAATCCTCGGTTGCTGCGCGGCACTCGCGCCGCGCTCCGAACTCGCCCAATAGATACGGAACTTAAGCGCCCATGGGTAAGTCTATTGCATTGAAAAACCGACAGAACTTCTATAAAGACGGTCCTCTCCCACGGTACCGCGTTCATTCCGAAAGACTTCCCGGTCTCTTGGAAAAGCAAGATCTAGCCTTATTTAAGGCCTAGCCGACCGAGCGAAGACGCTCACCCGTCGAGATAATCCGGAACGTCGGCAAGCGTGGAACCCGAATTCAATCCAACGGAACCTGTTTACAGATAGTGATCGATATTCGTCGGTTTTCTCAACGATTTCCATAAATAGACAAGTTTGAATTTTTTAGCAACATAGCTAGTACGACTACTCAGTTGATGAATCAAGAACAGCAGCAATTTCAGCTCGAAGAGCTCATCGCCAAGGGCAAAATCCAGGGCTATCTGACCTACACGGAGATCACCGACCATCTGCCCGACGACATGGCCGATCCGGATCAAATCGAAGATATCGTCGGCCTGATCGAGGATATCGGGATCGACGTGTACGAAGAGGCGCCTGACGCCGATCTGATTTCCGTGCCGGCGGTTGTCACCGAGGAGGATGAAGAGGAAACCGCAGCCGTCGCCGCAGTGCTGACCTCGGCGATCGATGCCGAACAAAAACGCACGTCCGATCCGGTACGCATATACATGCGTGAGATGGGGGCCGTGGATTTGCTCACCCGGAATGAGGAGTTGAGCATCGCCAAGCGGATCGAAGAGGGCCTGAACCAGGCGGCGCAGGAATTGGCGCGTTTTTTACCCGCCATGGACCATTTTCTCAAGGCTTTCGAAACCATCGAGCGGGGCGGCGTACGTCTGTCCGATCTGATTTCGGGTTTCGTCAGTCAGGTACCGCAGTCCGAAGAAGTTTCGCTCGACGCGGAATCGGACGCCGAGTTACCCGAGGAAACCGAAAGCAGTCCGGATTCCGTGCAAGTAAAGGAAAGACTGGCGGAATTCGCCAAGCGTTACGACACCGCGCTCAGCATGCTTCAAGAATTCGGCTACCGCCACGAGCACACGGAAAAAGCCTTCCAGGCTTTGACCGAGAGCTTCCTGGAATTCAAGAAAACGCCACAGTTTCTTAAGGAACTGACGGGAGTTTTACATAGCACCGTCGCCAAGATTCGCGAGCAGGAAAGATCGATCCAGGATATCTGCGTACACCAGGCAAAAATGCCTCGCGCGGAGTTTATCGATTCTTTCGTCGGAAACGAGACTTCTCCGGATTGGCTGCCGGAACAGTTGAAAAAGGACGCGCCTTTTGCCGAGCCGCTGGCGGCATTCGCCGACAGAATCGAACGAGCTCAAAACGAACTGGCCCGAATCGAACAAGCGACCGGACTTTCGATGGGTGACATCAAGGAGATGAACAGACGTGTCTCGATCGCTGAGAATCAGGCACAGCAAGCGAAAAAGGAGATGGTCGAGGCGAATCTGCGGCTGGTGATCTCCATTGCCAGGAAGTACACCAACCGGGGCCTACAATTTCCCGACCTGATCCAGGAAGGCAATATCGGCTTGATGAGAGCGGTGGACAAATTCGAATACCGACGCGGTTACAAGTTCTCCACTTATGCCACGTGGTGGATTCGCCAAGCGATCACGCGGGCCATCGCCGACCAGGCGCGTACCATTCGCATCCCGGTCCATATGATCGAAACGATCAACAAGCTGAACCGGATCTCGCGCCAAATGTTGCAAGAGCTGGGCCGCGACCCAACGGTGGAGGAACTGGCGGAGCGCATGGACCTGTCCGAGGACAAAGTGCGGGCGATACTCAAGATCACCCGAGAGCCCGTTTCGATGGCAACCCCCATCGGCGACGACGGGGACACCCATCTGAGCGATCTGATCGAAGACCCTTATGCCACGTCGCCGGTCGAGTCGGCGACGACTTCGGGCTTACGCGAAACAACCCGGAAAGCCTTGGCCGGTCTGCCCGAGCGGGAAGCCGAAGTCCTGCGCATGCGTTTCGGCATCGATATGAGCACCGACCATACCCTCGAGGAAGTCGGGAGACAGTTCGACATCACCCGCGAGCGCATCCGCCAGATCGAGGTGAAAGCACTGCGCAAGCTACGTCAATCCTCGGGTTCCGAACCGCTACGCAGCTTCCTCGATTTGGGCTGATAAGGATAGTTGTCGGCAAGGGACTGCCGCCCTGCCATCGCCCTTTTCATCGGCGAGCGGTGGATTTTATCCTCGTAGCGCCGGGTGCCGGTTACGGGGATCTCCTTACTTGACAGCGTCTCGGGGCTGGCGCATTTTCTATTTTTGCCGATAGAACTTACGCAAATCCGCTGCTTGTCTCCTCTCCTTCCGAGAGAGGGTTAAAGTGAGGGAGTTGAAAATCAGGGAAGGTTTTTTTTTTCGATTCCGCCATGCTCGCCTTCTCTGAACGTCCCTCTTCTTCCAATCGCAAACGTCGCTTCAGTAGCGACTTTTCCCAAAGGGCGAAAGGTTCAAAGGTTCCGTTCTTCTTACGGAAGAAAGAGGCAGGAATCGAAAATGACGAGAGCGATCAAACTGCACAAGCTCTAATCGAAACGCTTTGGATTTTCCAATCTCCAGAGAAGGAGGTATACGATGGCCACTTATGTATTGCTGACCACCTTGACGTCCGAAGGCCGGCAAACCCTGCACAAGAATCCCGACCGGATAGTGGAAGTGAACAAAGAAATCGAGCAATTCGGGTGCAAAGTTCTTACCCAATATGCCCTCCTTGGGGCTCACGATTTCTTGACCATCATAGAGGCGCCAGACAATGAGACTGCCGCTCATCTTGCGGTCGATTTGGGTTCGCGCGGCTCGGTCATTCCCATGACCTTGCCAGCCATGCACATCGACGATTTCATCAAGAAGCTCAAAGGGCCGAAGCAAATGGGGCATGGTTAAGAGCCCACTGAGCAATTCGGACGGCCTGCGCACGTCGATCGGCCCCGCCGCGCCGCCGAAACCCGTTTTGAAGGAAGGACTTCCGAGTTGTCGTGGCGGCGGAGAACCGAATTTTTTCGGCGCCACGATCAACCGAAGATTTCCGGATATTTCCATCGTTCCTAAGGGTCCCAATATAAGTTGGGCACTGTGCAGATCGATCGGCCAATCAAGAACCAGCGAAACAGGCCATTCCGCGTTCATCCGCTTTCGCAAGGCCGATGAACCTACCGGAAAGCATTCAGGCGCGACGATTCCAAATCCCGTTAAGAGGCAAGTCATGAGCACCGAAACCGGCCAATTGCAACCCGCAACCGATGCGCCCAGTTGGGAGCATTTTCCGCACATGGCCGACATGGGCGTGCGCGGCCGAGGCGCTACGATCGAAAAAGCTTTCGCTCACGCCGCTGAAGCGCTGAACGCCGTCATCTGCGATCCCGTCCAGGTCGGAACCACGACGCCGGTCGAAATCCGTTGCGAAGCGCCCGACATAGAATCGCTGCTGGTGGACTGGCTGAATGCACTCGTTTATGAAATGGCGGTGCGCCAGATGGTATTCGGCCGCTTCGACGTCAGTATCGACGGTTCCGCCTTGCACGCCATCGCCTGGGGCGAACCCGTCGAACGGGAACGCCACCACCCCGCGGTGGAGGTCAAGGGCGCCACGTACACCGAGCTCAAAGTCTATCGGGATGAAAACGGCGTTTGGATAGCGCAATGTGTCGTAGACGTGTAAAGCATCAGTCAAGAGAGGGTCGACGATGGATATCAATCGCCTGACGCGGCTATCCGAATTCGCCTGGCGCATCGAGCCGGTGAACGGTATGCGGGTGCCGGTCATCATTTATGCCGATGAAACCTTGATCGGCGACATGGATGAAAAAGTCAGGGAGCAGGCTGTGAACGTTACCATGCTGCCGGGTATCGTCGGCGCGTGCTACGCCATGCCGGACGCCCATTGGGGTTACGGCTTTCCGATCGGCGGCGTGGCCGCGTTCGATGCCGAGCAGGGTGGCGTCGTCTCGGCCGGAGGCGTGGGTTTCGACATCTCATGCGGGGTTAGAACCCTGCATACCGGTCTTAAACGCGAACAAGTGGACCCGCTCAAAAAGGAACTCGTCGATGCTCTGTACGCCACCGTACCGGTCGGCGTCGGCAGCCGCGGCCATATCCGCCTCGATCACGCTCAAATGGACGAAATGCTGTCCGGCGGCGCCGAGTGGGCGGTTCGGCAAGGCTATGGCCGCCCCGAAGATCTGGAGAGGATCGAAGAGCGCGGCCGGATGGCGGGCGCCAAGCCGGACGCCGTGTCCGTTCACGCCAAGGAGCGACAGCGAGCGGAGATGGGGACGCTGGGTTCGGGTAACCATTATCTTGAAGTGCAAGAAGTCAGCGAGATCTACGATCCTGCCATCGCCGCATCGTTCGGCCTGGCGACAGGCGACGTGGTGCTCACCATCCACTGCGGTTCCAGAGGCTTGGGCCACCAGATCGGCACCGACTTTCTCAAGCGCATGCAGGCGGCCGCGGTGCAATACGGCATCGCCCTGCCCGACCGGGAATTAGCCTGCGCTCCGATCGAATCGCCGGTCGGCCGGGAATACCTCGGCGCGATGCGCGCCGCGATCAATTGCGCGCTGGCGAACCGGCAGATCATCACGCATCTGACCCGCAAGGTGTTTGCGGAAATCCTGCCCGAAGCCCGGCTCGATTTGCTTTACGACGTTTCGCACAACACCTGCAAAGTCGAAGAGCACCTGATACAAGGCCGGAAAAAGCGGGTCTACGTGCATCGCAAAGGCGCGACGCGGGCTTTCGGTCCGGGTCATCCGGATTTGCCGAAAGTGTTTCGCGAGACCGGACAGCCGGTTTTGATCGGCGGTTCGATGGGAACGGCGTCCTACATCCTGTCGGGCACCGCGAGCGGAGAAACCTTGTCGTTCGCCTCCGCCTGCCACGGCGCCGGGCGCGCCATGAGCCGCCATCAGGCCGTGCGCACCTGGGGCGGCCGAGAGGTGGTCGACGAACTGGCCGCGCGCGGCATCATCGTGCGCAGCCCCTCGTGGCGCGGAGTCGCCGAAGAAGCGCCGGGCGCCTACAAAGACGTGCATGACGTCGTGATAGCCGCGGATAGAGCCGGGCTCGCGCGCCTGGTGGCCAAGGTCACGCCGATGGCTTGCATCAAGGGGTAACCGGCGCTTCCCTTTTTGCAGCTGGACTAAGAGCCTATCTCAGTAGGCCGTTCGCCCTGAGCCCTTCGACGGGCCTGTCCTGAGCTAAGTCGAAGGGCTCAGGACAGGCCGGTCGAAGGGTTTTGGGGACCTACTGGGATAGGCTCCAGAGCGTTTTTCATCCCGGTGTACGGCTTCGTGTCGGGTGGGAGGAACGTAGGTCGGCAATCCCTTGCCGACTTATCGGCTCGGCAAAGGATTTTGTTGGAAGGGGCGTCCTGGCGCTCCCAGGACGGCCGTTTTGCGATTGGAAGGGTCGCGACTAAAGCGACCGTTTGCGATTGGAAGGGTCATTCGGGCGCTCCAATCGCAAACGACCTGGCCGGGAGCGCCGGCCAGCCCCTTCCCCGGATGACCGTTTGCGATTGGGAAGGGATTGCCGACCTACCTATCGGGCCCTCTGACACCGAATCGGAAAATGCTCTAAGGCTCCACGGCTGGTAACGGCTTGAAAACGGGAGACTCGAATGAAAAACAGCTTCAGCGCCCGCTCGACGCTTCGTATCGGCGGCCGCGAATACGCGATATACCGGCTGGACGCCGCGGGCGACGTGAACCGCCTGCCGTACAGCCTCCGCATTCTGCTGGAAAACCTGCTGCGCAACGAGGACGGTGTGACCGTCACCCGCGAGGATATCGAAGCCCTAGCGGGGTGGAATCCCAAGAATCCGCCGGACCGCGAGATCGCCTTCTCGCCGGCGCGAGCCCTCCTCCAGGACTTCACCGGCGTGCCGGCCCTCGTGGACCTGGCCGCCATGCGCGACGCCATGGCCGAACTGGGCGGCGACCCGGCCAGGATCAATCCGCTCATCCCGGTCGAACTGGTCATCGACCACTCGGTCCAGGTGGACGCCTTCGGCACACCCGAGGCGTTCGAGAAAAACGTCGAGCTCGATTACCGCCGCAACGCCGAGCGCTACGCCTTTCTGCGCTGGGGACAGCAGGCCTTCGACAACTTCAAGGTGGTGCCGCCCAATACCGGCATTTGCCATCAGGTGAACCTCGAATATCTGGCGCGCGTCGTTTTCTCCACCGACGAGAATCCCGAACTCCCTCGCAACGGCGGACTCCCCCTGGCCTATCCCGACACCTGCGTCGGCACCGACTCCCACACGCCCATGGTTAACGGTTTGAGCGTGCTGGCCTGGGGCGTGGGCGGCATCGAAGCCGAGGCCGTCATGCTGGGGCAGCCCGTTTCCATGCTCATTCCCGAAGTGATCGGCTTTCGATTGGAGGGTGAGCTGCCGGCAGGCGTTACCGCGACCGATCTGGTGCTGACCATCGCCGAGATGCTCCGGAAGAAAGGCGTGGTCGGCAAATTCGTCGAATTCTACGGTCCCGGCGTCGCCGCTCTCAGGCTGGAAGACCGCGCCACCATCGGCAATATGACGCCGGAGTACGGGGCGACCTGCGCGATATTCCCGCCCGACGACGAAACCCTCCGCTATCTGCGTTTCACCGGCCGTCCCGAGGAACGGATCGCGCTGGCGGAGGCCTACCTGAAAGAACAAGGGCTCTTCCATAACCCCGACGCGCCCGAGCCCATCTTCACCGATACCCTGGCGCTGGATCTCGGCAAGGTACAGCCCAGCGTCGCGGGCCCCAAGCGTCCGCAGGACCGCATCAGCCTCCCCGACGTGAAGCGGGTCTTCCACGAAACGCTCCCGTCGCTTCTTCCGGCCGCGAAGAAACCTGCGGAATCGCACTCGCCAGAGCCTGAGCTCCGCATCGATCACGGCTCGGTGGTGATCGCCGCCATCACCAGCTGCACCAACACATCCAACCCTTCGGTCATGATCGCGGCGGGGCTTCTGGCCAAGAAGGCCTGCGAATACGGGCTAACGCGAAAACCCTGGGTGAAAACCTCATTGGCGCCGGGCTCCAAGGTCGTGACGGAATATTTCCGCCAGGCCGGTCTGACGAAATACCTCGATCAACTGGGCTTTCAGACCGTCGCCTACGGCTGCACCACCTGCATCGGCAATTCCGGGCCGCTGCCGCCCGAGATTTCGGAGCAGATCCGGGAGCGCGGGCTGGTGGCTTGTTCGGTGCTCTCGGGAAACCGCAATTTCGAGGGGCGCATCAACCCCGAAGTGCGCGCCAATTTCCTGATGTCGCCTCCGCTGGTCGTGGCGTTCGCCATCGCCGGCCGGATCGACTGGGACCCGCACCGGGAGCCGATCGGCACGGGCAAGGACGGCAGTCCCGTTTTTCTCAAGGACATTTGGCCGACCGAGGAGGAAATCGGAGAGACGATACGCACGGCCATCCGTTCCGACATGTACCGCGCGAGCTACGGTCAAGTGTACGAAGGCGACCGGCGCTGGAAATCCATGCCCATTCCTTCGGCAGACCGCTTCGCCTGGGACGAGAACTCCACCTACGTTCGCCAGCCGCCGTACTTCCAGGGAATGCAGGCAGAGGCACCGAAGAGCGTGGAAGATATCCGCGGCGCGAGGGCCATCGCCCTGCTCGGCGATTCGGTCACGACCGACCACATCTCGCCGGCCGGAAGCATCCAGAAGGACTCGCCAGCCGGAAAGTACCTGATCGGGCACGGCGTGGAACCGCAAGACTTCAACTCCTACGGCTCGCGGCGAGGCAACCACGAGGTCATGGTGCGCGGCACCTTCGCCAATGTCCGCATCAAGAACCGTCTCGCGCCGGGAACCGAGGGCGGCTACAGCACCTATTTCCCGGAAAACGCCGTCATGACCATCTACGACGCGGCGGTGCGCTACCAGCAGGACGGCACGCCGCTCTGCATCCTGGCGGGAAAAGAATACGGCTCGGGCTCGTCCCGCGACTGGGCGGCTAAAGGACCTTTTTTGCAGGGGATTCGGTTCGTCCTCGCCGAGAGCTACGAGCGCATTCACCGATCCAATCTGGTCGGGATGGGCATCCTTCCCCTCCAGTTCCGGGACGGCGAGAACGTCGAATCGCTGGGCTTAGGCGGCCGCGAGACCTTCGCCGTGCTCGGGCTCGGAGAGGCCATAGCCACCCGCTTCGCCAACGGCCGCGACGTAACCGTACAGGCCACGGACGAAAACGGCCGGACCAAAAAATTCCACGCAACGATCCGCATCGATACCCCGCAGGAGATGCTGTACTACCTGAACGGCGGCATCCTCCAGTATGTTCTCCGCCAGCTCCTGGCCGGAAAAAAGGCCGAGACCATCTTCGATGCGATGACGACCGCCCCCCGGCCGGCGCCGCAAACGCCGCCGTCCGAGGGTATGGTCGACGAAGGCTCCAAAGACTCCTTCCCGGCGAGCGATCCGCCTGCTTATTGAACCGAATCCGGAGGATGCGGTGAGCAAAGCGAGCCGCCCTTCGACTTCGCTCAGGACAGGCATCATTCGCGGATGCCATCGGTGCGGCTCATGCCGGACCTCCTTGTCCGGCACCCTACGGGCTCCGTGCAAACCGGCTATCCTGCCGGTTTGTCGTTCCTCACCGCGCCCTACAGGTCGTAGGATGCGGTGAGCGAAGCGAACCGCCCTTCGACCGGGCTCAGGACAGGCATCGATCGAGGGCCGACCGGCGCGGTTCGTTCGAAGACTTCGCAAGCTTGCCGAATCTTTCCTAAACTAGGCGAACGGTATGTACTGAACGCCCAGCAACAAAAACAAGAAAGCCTCATGTCCTCCGCCCGCCAACTCCCGTCGCTGCCCCTGGCAGTGTTCCGCTGTCATTTCGAAACCACCGAACCGCTCCGCCTGCCCGCCTACGCCGGCTCCGCCTGGCGCGGCGCCTTCGGCCACGCGCTCAAGCGCACCGTGTGCGTGATTCGGGGGACGGAATGCCCTTCCTGCCTTCTCTACCGAAGCTGCGTCTACCCTTACGTCTTCGAAACCCCGCCGCCGCCCGACAGCGAAAAAATGCGCCGCTACACCACGGCGCCGCATCCCTTCGCGCTGCGCATAGACCCGCGACAAAACGGCTCGCCCTATGCATTGGGCTTGACACTGTTCGGACGCGCCGACCGTCATCTTCCCTACTTCATCCATGCCCTGGACCAAGCTGGAAAAGCAGGACTCAGTCGCGCTTCGCAAGCTTTCGAACTGATCAAAGTGGAGCAGGCCGATGCACCGGAGAATCCGATCGTCTACGAACCCGGCCAGCCCTTGCGGATGACGCCCGGCCGGACGCCGGCCATACCCGCCCTCCCCGAGCGCTTCGAAATCCGGATCGAGACCCCGCTCCGGCTGAAACGCGAGGACCATCTGGTGACGCCCGCGCAGTTCGGTTTCGGCGACCTGTTCGGGCATCTGCTGCGGCGGCTGTCCATGCTGAGCTACTTCCACACCGATACGCCGCTGGAGGTCGACTTCGCCGCCCTCGCACAGGCCTCGCGAAACGTGCCGGTGCATGAGCCCAAGCTCCGCTGGCACGACTGGACCCGCTATTCCTCGCGCCAACAAACCGCGATGCAAATGGGCGGACTGCTCGGCCGGTTCGAGCTGCGCGGCGAAGATGTCGAGACCTTCTGGCCCTATCTCTGGCTCGGCCAATGGACCCACGTCGGCAAGGGCGCCACCATGGGTCTGGGCCGCTACCGGATTCGCGCCGCAAGCTTGCCGGAAACCCTGGCCGACGCTTGACGAAGGCACACTGTAGACCGAAGGACAGGGACGCCAAGGACGGCAGCTCAACCGTTCACCCGACCGACTGCAACACAAATGACTTACCCTCGGCGAATTTTGCTCGTCATCACCGGCTTGACGCCTCAAGTCGTGACCGAAACCCTGTTTGCCTTATGGCAAGAGGCGCCCGAAACGCTTCCGACCGAGATCCACGTCATCTCCACAGCCGAAGGCGTGGAGCGGGCGCGCCTGACACTGTTCAGCGATGAGCCGGGCTGGTTTCATCGTCTGTGCAAGGACTACCGGCTGCCGCCGATCCGGTTCGGCGCGGATAGCCTGCACACCCTGACCGACGGCGACGGACGCCCCCTGACCGACATCCGTAGCGGCGAGGACAACACGGCGGCGGCCGACGGCATCACCGAGTGGGTGCGGCGGCTCACCGAGGACGACGACACCCGGTTGCACGTGTCTCTCGCAGGCGGCCGCAAAACCCTCGGCTTCTTCGCCGGCTACGCGCTGTCGTTGTACGGACGTCCGCAGGATCGTCTGTCGCACGTCCTGGTCGACGCGCCGTTCGAGTCGCACCCCGGCTTTTTCTACCCCACGCCGTATTCCCAGGTGATCTATGCCCTGCCGCCCGACCAGAAGCCGCTCGACACCCAGAACGCCGCCGTCACCCTGGCCGACATTCCCTTCGTGCGCCTCCGCCACGGCCTGCCCGAGGCGCTGCTCAAAGGCCGCAGCAGCTTCTCGGCGGCGGTGCGCGCAGCCCAAATGACCCTGGGACCAGCGCGCCTCGACATCGATCTATCCGCGCGCACCGTAACCGCCGGCGGCATCGCCATCCCCTTTCCACCCGCCGAACTAGCCTTCTATGCCTGGCTCGCCCGGCGCGCGCAGCGGGAACTGCCGCCTCTCCCCTGCCCGCCCGACGGCGCACCGGACCGCGACTACGCCGAAGGTTTCCTGGCCGAATACCGCGCCATCATCGGCGAACTCGGCGACGCCGACCGGGTGTTTGCGGGGCTCAAGCACGGCATGGACAAAAATTACTTCGAGCGGCGCAAGAGCCGGGGCAACCGGATGCTGCGGGACGCCCTGGGGGCGGGTGCCACCGCTTATCAGATCAAAGGTTTCGGCCGACGCCCCAGAACGGCGTATGGCCTGAGCCTGTCGGCCCATCAGATCGGATTTTGTGATTGATTCAGAGGAGACCCGGATGAATTCCGAACGATTGGAAGCCTCGGCCCGCGTGGCCCTGGCAGCGTTTCTGCATGATTTGGGGAAGTTCGCGGAGCGTGCGTCACCGGATGTCGATGGCACCGTGCTGGAAACCCACCTGCAACTCTATTGCCCGCGTCACGAAAGGCCGGGCGGAGGATTCTGGTACAGCCACAAACATGCGGCCTATACCGCCCTCGCGGTCGACTGGCTGGAGAATGAAGGCTTGCCGCCGCTCAAGGGGTGGGCCATGGCGCCGTTCGCCGACTGGAAATCCCGCGACGTCGACGACTCGCTGGTCAACGCCGCCGCAAAGCATCACCAGCCGCAAACCTTCCTGCAATGGATCATCGCCACCGCCGACCGGGTGGCCTCGGGATTCGAGCGGGAGCAATTCGAGAACTACAACCGCGCCGAGGAAAAGACCTCCACCGGCAAGAACCATTACCAGGCGCGCCTGCTGAGCTTGTTCGAGCAGATCCGGCTGGAATCGGACTCCCCCGACCGATTCGCCTATCGCTATCCGTTGCGCCCCCTCAGTCCCGAAAGCCTGTTTCCGGAAAAGCGCGAGACTAGCGAACCGGACAACGATACCGCGGCGCAACGGGAATATGCCGCTCTCTGGGACGGCTTCAGGAAAAGTCTTGACGCCATACCCGAATCGCACCGCCATAGCCTGCCCTTGTGGCTGGATCATTTCGACACCCTTTGGCAGACCTACACCCACGCGATCCCGTCGGCCACGGCTTTCAACGTCAAGCCGGAAGTGCCGCTGTACGATCACTCCAAGACCACGGCAGCCCTGGCCGTGGCGCTATGGCGCTATCACGCCGATCAAGGCCACCCCCCCGCCGAACGCCTGGCGCGGCTGCGCGGCCGGGACGATTGGGACGAACCGAAATTCCTGCTGGTGCAGGGCGATTTCTTCGGCATCCAGAAATTCATCTTTGCCGGCGGCGGCGAGACCAAGAAGAACGCCGCCAAGTTGCTGCGCGGCCGTTCGTTCTATGTCTCGCTGATTACCGAATGCGCGGCGCTCAAGGTGCTGGACGAGTTGCAATTGCCCTCCACCAGCCAGATAACCAACGCTGCCGGAAAGTTCCTCATCGTCGCGCCCAATACCGATGAAACCAGAACCCGTCTCGCCGAAGTCCAGAAAACTTTCGACACGTGGTTCTTGAAACACAGCTACGGAGAAGCCGGACTCGGCCTGGCTTTCGAACCGGCCTGCTGCAACGACTTTCTCGGCGGGAAGGAAGGCGAAAGCCGCTTTGCCGCGCTCATGAAGAAGCTGCATCGAAATCTGGAGCGGACGAAATACGAGCATTTCGGTTTATGCGGCGGGAACGCTCCGAAACCCGTGTTCGAAGACTATCTCGACGATTTCGATAACGAGCTTGGCGCTTGCGCCGTCAACGACCGCGCGCCGGCGAAAGTCGAGAGGAACGACGTTCCTCTTAGCCGGCTCGCGGCGGACCAGATCCGGGCCGGCGAATTGCTGGTGAAGTGCGAAAGGCTGATTCTCAGCATCGCGAAGCTGCAGGACAACCGCACGCTGGACCTGCCGATCTTCGGCTATTACGTACACTTCACCGGCAACGAGGAAGCGTCCGGGCGCTTTGGCGGGGAAGTCAAGAACGGCAATATCCGGCGGCTGTTCGATTTTTCGCTGCCCGATCCGAACCCCGCCCGGCCGCTTTGGAACGGCTACGCGCGGCGCAACATTCGCGGCTACGTGCCGGTATTCGAAGACCTGGAATGGAAAGATCCGCGGTACGACCGGATTCAAAGCAACTTGAAAGACGAGGACGAGCCCGCCGCCGAGGATCTGAAAACCCTGCACCACATCGCCTGCGAAGACCTGGACGAACGCCGGGAATTTCGCGGCGTGACGGCTCTGCATACCCTAAAAGGCGACATCGACGACCTCGGCGCCATTTTCCAGCGAGGATTGAGGCAGCCGACCTTCGCCAAGATGGCGGCACTGTCGCGGCAGGTGAACAATTTCTTCGCCGTCTATCTGCCCTGGCTATGCCGGACGGAATACCGGAACAGCTATACAGTGTTCGCCGGCGGCGACGATTTCTTCCTGATCGGTCCTTGGAAAAGCCAGGTGGAGCTGGCCCATCGGATGCGCCGGGAATTCGGGCGCTACGTCGCGGAAAACCCGGAACTCCATTTCTCGGCCGGCCTCGCCGTGACCAAGCCGGCGGTGCCTATCCATTACCTTGCCGAAGGCAGCGAGGATGCATTGGAAGACGCCAAGAAGCACCGCCGCGGCGACGAAGAAATACCGGGCAAGAACGCCCTCACCTGCTTCGGACAAACCGTCGGATGGGAAGAGATGGACGCTCTGTGGGCATGTTATGAACGGCTGGCCGGGTTGGCGGGGGAATACCGGCTTTCCACCGCCTATCTCTATGGCTTGCTCGGGCTAGCGGATATGGCCGAAGGCATGGCGACGGACCCGTCCAAAACCCGGTGGCGCTCTTATCTGTATTACCGGACGTGGCGCATGGTGAAAAGCGAAAGGAAGCAGAGTGCGGAAGAGCAAACGGCCATGCACAACCGAATCGTCGCCGAAATCGAATCCGGCATTCGTCACTACGGGGCGGCTTACAAGATCGCCCTGCATTTGTATCTGTATCAACAACGTGACTAAAGGGGGGAACCCATGAACTATTACGACAGAAGCAGGCCGCAGCAAGGCGGCGGCAGACAAAATCAGGATACGGGGCCGTCAAGGGAACTGGAAGAAATCCTGAAGCAGATCGACGTCGCGAACCCGAGCGGAGACTTGTTCGACGCGATCGCCGAACGCGCGGCCGAGGAAATCGCGAAATCGGCAAAAGCGGGCAAGAGAGACAAGAACAAATCCACCCAGCTCCGCCGCTTCTACGACGAGATTGTCATGTGGGACCAGCGGATACGCCAGCTGAAGGAGGACGAGCGAACCAGGATTTACGGCACCCAATACCTTCCACTCATCAAGATGCTCAACGCCAAGGCAGCCTATGCGGAGTCCCGCGAACTGATAGACCAGAATTTTCTGACGCTACTGCGGCATGGCCTGCGTCAGCTCGAACCGGATAAGCCCGAAGCATTCAAGAACTTCAAATTGTTCATGGAAGCCTTCATGGGTTTCTACAAGCTATACGGTCCGAAATAACCAGGGGAAACGCTCATGCAACTCAAAGCCATCAACCAGATCAGCGGCGAAATCAAACTCCTGACCGGCCTACGCATCGGCGCCGGCAACGAAGAAATGCACATCGGCGGGATGGACAACCCCGTCATCAAGCATCCCTATACCCAGGAACCCTACATTCCCGGCTCCAGCCTCAAGGGCAAGATGCGCAGCCTGCTGGAATGGCGCGCGGGTATCGTCGCGCTTTGCAAGGACAAGAAAGGCAATCCGGGCAAGCCGGTTTCCGTGGAACATTTGAAGGACATGAACGAGCGTCAGCGCCGAGATGCCGAAGCCATCATCCGTCTTTTCGGCATTTCCGGCGACGCCGGAGACGCGGCGGAAAAATACGGCCCGACCCGCATGGCGTTCTGGGACTGCAATCTGACCGAGGAACATCGGCAATTCGTTCGTGACAATAACTATCTCTACACCGAAGCCAAGAGCGAAAACAGCATCAACCGCATCACCGGCGTGGCCGATAATCCCCGCCAAACGGAGCGTGTTCCGGCGGGAGCGAAATTCACCTTCAGGCTTAACCTGAAGGTGCTGGACGAAAACGATACCGACCTGCTGGACCTGGTGAAAATCGGCCTCAAAATGCTGACGCTCGACGGCATCGGCGGGTCCGGTTCGCGCGGATATGGCAAGATTGAGTTCGACGGTCTAACGCTTAACGGGCAGGCATTCGATTTGCCCGAAACGCTGTTTTGAATTGGAGGCGATCCGAATGAACACCGTACGCCAAATCATCGACGATGCACCGGAAACCGTCCCCGTGCCACCGGAATTTCGGCACAAGCGCGTAGAAATCACTTTTCGTCCATTGGAAGAAGGCCCTGTGGAAAAGGACACCCACGGCTGGCCCGTCGGCTTCTTCGAAGCCACGGCCGGAGCATGGGAAGGCGAACCGTTGACGCGCGAGCCCCAGGGAGAATATGAGAAGCGCCTGGAGTTGGACTAATGTGGCTGCCCGACACCAACGTTTGGATACGCTATCTCAATCCGGCGCCGTCCCCGGTCAAGCAGCGCTTCATCGAGCACCTGCCTCAGTCCATCGTGCTCTGCGATGTCGTCAAGGCGGAACTCTATTTCGGGGCCTACAAGAGTCAAAGGCGGGAAGCCAATTTGAGCCTGCTCGAAACGCTGTTCGTCCAGTTCGTTTCGCTGCCGTTCGACGGCAACGCCGCCCGTCTTTGCGGCGAACTCCGCGCCGATCTCGCCCGAAAAGGCAAGCCTATCGGTCCCTACGACCTGCAGATTGCCGCCGTCGCCCTGGCCAACGATTTGACACTGGTCACTCACAATACCGTCGAATTCGGCCGCATCGACGGTCTTCGACTCGAAGACTGGGAGACTTGACGTGAAGCTTTACCGCATTCTGATACATCCCGGAACCGCCTTCGCCACGCCGCTCAAGGGCGACACCCTGTTCGGCCAGTGCTGCTGGGCGATCCGTAATCTTTGGGGCGAAGCCAGGCTGATCGAACTCCTGCAAGGCTACACCGATAACCAACCGTTTCTGGTGATTTCGGACCCCGTGCCGGAGGGTTTCCTAGCTCGCCCCGCCGCCCCTCCGCATCTGCTCGGTCTCGATACGGAAAACCCCAGGGAACGCAAGCAGATCAAGGCTCGGCGCTGGCTGCCGGAGGACGTGTTGACGAAGCCGGTCGGCGCCTGGGGGCAGGAAGCACTGAGCGAAGCCGACATGATGGACCGGCTGCAACTGAAGGGGCCGTTTCTCCGCCACGAAAACCGCACTCACAACAGCCTGAACCGACTGACCGGCACCACCGGGGCCGGTGAAACCGGGTTCGCGCCGTACGATCGGGCGCTGACCTGGTATCACCCCGAGGTGCGTCTGTCGGTTTACGCGGCGCTGGATGACGACCGCTACTTCACGCTGAAGGACCTGAGCGAAGCTCTCGTGGCCATAGGCCAGCAGGGCTACGGCAAGGAAGCCTCCAGCGGACTCGGCAAGTTCGAGGTTCTGGACGCGGCGCCTTATGATGACCCGCCGCGTCCTGCCGCCCCGAACGCCTGGCTGACCCTGGCGCCCAGCGCTCCCCAAGGGCAGCAATGGAAAGCCGAGCGTTGTTACTACGAAACCTTCACCCGCTTCGGCCGCCACGGCGACCGCGCCGTGCTCGGCGGGAAGCCATTCAAGAACCCGGTGTTGATGGCCGACAGTTTCGCCATCCTCACACCCGCGATCTTCGAGCCCTCCGCCCGTATCACGGGACGGGGCATCGGCGGCGTTTCCAAAGCGATCGGCACCGCGGTCCATCAAGGCTACGCCCCAGTCTTCGGCGTGCAATGGGAGGAAGCACAGTGAGTTCTTTCTTAAACACCCAAACCGTTTACATCTCGACGCTCACCCCGGTGCATGTCGGCAGCGGCGAAGATTATTACCCCACCAATTACGTCATCGACGAGGGTTACCTGCACTATTTCGGGGAGTTGCAGTTGTTGGAAGCCCTGGCGCCGGCGGAACTGCAAACGCTGGCAGGCATTGCCGAGAAGGAACGGGGCCAAGAGAGTCTACGGCAGATTCAGGCATTCATTCACCAAAAAGGTCAAAAGCTCGCGCCCTGGGCTCAGCACCGCGTGCCGGTAACGGACGGCGTGGCGCGTCTGTATCGGGACCGTATCGGCCGAACCGCGCAAAACGAACGGGACGGACGCCGGATTTCCAACCAGCTTATCATCCAGCGGAACAGCTTCAATCCGCATGGCGAGACGCCCTACATTCCCGGCAGCAGCGTCAAGGGGGCACTGAGAACCGCCTTGCTCGACGCGCTGAACAAAGGCGATTCACTCCCGCTGGTGACCGACCACAGCGGAAGAGAGCGGCGCGAGAATAACCAGGAACTCCAGCAGCGATTGCTGGCTTACGATTTCCGTCATCTCGAAAACGATCCTTTGCGCCTGCTCAAGATCGGCGACGCATCCTACCGCCACCCCGAGGGCTTAAACGGCTTAGAGATCCGCTTCGCCGTCAATCGCAAGCGCAAGCGTTCCGACAAGCCGAGCCGCGCCGACCAAGGTCCGCCGATTCTGCTCGAATGTCTGGCCGCCAACCGCAGCCGGAGCTTTACCGCGACTCTCGCCTTGCAAGACGATCCAATACTGCGCCAAGTGCGAAACAAACTGCCGTTCCGCGATTTCCGCGAACTGGCGGCGCGGGTCAATCGTTATGCGCTGCCGCAATTCAAGGCCGAACTGAAACGGCTGGAAGAACTCGGCTATGCGGATCAGCATTGGCTGGCGGATATGAGGGCATTGCTGCGGGACGAGCTGGAGCAGGCATTCCTGGCAAATCAAGCTTTCCTGCTCAGGCTCGGACGATATGGCGGCGCCGAAAGCAAGACCCTCGATGGGGTGCGCAGCATCAAGATCATGCAAGGACCGGGAAAGCCCCCGAAGTATCAGCACGAATCCACCACCGTCTGGCTGGCCGCCGACGATCGGACTCAGCAGGGAGGCATGTTGCCCTTCGGCTGGATACTGGTCGAACTCGACGATGCCGGCCTGCGCGAAACGCACGCCTTCCTCCGACGTAACGCGCAAGCGGCCTACGATCGACTGGAACAGGAACAAAAGCGGAAATCCGAGGCCGAGCGGCTGCGGGCCGAACGATGCCGAGCCGAAGCCGACGCGCGGCGGCAAGCCGCCGAAGAGACCGCAAGAGCGGAAGCCCAAGCCGCCCGTTTCGCGGCCATGTCGGAAAACCAGCAGCGGACCGAAGCCCTGCGTGGCGTAATGACTGCCGCCAATAAGGGCAAAGGTCCCGGCAGCCAGTTGTACGACCGCTTACGGAATCTGATCCAGGAGGCGGCGAGTTGGGACGAATCCGACCGCCAGGCCCTGCACCCCGTAGCCGTCGAGATATTCGACTGGCTCGGCATCCGCAAGGACGACGGCAAGCGCAAGAAACTGTTGCGCAGTCTCATGGCGCCATGATGAGCTTGCACTGAATCCGTCTATCGGTTTCTTCCGTCAGCGGAGAACACGTTATGAACTGGCAAGACATCTGCGATAACCCGTTATTCAAGGACCTTCCCTTCAAATTCGAAACCGACCGCTGGGGGCATATCGTCATGAGTCCGGCCACCGACAAACGTTCCCGGCTCCAAGGCGAGATTTTGAACCTGCTGAGGCAACATCTTCCCCACGGACGGGTATTGTCCGAGTGCAGCGTACAAACCTCCGAGGGCGTAAAAGTGGCCGACGCGGTTTGGGCCAGCGCGGAGTTTTTCGCCCACCGCGGTTTGGCCAATCCTTCCCCGGAAGCCCCTGAAATCGTGGTCGAAGTGCTTTCGCCGTCAAACGGCCGGGCCGAAATGGAGGAAAAGAAGGAACTTTATTTAGCCCGTGGCGTGCGCGAATTCTGGGTGTGCCGGGAAGACGGCGAAATGCTGTTCTACAACAACCACGCCCGGCTCGAACACAGCACCCTGGCGCCCGAATTTCCGACCCGTGTCGAGTTGCCCGCATGACGCTCCGAAAATCGCCATCACTCGACGCTAACTTTTCGGTAAGCCGATTTTTCTGCAAACCCCTTTGTAAACCGTTGACTATGGAGGTGTTTTAGACACGAGCCGTTTGAATCGAGACCTTATGAAGAAGGGATTAAGACACTAGAGTGGCGTTCATTGCCTTCAGGTTTTCGGTTTGAATCGAGACCTTATGAAGAAGGGATTAAGACGGCGTCATGTCCAGCAACCCAAGAGTCATCCGGTGTTTGAATCGAGACCTTATGAAGAAGGGATTAAGACTGTCCCGCCAGCCGTCCGAGGCGTTCAGGAAGGGTTTGAATCGAGACCTTATGAAGAAGGGATTAAGACTGTCTAGCTAAACCTGACCGCCACTACACAGTATGTTTGAATCGAGACCTTATGAAGAAGGGATTAAGACAGGCCAAGAATCACGGATTCCGGTTTGTTTGCCGGTTTGAATCGAGACCTTATGAAGAAGGGATTAAGACGTGTCCCTAAAAATGTCCCTAAAAAATGCGGGTGACGTTTGAATCGAGACCTTATGAAGAAGGGATTAAGACGGGTGATGCAGGTTGCGGTACGCAATCGCATCCGTGTTTGAATCGAGACCTTATGAAGAAGGGATTAAGACGACAGCTTGACGCTGTCCCGGTCGAAGAAAGTAGGTTTGAATCGAGACCTTATGAAGAAGGGATTAAGACACATAGCAGCCAGCAATTTGTTAGCTAAAGTGTTTGAATCGAGACCTTATGAAGAAGGGATATATGCAAACGATGAAAACCACGATTAAAAGAGCAATCATAAGCTCTTTCCAATAACCATTCTTTTTAACCATGACAACTTACTTCGTTACCCGCCATGCGGGCGCCATCGAATGGGCGCGCGAAAGCGGCATCGCGGTGGATCGACAATTGGCGCACATGGACATGGCCGTGGTGAAAGCCGGGGATCGGGTCATCGGCACCCTGCCCGTCCATTTGGCCGCGGAGGTATGTGCCCGAGGCGCCCGCTATCTTCATCTGGCGCTCGAAATACCCCCGGATTGGCGGGGACGCGAGTTGTCGGCTCAGGATCTTAGGCGTTTCGGCGCCCGCATCGTGGAATACCGCGTCATCGCGGCTGAAGGCGAAAACCCATGAGCGCACGTGTCCTGGTCATCCCGCGAGCCGAGTGTCCATCTTTACCGGAGGCTGATGCCTGGGCGCGAACCACCTGGACGTGGCCCCGGAACTGGTCATGGCGGCGTCGCTCCGAGGCCGAGGGCGACGAGCGGTTGTTGCAGATCATTCCTTACGCGCTGCTCCGGAACGCTCGCGGCGAGATCTGGTGTTATGCCCGGAACGGCGGCGATTCGCGGCTGCGGGACCGGCTGAGCGCCGGCGTCGGCGGGCATATCGAGGACATCGACGCGGCGGAATCGATCGAGCGGATGGCTGATCGCGCGCTTCGCCGCGAATTACGGGAAGAGCTGCTTTGGCAGCCGGACACGGCTATCCCGGAACCGGTCGCCTGGATCTACGAGGGTCTTTCGGCAATCGGCCGCGTGCACATCGGCTTGCTGTATCTCCTTTCCTGGCCGGAAGACGCGCCGCCAAAACCGGCCGAGGGCCAAGGCCTGAGCGGTATCGGCTTTATTCCGGCGGGGCGGATCGCGGATGACGCGCGCTTCGAATTGTGGAGCCGTCTCGCCGCCGGATTTTCGATCCGGAATTCCGTATGAAAGCGAATATTCTGCTATGTACGCTCGGCGCCTCCTGGGCAGTAATTCCGGAGGTTTACGGTTTTCTCGCGCCGGACCGTTTGCCGCTCTACCGTTATCATCCACGATGCGCTGATTTCACGCGGCAACGCGAGGACTATCGACTGGAGGCGCCCGACGAAATCTGGGTCTGTACCACGCTGGGAGATCTGCCGCGGCAAGGACTTGCGTATCTCCGCGATTGGCATGCGCGGCTGGAGCATCCGCCGATCCTCCGGATCTGGCAGGCGGCAGGAACCGACCAGCTCGCCAGCCAGCCCGAGTGCGACCGATTCCGCGAACTCCTGCTGCGCGCCTGCCTCCTGGCGCACGAGCGCGCCGGGGACGGTCAGGTGGTTCTGTCGCTGGCCGGCGGGCGGAAAACCATGAGCGCCGATCTCCAATGGGCGGGCTCCGTGCTCGGATGTGACGCGCTGATCCATGTGGTCGGGCAAGACCCCCTGCCGGAGCTTTTGAAAACGGGAACAGCCGAGTTCTTCACCCGCGAATTGCCCGCCGAGGTTGCATCCGCGATCGTGCCGCTCATTGCGGGAGCGGGCCGGCGCAGCGAACTCCTGGATGTCGAGCTCGACGGACGGCGCGCCGTCGCCAGCCGCGATTTTCCGCTTCCCCTGGCCTCACACGGAGCCTCGTTGACATGGACGCCGGCCGCCGGCCACGGGCTTTGCGAGGAGATCCGGTCGCGCGAAAAGGCCGGGAGCCAACTGCTGGGAAATTACCTGAGAGCGCTCGGCGAGACGGAACACCACGAGAACTGGCGCAGCCTTTACCGCCTGCCGCCGCGCGTGATCGAGACCCTGCGGAAGCGGCCGCTGAATGCCGAGTTGCCCGGTTGGCTCGACGATCTGCCAAAAGCGGACTTGCACCGGCACATCGGCGGCTGTCTCGATCTCGACGCCCAGCGCGAGGTCGGCCGCTCGGTTTGGGATGCCTTGAGCCCTCCCGAACGCGAGCACGCCCTCGGCCATATTGCGCCGCTGCTGCGGCAAGCCATCTGGCCCTGGGATTGGCCGGAGCGGCTGAAGACGGCGGCCATTCCGAGGCCGCACTGGACCGCGGCGCTGCTCGTACACGCCGACGCGCCCCAGTTGACCGGCAACCTGTTCGACGCCACCGAGCCGAGATTCGCTCTGAAATCGGGACCCCATGGCTTCAAGGCCTATGAACGGCCGGGCGAACTGTCCGGCTCGGCGATCCTGTCGCATCCTGCCGCCATTCAACCCTATGCGGCTCATCTCGTAGGTCAGGCGCACGACGAAGGGCTGGCCTATGTCGAGCTGCGCGGCAGCCCGCACAAATACGGCGACGGGCTGGCCTTTCTTCATCGGTTGGCCGACGCCCTGCAATCCGCCACGGCAAGCTTGCCGGCCGATTCGCGGGCCTTGTTCCGATTCATACTCATTGCCGACCGGCGCCAGCCCGAACGTCTTGCGGAAGTGATCGATCTCGCGGTTCGGGCGAAGGAGCAATTGCCAGACTTCGTGGTCGGGCTCGACATGGCGGGCGATGAGACGCAACCGATTTCGGCGGATGTCGCACAGGCTTTCGCCCGTGCTTTCGAAATCTGTCTGCCGCTGACGATTCATGCCGGCGAGGGGGAGACGGCGGAAAAGATTTGGACCGCGGCTTATCACCTTCACGCCGACCGGATCGGGCATGGCCTGACGATCGGCGATCATCCGAAACTCGCCCAGCGCTTCCGCGACCGCGGCATCTGTATCGAGCTTTGTCCCAGCTCCAACCGGGAAGTCGTCGGCTATCGCGACGCCGCTTTCCCTGAAACGGCGCACTGCCCCGATTACCCGCTGTGGCGACTCTGGCAAGCCGGGCTCCCTTTGACGCTCTGCACGGATAATCCGGGCATTAGCTGCACCACCATGACCGGCGAATATTTGACCGCCGCGCGCATGGTCGGCGATTGCTTCAGCTGCTGGGATGCCTTGGCCATGATCAAGCAGGCATTCGTCCATGCGTTTCTGCCGAGCCAGGAAAAAGAAGCGTTGCTGAAACGGATGGACGCTTTGGTTTACCGGCATGTCCTCGCCCAATTTTCGCCTTGAAAAGGTTTCAGACAGCTCCATCTCAGTTTTCCAGAACACTCGCTAACGCTATGACGATACAGACCCATGTAATCCTAGTCTCCGGACAGCCGACGCCCAACATCACGCCGGCGCTCGATCCCGAGATCAAACCCAAGCACATCATCATGTTGGTAAGCCCCGACATGGCCCGGCGGGCCGACTGGCTCCGGGCCGTTCTGCAGCCGGCCGGCGTCACGGTGAGCCAGATCAGGATCGAGAATGCCTACGATATCGAGGCCATTCGGGAGCAGCTGCTGGCTTTGGTGTCGGAACACGAGCACGATAAGCTCGCCCTGAACGCCACCGGAGGCACCAAGCCCATGGCCATCGCCGCCTACGAGGTGTTCCGCACGGCCGGTCAACCGATCTTCTACGTCCATCCCGAACAGGACCGGCTGATATGGATGCATCCCGCCGGCCGGCCGCCGAGGGAGCTCGCCAACCGCATCAAGCTCAAGGGATTCTTTCAGGCCCACGGGGCTCAATTGAGCGAACGGCCGGCGAACTTCGGCATGCCCGAGCGCTTGCGGACATTGGCCGAAGGGCTGGTCCGGCACATCGACAAATATCAGAACGCTCTCCGAATTTTGAACTGGGCGGCAATGTCTGCGGAACAGAACGAATCGCTGGTCTCCGACCAACTCAGACCGGGCCAGATCGAGCGCGAAGACTTCGAGGCCCTCCTCGGCTGGTTTGAGAACGCAGATGTCGTTATGGCGAGGCAAGGCCGCCTCCATTTCGCCGACGAGCCGGCCCGCTTCTTCGCCAACGGCGGATGGCTGGAACAGTACGCGTACAGTCTGGTCCAGAGCCTGAAAAGCGAACTCAAAGCGATACAGGACATCGGCCGAGGGCTGGAAGTCGAGCGGCAAAACGGCGCCGAGCGGATTCGCAATGAACTGGACGTTGCCTTTCTCGCGGAAAACCGGCTGTACATCGTCGAGTGCAAAACCCGCCAGTTCAGGGACGATATCGAGACCGGCGGTGCGGGCGCCGATGCAATCTATCGGCTCGACGCGCTTTCCAACCTCCTGGGCGGTCTCCAGGCAAAGGCCATGCTGGTCAGTTATCAGCCCCTGTCCACCGCCATTCAAGATCGCGCCCGCGCCTATGGGATACTGACCTGCGCCGGACCGGAATTGAAAACCTTGAAGGAAACCTTACGCCGATGGATAGGTTGAACCGCCCGGTACCGAATGCTAACTTTTCGGCAAGCCGATTTTTCTGCAACCCCCTTTGTAAACCATTGACTTTGGAGGTGTTTTAGACACGAGCCGTTTGAATCGAGACCTTATGAAGAAGGGATTAAGACGTGTTTTGCAGCTTGCGCTTGCTGTCATCGCTTGTTTGAATCGAGACCTTATGAAGAAGGGATTAAGACTCAGGACCGTTGACCATTTCAGCGTTGAGAATGGCGTTTGAATCGAGACCTTATGAAGAAGGGATTAAGACGCCCGATTCACCCGGCGTTGAGCGTCCGAACGGTGTTTGAATCGAGACCTTATGAAGAAGGGATTAAGACCCGTTTTCGGTGAGGTAGTCATATACCTCACCGATGTTTGAATCGAGACCTTATGAAGAAGGGATTAAGACGTAATCAGCGTCGGTAACTTCTATGATGTCTAAGTTTGAATCGAGACCTTATGAAGAAGGGATTAAGACTTCCTGCTAGCGCTTGCGTTGGACATCCCTAAGTTTGAATCGAGACCTTATGAAGAAGGGATTAAGACTTTTGTCGGTTCCGGGACCGGGAAGCTCGGCATGAACGGCTAGGTTCGCGACAGATGCGCTTCCCTTCGGTCAGCACATCCTACAAACGGATGGGCCGGGCGAAGGGTTGTCGAGCTGCGGAGGGTCCTTCGCCCTTTTGGTGGATTGCGGAAACCGGGATGTCGTAGGGTGGGTTAGGCGCATTCCGGCGCCGGCTGGCCATCGATCGCCGCGCTTCACATGCGCCGTAACCCACCAACGCTCGGCAACCTTGCCGCTCGCTTCGGCGGGTTGCATGCCTTGAGCGGAAGCGCGCCTAATTCACCCAGCACGGATATATGGGCTTCTAACGGGTTGCGCTGGTCACCTCGCCTGCCGCAAACGATCGTTTTAACCTAAAAACGGCAGTTAGACCGTACAAAATCCCGTTCACCCTTCTATACATCAGAACGTAGATACCGTCTTAGAAATCACGATGCAAGCCCATGATTGGGATCGAACGGTCGGCCGGACTTAAGGACGCCGTAGGCCAGGACGAGGAGCTTG